>NZ_NSKF01000018.1:0-94168 GCF_002287015.1 Kocuria sp. WN036
CCGCCTCCGCCGCCCGGCCGGTCCCCGAGCCCGCCCGCGCGCGGGCCGCGGAGCAGGCCGCGTCCCGGGCGGCGCAGGCCGCGGGTGCCGCCCACGACGCGATGGCCTCGGCCCCGCGCCTGGCGCCCACGGTCGTCTCGCCGATCGTGCGCAAGCTCGCCAAGGACCGTGGGGTCGACATCTCCACCGTGCGCGGCTCGGGCCCCGGCGGGCTCATCCTGCGCCGGGACGTGGTGACCGCGGCGGCCGCCCCCGCCGCACCGGCCGCGCGGGAGAGCACGGCCCCGACGTCGTCGGCCCCCGCCCCGGTGCCGTCCACCACCGCGGCGCCGTCCGCCGTGGACGCCCGCACGGGGCTCGGGGTCGCGGAGCGGGTCCCGGTCTCCGGGATCCGCAAGGTCATCGGGCAGGCCATGACCCGTTCCCGCGCCGAGATCCCCGAGGCCACCGTCTGGGTGGACGTGGACGCCACGAGGCTCGTGGAGCTGCGCGCCGAGCTCAAGGCCCAGGACCCCGCGACCGCACCGGGGCTCATGGCCCTGATCGCGCGGTTCGTGCTTGCCGGCCTGGCCCGCCACCCCGAGCTCGCCACGCGGATCGAGACCCTCGAGGACGGCAGCCAGGAGATCGTGCGCTTCGACGGCGTGAACCTCGGCTTCGCGGCGCAGACCGACCGCGGGCTCGTGGTGCCGAACATCCGCGGCGCGCACACCCTGAGCGCCCGCGGGCTCGACGCCGAGCTCCGGCGGCTCACCGAGCTCGCCCGCTCCGGCAAGGCCGGGCCCGCCGAGCTGTCCGGCTCCACGTTCACCCTCAACAACTACGGGGTGTTCGGCACGGACGGGGCCGCGGCGATCATCAACCACCCGGAGGTCGCGATCCTCGGGATCGGCCGGATCATCGACCGCCCGTGGGTGGTCGACGGGCAGCTGGCCGTCCGCAAGGTCACCCAGCTCTCCCTCGCGTTCGACCACCGGGTGTGCGACGGCGGGGCCGCCGGCGGCTTCCTGCGCATGGTGGCCGACGCGGTGGAGAACCCGGTGTCGGTGCTCGCGGACCTCTAGCGGCCCCCGGTCCCGCCGCCGCCCGCGAGGGGTCGCGTCCGGCGCACCCCCATCGCGAGGGGTCGCGCTCGGCCGGTATCGCGGTCACTTGTCGACAGAACGCGACCCCTCGGCAGCGGCGGAGGCGGAACGCGACTCCTCGGTGCGGGGGCCGGTGGTTCAGCGCCGGTCGGCCGGGGCGTCCCGGCGGGAGCGGTCGGGGTGGTGGCGGGCGCCGAGCAGGTGCGGGCCCAGGTCGGCGACCGTCTCGGCGCCCATCAGCTGCATGCTGATCCGCACCTCCTCGGCCAGCAGCCCGATCGCCCGCTCCACCCCCTGCTGCCCGCCGGCCATCAGCCCGTAGAGGTAGGCCCGGCCGATGAGCACGAAGTCCGCTCCGGCGCACAGGGCGGTGATCACGTCGGCGCCGCTCATCACCCCGGAGTCGAGGATCAGCTCGACGCCCTCCCCCACCTCGTCCCGCACCTCGGGCAGCGCGTGCAGCGAGGCGGGGGCGCGGTCCAGCTGGCGGCCGCCGTGGTTGGAGACCACCAGCCCGTCGGCCCCGGCGGCCAGGGACTGCCGGGCGTCGTCCCGGGTCAGCACCCCCTTCACGAAGAGCTTCCCCGGCCACACGGAGCGGATCCACTCGAGGTCCGCGTAGGACAGGGTCGGGTCGAACATCGAGTTCGTGATGGTGGGCAGGTCGGCGCTCGTGCTCGAGAGGGACGCGAACTTCAGGGAGTCGGTGGTGAGGAAGTTGAACCACCACTCGGGCCGGTAGGAGGCGTCGGCCACCGTCCGCAGCGTCAGCCTGGGCGGGATGACCATGCCGTTGCGCACGTCCCGCAGCCGCTGGCCCGCCACCGGGGTGTCCACGGTGACGAGCAGGGTGCCGTAGCCGTGGGCCGCGGCGCGCTCCAGCAGGTCCCGGGACCTGGCCCGGTCCTTCCACAGGTACAGCTGGAACCAGCGGGTCGCGTCCGGTCCGGCCGCGGCGACCTCCTCCAGCGAGCGGGTGCCCATGGTGGACAGCGTGAAGGGGATGCCGGCCCGCTCCGCCGCGCGGACTCCCCCGATCTCACCCTCCGCGTGCATGAAGCGGGTGAAGCCGGTCGGGGCGATCCCGAACGGCAGCGCGGACCGCGCCCCGGCGATCGGCGTGGACAGGTCGGGAGCGGCGATGCCGTGCAGGATCCGGGGCAGCAGCTCGACCGCGTCGAACGCCTCCCGCGAACGCCGGCGGGTCAGTTCGCGCTGGGCGGCGCCGTCCGCGTAGTCGAAGGCCGGGCGCGGGGTGCGGCGGCGGGCGATCCGGCGCAGGTCCCAGAGGTCCGCGGCCCGGGCGAGCCGGGCCGCGCGGCGGTCGAGGGCGGGGGGCTCGAACTGCAGGAGCGGGCGCAGCTCGGACCACTGGGGCAGACGCCGTTCCACGGCGGACCTCCTGACGGTCGGGGTGTTCCCGACCACACTACGTCGGAGGCCCCGACGACGCCTCGGGCGGGGCGCCGTTCAGTCGGTCTCGGGACCCGCGCAGTACGGGCAGTCCTGCTCGACGTCGGCCCAGCTGTGCCGCCCGCCCCGGAGGAGCGGTGCCGCCGGTCCGCGGCCGGCGGCGTCGTCCGGGCGCGAGGAGGTCCGGGGGGAACGGGGCGGGAGCAGGTCGACGGTCATGGTGCAGTCCTCCGGGAGGGGTGGCGGCGGGCGGGGCGTCGCCCGGTCCCTCCAGTATCGGGGGCGTCATCCGTGCGGAACAGCGATGTTTTCCCATGCTGATCCGTCAGCCCCGCTGATGATTTCTGCCGGGGTCGCCGGCCCGGTCACGAGATCCCGGGGACGTGCCCCGGGAGGCGGCCCGCGCTCAGAGGCCGGTGAGGACGTCGAGGGCGGTGTCCAGGCCCTGCTCCGCCCGGACCGCGCGCCCCACGCGCTGCGCCCGCTCCCGGCGGGCGAGGGCGTCGCCCACGGCGGGGACCAGGGCCTCCGCCGTCAGCGACCGGCGCGGGATGGGGGCCGCGGCGATGCCGAGCCGGTGCAGCTGCCGGCCCCAGAAGGGCTGGTCGACGAGGAAGGGCACCACCACGGACGGGACGCCCGCACGGGCCACCGCGTGCACCGTCCCGGCTCCGCCGTGGTGGACCGCCACCGCGGCGTCCGGGAGCAGGGCGCCCAGCGGGGCGGCCGGCACCACCAGCACGTCCTCGCCGCGGCGGTCCGGCGGCAGGGACAGACCGCCCCAGCCCGTGACCAGGAGGGTCCGCAGCCCGTGGGCGCGCGCGCTGTCCACGACCGTCCTCCCCCGCGCGGACGGGTCCCCGGCCGCCATGGACCCGAAGGTCGCCACCAGGCACGGCCCGCCCCGGACGAACTCGGCCACCGCCGGGTCCGGGGCGGGGGCGGCCGCGCCGGGGTGCCAGGCACCGGTCAGGTGCACCCGGGCCGGCCAGTCGGCGGGCCGGGGCAGCAGCTGCGGGCTGATCCCCATCAGCGTGGCGCGGGAGGGTGCGGGGTGCCGGGGCGCCCGGCCGCCGGGCAGCTGCCGGCACGCGTGCTCGACGTCCCGGCGGAACAGCCGGGCGCCGCCGCGGGGCACCGCGTAGGTCGCCCGGTTGAACCGCCCGAGGTCCTTCGAGACCGTGGGCCCGCCCGGTGCGGAGAACTCCCGGGTGGGCGTCGCCACGGGCACGAACTCGGCGAGCGCGCGGGGGACGCCGAGGGCGTCGGCCACGGCCGGCGCGCTGAGGATCAGCGGGTGGTGCAGGACCAGGTCCGGGTCGAACGCCAGGGTCTCGCGCACCGCCGCGGAGAACATCCGCCGCATCCCGGGGCGGACCTCCGCGCGGACGTGGTGCACCGCCGCCCGCGGCGAGGCCCCGGGGGCGTCCATCAGCCGGTGGAAGTCCACGTCCAGGCCGACGGTGTCGATCCCGGCCAGGTCCACCCCGGAGTTCTCCGGCACCCCCAGCCGGACCCGGTGGCCCTGTGCGGCGGCGTGCCGGGCCAGGGCCGCGAAGGGCTCCACGTCGCCGCGGGTTCCGGAGGTCAGCAGCATCATGCGCACCCCCACAGTCTGCCCCGCGGCGGGACGGCGCACGAACGGACCGGCGGAGCACCCCGGGACCGCCGGGGCCCGCCGCCGCAACGGCCCCGGAACCGACGTAGTGTGGGGTGCACCCGGACCCCCGGGTCACCTGACGTCCGAGGAGGTCCGCCGCCGTGCCCCAGGCCGGATTCGCCCCCGCGCTCCAGCGGATCGTGCACATCTCGCGACCGGTGCTCTGGATCAACGCCCTGGGCACCGGCGTGGTGGGCATGTGGCTGGCGGGCTCGCTCTGGCAGTGGGAGGCGCTGCCGCTGCTGCTGTGGCTCACCCTCCCCTTCAACCTGCTGATCTACGGCGTCAACGACGTCTTCGACCAGGACACCGACGCCCTCAACCCCCGCAAGGGCTCGCTCGAGGGAGCCCTCATCCGGTCCGAGGAGGTGCGCACGATCCTGACCGCGGTGCTCGTCACCAACGTGCCGTTCGTCGTCTGGTTCGCCGTGACCCTGCCCCCGGCCGCGCTGGGCTGGATCGCGCTGTACGTCCTGGTCTTCGTGTTCTACTCGGCCCCTCCCCTGCGCTTCAAGGCCCGGGCGTACCTCGACTCCCTGAGCAACGCCGCCTACGCGCTGCCGCTGGTCTTCGTCGCCCACGCGCTCGGGGCGGCCCCCGTGTGGCCCGCGGCCCTCGGCCTGATGGCCTGGAGCGTGGCCAAGCACGCGTTCGACGCCGTCCAGGACATCGAGGAGGACCGCGCGGTGGCCATCACGACGACGGCGGTCCGGCTGGGCGCGCGCGGGACGGCCCTGTGGAGCGGCGGCTGGTGGGCCGTGTCCACGCTGGGCTTCGCGCTGGTCAGCCTCCCGGTGGCCGCGGTCAACGCGCTCATCGCCGGGTGGCTCGTGGTCTCCCTCCTGCGGGACCCGAGGCCGGGGACCGGGCACCGGTTGTACCGGTACTCGATCGCGTTCCCCTACGTCGCCGGCGCCGTGGCCGGCGTGCAGCTGACGGTGGCGCTGTTCTTCGGGCTGTACCCGTGAGCCGCGTCGTCGTCGTCGGCGGGGGGATCGGGGGGCTGACCTCGGCCGTGCTGCTCGGCCACGCCGGTCACCGCGTCACCCTCCTCGAGGCCGCCGACCACCTCGGCGGCAAGAGCCGCCGGCTCGAGGCCGAGGGGCAGCGCCTGGACACCGGACCGTCCCTCTTCACCTTCCCGGGGGTGTGGGAGGAGCTCCTCCGCCGCCTGGACCGGCTGCGGGACGCCGGCCCCGCAGGAGCCGGAGCGCCGAGGGCCGAGGAGACCGCCGGGCTGGAGCTGGAGCGCCTGCCCGCGGTCGGCACGTACTACTACCGCGGCACCCGGTGCGAGCTGCCCGTCCCGCCCGGGCACCCCTGGCACGCGGCCTGGACCCGCTTCGAGGCCGAGCACGGCGTGCTCGGCCCGGACATCACCCGGCTGCTGACCACCGACGTGCTGGACCGGGCGGCCTATCCCGCGCTGGGCCGGCTCGGGACGCTGTACGGGCGCCGGCTCACGACCCGTGACTACCTCGACAGCCTCACCTGGATGCCGGAGGGCCTGCGCGAGGTCATCGCCATCCACACCCTCAACGCCGGTGTCGGCCCGGCACGGACCCCGGCCCTCTACGCGAGCATGCCCGCCGTCATGGCGCGCGACGGCGTCTGGATCCCCCGGGGCGGGGTCTACGAGCTCGTCGAGGCGCTCCGGCGCCTCGCCGTGGACGCCGGGGTCGAGCTCCGCACCGGGGAGCCGGTGACCTCCGTCGCCCGCCGGCGCGTCCTGACCGCCCGGGGCGCGTACCCGGCCGACGCCGTCGTCAGCGGGCTCGACGCCCACCGGCTGGACGGGCTGCTCGCCGGGCGCGCGCCCCGGGCACCGCGCCGGCTCAGCTGCTCGGCGATCGCGGTCTACGCCGTGCTCGACCACGAGCTGCCCGAGGGGACGCCCCGGCACGGGGTGATCATGCCCGACCGGCCCGCCGACCTCTACGCCGACCTGGAGGCCGGGACCGAGCCCGAGCAGACCATGGCCTTCGCCAACCACTACCCGGCGCACGCGGGCCACCCCAACAGCGCGGCCACGCTCGCCCTGCTGCTGACCGCGCCGGCCAACGGGAAGTCCTACACCCTCGAGGACCCGTTCGTCGCGCGCGAGCTCGAGCGCACGGCGCGGGTGCTCGGGCTGCCCGGGCCGATCACGGACCGCTTCCGGAGCGCGGAGATCCTGGACCCCGCGTACTTCGCCGCGCACGGCTCGGCAGGAGGGGCGCTCTACGGCGCCGTGCGTCCCGCGTGGCGCAGCGGCCCGTTCCACGCCCCGGCCCACACGAGTCCGCTGCGGCCGTGGCTGTGGCGGGTGGGCGCCTCCGTGCACCCGGGCGGCGGGCTGCCCGCGGTGCTGGGCGGCGCCATGATCTCGACCGACAAGCTGCTGAAGCGCCTCGGGTAGGGCCGGAGCCCACGGCAGGTCCCCGCCCCGGGCCGGGCGGCCGGTCAGCGGGCGAGCTCCCACGCCCAGAGCAGCAGCAGCGTCGCGAGGAACCCGGTGAGGTAGTTCAGCCACAGGAACCGCCGCCAGCCCCGGTTGGCGCGCTCGCAGCCGGCGTCCGTGATGGTCAGGAAGGGCACGAGGTTGGCGAGGTAGGGCAGCACCAGGAGGGACGCGACCGGCCCGGGCCAGGGGGCGAGCAGCAGGAGCACCCCGGCGGCGAGGTAGAGGGCCGCGGCGGCCCACACCGTGGGGCGGGCGCCCAGGACGGTGGCGATCGAGCGCAGCCCGCCCTCCCGGTCCGCCTGGACGTCCTGCACGGCCCCGAACGCCTGCGAGGCCATCGACCACAGGAAGAACCCGGCGCACAGGGCCACGAGGCCCCCCGACCAGGCCGCGCCGGCGAGCACGAGGCCGTAGACCGCCGGGGACACGAAGTGGGTGGCGGAGGTCGCCGAGTCCAGGAACGGGACCTCCTTGAAGCGCAGCCCCTTGAGGCTGTAGGCCGCCACCGCGAACAGGCTGACCCCGAGCACCGCCGCCGCGGCGGCCCCGCCCGCCAGGAACAGGTACGCCAGGAACGGCAGCGCCGTCAGCACCGAGCCCACGAGGACCGTCCGGTGCTCGGAGCGGTCCACGAGCGCGCCCTCGACACCGCCCTTGCGGGGGTTGCGGAGGTCGGACTCGTAGTCGAAGACGTCGTTGATCCCGTACATCAGGAGGTTGTACGGGAAGAGGAAGAACAGCGTCCCCACCACCAGGGGCAGGTCCACCCGGCCTGTGCTCAGGACGTAGGCCGCCGCGAAGGGGTAGGCGGTGTTGACCCAGGAGACCGGCCGGGAGGTGGCCACGAGGGTGCGCACGGTGGCGGTGAGCCGGCCGCGCTCGGCCAGCCCCCACCACAGCGAGGGCAGCAGCAGCAGCGCGGCGAGCGGGTACGCGAAGTCCTCGACCGGCACGAGGCCGATCCGCAGCTCCGTGATGTGCCCGGCCCCGTAGTCGAAGAACCCGGCGGCGATCATGAGGTTGTCGAACACGACCGTCAGCAGCGCGAGCACGGCGAAGGAGATCCCGAGCACGGCCAGGGCCCGGCGCCGCGGCGGCGCCGGGGAGGGCCGGCGGACCAGCAGGGTGGCCGGGGTCACGGCGAGCGCGAGGAAGACGGGGATCACGAGGGCGTAGGTCACGGGGCGTCCGCTCCTCCGCGGGCCGGACCGGCCGCCGCGGAGCGGCGCGCCAGCGCCTTCTCCGTGAGCCGGACGAGGTTCATCGTCAGGTAGCAGAGGAACACGAGGAACACGACCTCCTCGACGGGGATCTGCGGGGCGACCATCCAGCCGGTCGCCCACGCACTGCGGCTGTGCAGGAAGATCCCGAGGCTGATCCCGGCGACGTCCCAGGCGAGGAAGAACACCAGGCCCACGAGCAGCACGAGGGCCGCCCGGCGGGGGTCCTGGGCGAAGAACAGTCGCTCCCGCACGTCGAGGAGCACCATCCCGGCCAGGCTGAGGAGCAGGAAGCCGAGGTACACGAAGCTCATCCGCGCGGCACCAGGGGTTCTGCCAGCGGTCCGGTGGAGGTGTCCCCGCGCAGGTCCTTGAGCAGGATCTCCGCGCTGATCAGGCACATCGGCAGGCCGATGCCGGGGATCGTCGAGGCCCCGCAGTAGTGCAGGCCGGCGACCTTCCGGCTGCGGTTGGCGCCCCGGAAGAACGCGGACTGCTTGAGCACGTGGGCGGGACCGAGCACGTTGCCGCGCCAGGAGTTGAAGTCCCGCCGGAAGTCCTCGGGGCCCACGGTGTGGCGCACCACCACGCGCTCCCGCAGGTCCGGCACACCGGCCCACGCCGCGACCTGGTCGATCACCCGGTCCGCGACGGCCTCGACCCGCGGGGAGCCGGTGCCGTCCGGTCCGCCCGCGCCCAGCGCGGGGTCGGCGGGGACCGGGATCAGCACGAAGAGGTTCTCGTGCCCGTCCGGGGCCACGCCGGGGTCGGTCGCCGAGGGCTTGCAGACGTAGACGGACGCGGGGTCCGGGACGCTCGTGGGCTCCTCGAAGATCGCCCGGAAGTTCGTGTCCCAGTCCTCGCTGAAGAACAGGCTGTGGTGCGGGAGCTCGGGCAGCTCCCCGCGGACCCCGAGCATCACGAGCACCGCCCCGGGGCCGGTCTGGCGCCGGTCCCAGTACCGCTGCGGGTAGCTCTGCAGCTCGCGCGGGAGCAGCGCGGTCTCGGTGTGGTGCAGGTCCGCGGCCGAGACGACGACGTCCGCCGCCAGCTCGTGCTCCGCCCCGTCCGCGTCCCGCCACACGACGCCGGTGGCCCGGACGGGGCCCTCGGCGGCCGGGGAGGTGCTGATCCGCACCACGTCCGCGCCCGTCCGGATCCGTGCCCCGTGGGCGACGGCGAGCCGCTCGACGGCCTCGACGACCCGGCGGAACCCGCCCTGCGGGTACTGGACGGAGTCCGTGAGGTCCATGTGGCTCATGAGGTGGTAGAGCGACGGCGTCATGCGGGGCGCGCTGGCCAGGAAGACGGCGGGGTAGCCGAGCACCTGCCGCAGCCGCGTGTCCTGCACGGTGCCGGCGGCGAAGTCGTGCAGCGAGCCGGTGAGGTGCCGGGCGAGCTCGGGCAGGCCCCGCACGACCGGCCGGGTGAGCAGCGGCGTGAACGAGGCGTAGGAGGTGTAGAGGAAGTGGTCGACGGCCAGCTGGTAGGTCCGCTTCGCGGAGGCCAGGTACGCCCGGATCCGCTCGCCCGCCCCGGGCTCCACGGACTCGAACAGCGCCACGGTGTCCTCGAGGTCCGAGCGGATGTCGATGGGCCGCTCGTAGCACTCGCCCCAGACCCGGTAGGCGGGGTCCAGGCGGAGCAGCTCGAGCTCCTGGGCGGCGCTGGAGCCCATGAGCCGGAAGAAGTGGTCGAAGACCTCCGGCATGAGGTACCAGGAGGGCCCGGTGTCGAAGCGGAAGCCGTCCCGCTCGAGCCGCCCGGCGCGCCCGCCCGTCGTGCTCCCGCGCTCCAGGACGGTCACGTCCCAGCCGTCCTTCGCGAGCAGGCCCGCGGCGGCGAGCCCGGCGATCCCGGCCCCCACCACCACGGCGTGCCGTCCCCGGGGCCCGGTGGGGCGGCGGCGGGTGCGCGCCCTGACCACGGCGGTCGCGGCGAGCGCGGCCTTGCGGGGGTTCGGCACGCGGATGCGGGAGCTCAGCAGCTCCCGGGCAGGGGTGGCGCGGATCCGCACGGACAGCTCCCGGAACAGGTCGTGGGCGGCGAGGACGGCGGCGCGTGAGGACCCGGGGAGGTCGTCGACGACCGCGCGGGCGGCCGCGAGGTCGGCGTCGATGTCGTCGAGGAGGCGGTTCTTCTCGGTCTCGGAGAACTCCCCGGGCTCCACGCCGGGGAAGTACACGCGGCCGAGCTCCCCGTAGTCCTCGGCCAGGTCGCGCAGGAAGTTGACCTTCTGGAACGCCGCGCCCAGGCGGCGGGCCCCCGCCACGAGCTGCGCGCGGCGCCGCTCGGGCACGGTGCGGCCGGCCAGGAAGACCTGCAGGCACATCAGCCCCACGACCTCGGCCGAGCCGTACACGTACTCGTCGAGGGAGGCGGCGCTGTGCCGGTCCTCGCTGAGGTCGGCGCGCATGGACGCGAAGAACGGGCGCACGAGGTCGGGGCCGATCCCCGCGTGGCGCGCGGTGCGGGCGAAGGCGTGCACCACGAGGTTGCTGCTGAAGCCGCGCTCGATCGCCGCGTACGTCTCGTCCTCGAGGCCGTCCAGCAGCTCCCGCGAGCCCCGGGGCGGGACGCCGGCGCCGGCGCTGGCGCCGTCGACGATCTCGTCGGCGATCCGCACCAGGGCGTAGACGGCGTAGACGTGCGGGCGGATCTCCGGGCCCAGCAGCCGGCAGGCGAGGCCGAAGGACGTGGAGTAGCGGCGGATGACGGTCGCGGCGGCCTGCTGGGCGGTGTCGTCGTACCGGGCGGCGGCCTCGGCCGGTGACCCGGTGTGCTGGGCGGCGGTCACCGGATGCGCTCCGTGGCCCCGGCCACGATGCGGCGCAGGTCCTCCTCGAGGGCGGCGGGCAGGCCCGCGGCGTCGAGCAGGGCGCGGGCCTCGGCCGCGCACCCGGCGACCATGTCCTCGACCTCCTGCCGCGCCCCGCACTGCTCGAGCAGGTCACGGGCGCGCAGGGCGTGCTCGCTGCTGATCTCGTGGCGGCCCAGGATCGCGTCGAGCTCCTCGCCGGCGGGCGTGCGCTGGGCTGCGGCCACGAGCATGGTCCGCTTGCCCTCTCGCAGGTCGCTGACCGCGGACTTGCCCGTGGCCTCCGGGTCGCCGAAGACGCCGAGCAGGTCGTCCACGAGCTGGTAGGCGGTGCCCACGGTGCGGCCGAGGCGCCCGAGCACCTCCACGTCCCGGTCGGGGGCCCCGCCGAGCACTCCCCCGGCCTGCAGGGGGGTCTCGAAGGAGTAGACCGCGGTCTTCAGGCACGTGGCCGCGAGGATCTGCTCGCGGCCGGGACGGGCCCCGGGCAGGGTGTGGTCGACGTCGAGCAGCTCGCCCGCGGCCGAGGAGAACAGGGCGGCGTCGAGCAGGTCGAGGACCCGGGGCAGCCGCTCGGGCGAGAGCCCGGAGCGGGCCACGAGCCGGTACGCGCCGGCCAGGGCGAGGTCCCCGGCGATGACGCCCACGCTCGCGCCGTACTGGCGCGCCTGGTCCGGCCCCGAGCCGGACGCGAACGCCCGGGAGGCCGCGGCGGCGTTGATGGTGGGCTGGTGCCGGCGCAGCTCGTCCTGGTCGATGACGTCGTCGTGCACGATGAGGGCGGTGTGCAGCAGCTCGAACGCCGCCCCGACGGACTCGACCACGGGGTCCGGCTCGGGCGCGGGATAGGCGCCGGCCGTGAGCCGCACGAGGTGCGGACGGATCTGCTTGCCGCCGGAGCTGAGCCGGGCGACCTCGCCCCACAGCCGGGCGAAGCCGGGGTCCACGGCCTCGGCGCGGCCGGTGGCCTCGGCGAGGAACTCCTCCAGGACGGGCACCCGGGCAGGCTCTCGCCCCCCACCGTGCCCGGTCCGCGTCCCGGTGCCCGGACGAGCGCTCGAGAAGGCCGATTCGCGCGAGAAGACCGTCACCATTCCCCCATTCCACCACAGTCCTTCGAAAATCGAATCAATTGTCCGTGTCACGCCGTGCGCGGAGCCGCCCCGGAACCCTCCGGAGCCGCCGCGGGCGGGGTCCCCCCGGTCGCCGCCCCGTCCTCGGGCGCGCCCTCCCCCGCCCGGTGGCCGGCCCGGCGGACCGCCTCGGTGAGCTCGGGCAGGCGCCGCCGCAGGACGTCGATCTCCTCGTCGGTGCAGTCGTCGAGCACCGCCAGGACCTCCTCGCCCATGGCCGAGAACATCTGGCGGCCGGAGCGGTAGGCGTGCTCGGTGGCCTGCAGGCTGACCTCCCGCCGGTCGCGGGGGTCGACCGCGCGCACCAGGTGCCCCGCGGCGACCAGGCGCTTGATCACCGTGGTGGTCGCCGAGCCGCTGAGCACGAGCCGGCGGGCGATGTCCCCGGCGCGGATCGGGCGGCCGGCGCGGTTGGCCTGCATGACCTCGTTGAGGGCGTGGACGTCCTTGTGCGCCAGCCCGAAGCGGCGGCGGACCTGGTCCGCGTACCGCTCGGCCTCGGTGCTGAACTGCTGCAACAGGAAGAGCACGTCGAATCCGCGCCGCCCCCGGTGCGCGCTGCCGCCCGGCGCCGCGGCGCCGGACGTGCTGATCGTGCCCTCGTCGGACTGCATGTGCCGATTCTAGGGCGCGGGCGCGAGAGAATGGGGCCATGACGGAGAGCAGAGACCCCGCCGGACCGGACCTCCCGCCCCCGGGGGCGCCCGGTGCCCCCACGGTGTCCGTGGTCGTGCCGGCCCGGGACGACGCCGTGCACCTCGCGCGCTGCCTGCGGCTGCTCGCCGCGCAGACCCGGCCGCCGGACGAGGTCGTGGTGGTGGACAACGCCTCGAGCGACGGCACCGCGGACGTGGCCCGCGCCGCCGGGGCCCGCGTGGTGTACGAGCCCGCGCCGGGCATCCCGCCCGCCGCGGCCGCCGGCTACGACGCCGCCCGGGGGGAGGTGGTGGTGCGCTGCGACGCGGACACCGTCCCCGGCCCGGAGTGGATCGCCGGGCTGCTCGCGGCCCTCGCGTCCCGCCCGGACGTGGTCGCCGTGGCCGGCCCGGGCCGCTTCCACGGCCTGCCGCCCGGCCTCGACCGGCTGCTCTCCGCCCTCTACATCGGCCTGTACGTGCTCAGCACGGCCGCCGCGCTGGCCCACCCTCCCCTGTTCGGCACCAACATGGCGATGCGCCGCTCCTGGTGGCTCGAGGTCCGGGACGGCGTCCACCGGCACGACCCGGAGCTGCACGACGACTTCGACCTCAGCTTCCGGCTGGACCCGGCGCACCGGATCCTCTTCCGGCCCGGCCTGTCCGTGGGCATGTCCCCGCGGGCGCTGCGGGGCGGGCGCCCCGCCGTCCGCCGGCTGGCGCGCGCCTTCCGGACGATCCGGCTCAACTGGGCCGACGAGCGCCCGTGGGAGCGGTGGCAGGCGCGCCTGGGGCACCGGCTGCCGGGGGGCCGCGCATGAGCCGGCTCGCCCTGGCGGTGCGGTGGCTCGGCCCGCTCTCCGTGCTGCTCACCGCGCTGTTCTTCGACGCCGTGGGCGCCTCCGTGATGATGCTCGTGTGCCTGGCCATCACCATCACGTGGCGGGCCCGGCTGCCCGCGGCCCTGGAGATCATCACGGACCTGACGCTGCTGGTCGCGGCCTGGAGCTCCGTGTTCCTGCTCTACGAGAGGTACGACCACTGGGACCTGGTCGTCCACTTCGCGGCCACCGCGGTGCTGGCCGAGCTGACGTTCCGCGCCCTCGAGCGGTGGTCCCGGCTCTCGTCCCCCGGCCCGGTCTCCCACGTGGTCCTGGTCAGCTCCCTGGGCGCGGCACTGGCCCTCGTGTGGGAGTACCTCGAGTTCGCCGGCTACTACCTCGTGGACCCCCAGGTGAACGTGGGCTACCTGGACACCATGGGCGACATGGCCGCCGGCCACGCCGGGGCGGTGGTCGCCGGGATCCTGGGCACCTGGGCCCGGCAGCGGGCGGACGCCTCCGGCGGCACCCGTCCGGACGGGGACGCCGCCGGCCCACCGGACCGCACCGGCCCCCGGGACGCCGTCGGGAGGCGGCACGCCGCCGAGGACCCGGACACCACCGAGACGAAGGACTGACCCATGTTCTGGACGAACCTGCTCAAGACCAGCGCGCAGACGGGGGCGGCCGCCGCGGCCGGCACCGCGGCCTCCGCCGGGGTGGACAGCCCCTGGTACCGGGACCTGCGGAAGCCGGGGCTGCAGCCGCCGGCCGCCGTGTTCCCGGTCGTGTGGACCGTGCTCTACGCGGATCTCGCGGTGACCTCCGCGGCCGTGCTCACCGAGCTGCAGCGGCAGACCCGCCCGGGCGCGCACCGCCGCGGACCGCGGGTGCGGACGATCCGGCGCCCGGGGTGCACCCCGTCCGAGGCGGCACGGCGCGAGCGCGGCTACCGCCGGGCGCTCGCGCTGAACCTCGCCCTCAACGCGGGGTGGAGCTGGGTCTTCTTCACGAAGCACGACACCGGCCTGGCCACGGTCACGGCCGCGGCGCTGACCGTCAGCACCGCCGATCTCGCGCGCCGGGCGGCGCAGGCACGGCCCCTGCACGGCGCCGCCCTGCTCCCCTACGCCGGCTGGTGCGGCTTCGCCA
This sequence comes from Kocuria sp. WN036, assembly GCF_002287015.1. Classification (NCBI taxonomy): domain Bacteria; kingdom Bacillati; phylum Actinomycetota; class Actinomycetes; order Micrococcales; family Micrococcaceae; genus Kocuria; species Kocuria sp. WN036. Next base: position 14,381 of record NZ_NSKF01000018.1, read on the forward strand.
CGGTCCTGAGCGCCCGCATCCACCAGCTCAACTCCTGAAGCGGGTCCGGGCGGCCCGGGCCCGCTCAGCGGGCGGAGACCGTGATCGCGCCGTGGCGGTAGCCGATCGACCCGCCCTGGAAGCGCTGGACGACCGTGTCCCCGGAGCGCTGCTCCGGGGTCACCGGGTAGCCCAGGCGGCCGTGCTCGCCCCGGAGGTCGGCGTGGGCCCGGCCGATCGCCCCGCGCACGGGCTGCGCGCCGGTCGCGGGCGACCACAGGATCCTGCCCCGCTCGAAGGACTGGTGCGCCCCGCCGGCCGGACCGCGGTGCTCACCGCCCAGCGGGTGCCCCAGCAGACCCGTCTCCGCGCCGAGGGCCGCCCAGCGCGCGCCGACGGCGCCGTGCACGGGGGCCGCACCGGTCCCGGCGCTCCAGACGACCGTGCCCCGCTGGAAGTGCTGGTGGACGCCGCCGGCGCCGTTGTCGCGCTCCCCGGTCCGGGGATAGCCCAGGAGGCCGTTCACGCCGCCGGCGCGGTTCCAGGCGCCGCGCACACCGCCGTGCACCCACCGGGCGCCCGAGTCCGCGCTCCAGTAGACGGCCCCGCGCTCGAACTCCTGGTAGCAGCCGTCCTGGGCGAGGCCGCACCATTCGTGCGAGCGCGGCGCCCCGGTGGAGGCGCCGATCCGGGCGTGGAGGGCGCCGATGGCGCCCTGGGTGCGGTAGCCCTCCTGGAGCGTGGCCCGGGCGACGGCGGCCCTGGGGTGCACGAGCCCTGCGCCGCAGCCGCCCGGGCAGGACCCGGGCAGGGGCCGGGCCGTGGCGGCCAGGACCTCCTTGACCTGGGCCGGGGAGAGGGACGGGTCCGTCTCGCGGACCAGCGCCACGACCCCCGCGACCGTGGGGCTGGCCATCGAGGTGCCGTACTTGTAGGAGTAGGTGCCGCCGCCGGGCCGGGCGCTCCCGGTGTCGGCGGTGGACAGGATCTGCCGGGAGGGGTCCCCGCCCGGGGCGGCCAGCGTGACCCGGCCCCAGTTGGAGTACCCGGCGCGGGCGCCCCGGTCGGTGCTGGCGGCCACGGTGATCACCCCCCGGCAGTTGGCCGGGGACTCCATCCTGGCGTCGCGGTCGTGGTTGCCCGCCGCCACGACCACGCTCGCCCCGCGGGACAGGGCCCGGTCGATCCCGTCCTGCAGGGCGGCCGGGCACGTGCCGGAGAGGAAGCCCAGGCTGAGGTTCACCACGGTCGCCGGGTGGGGGTTCGCCGGGACGGCGTCGACGTCCTCGCCGGCGGCCCAGGCGATGGCCACGGCGATGTCGGACACGTACCCGTCCCCGCAGGCCCCGAGGGCGCGCACCGGCAGGAGCGTCGCGCCGTGGGCGACACCGGCCACACCGGTGCCGTTGTTGCCCCGCGCCGCCGCGATGCCCGCCGTGTGCGTGCCGTGCCAGGAGGAGGAGCGGGCGGCGGAGCCGGATCCGCACTCGCCGGGACCGGCGTGGTCCCCCTCGTCCCGCGGGTCCGGGTCCCAGCCGTCCCCGTCGCGGGAGTGGCCCGGCTGCACGCCCCCGGCGTGCAGGGAGACGAAGTCGTGGCCCGGTGCCACGTTGGCGTCCAGGTCGGGGTGGGACGTGATCCCGGTGTCCACGACCGCGATGGTCTGGCCCCTGCCGGTCGCCCGGTCCCAGGCGCTGGGCAGGTCGAGGCCTGCCGCGGCGGGCTGGAGGTTCCACTGCGACGTCGCGTAGTACGGGTCGTCGGGCACCGCGGCGATGCTCGCGAGATGGTCCGGCTCGGCGTACTCGACGGCCGGGTCCTCCTCGAGGGCGCCGGTCAGGGTCTCGAGCTGTTCCGCGTCGAGGAGCCCGTCCGCCGCCACGACCCGGGCCGAGTCCACGGTCCGGCTGATCTCGTCCAGCAGGGGCGCCGCCGCCGGCTCGCCCGCCGCCGCGCCCCCGGGCGCGATCCGCTCCGCGGCCTCCGCGTAGACGCGCTCGCGGGCCCGCGGGGCGGGTTCCGCGCCGTCCTTGAACTTCACGATCACCCGGTCGGTCGCGCCGGGGCTCCCGGTCCCCTCCGCAGCGGGCGCGGGCGCCGGTGCGGCGGGCACGGTGGCCTCGGCCGGGGGCCGGGCCGCGGCGGGGGCCGCGGCGCCGACCAGGATCAGGACCAGGGCGGCCGCCAGGGCGCGGCCGTGGAAGGACGTCATGGACTCTCCAGCCGGTGGGGGTGCAGCGCGCAGCGGGGGAGCTGCGGCGCGCCGACCACGGGAAGGGGAGTCGGCGCCGCTGCGCTCAGCGTACGGAGCGTCTGCTCGTGTTACCGAATGGGAAGATCCATGCTTTTCGCTGGACTTAGAGGTGGTCCCGGAGGAACGGCCCGGGGACGACGACGGCGCCGCCCACCCCGAGCGGGTGGACGGCGCCGGCGGGCGGGGCGAGGGTCAGCCGGCGGCGGGGATCGCCCACCACTGGGCCGGGAGGACCTGCTGCCAGCGGGCCCCGAGGCCGGAGTTCCAGACGATCCAGCCGTTGGCGAACTCCTGGAAGCAGGGCGTGCCGCCCAGGGCGCACAGCTCCCGGGAGCGGGCCTCGCCGGTGGTCGCGCCGATCTTCCGGTGCAGCGCCCCGATGCCGCCCGCGGTGCTGAAGGGCTCGCCGCCCTGCACCGCGACCAGCGCGGAGACCGGGTCGACGATGCCGGCGCCGCAGCCGGGCGCGCACCCGCCGGGGGCCTGCCGGGCCGTCGAGGTCAGGGCGTCCTGGAGACCCGCCACGCCCAGCCCCGGGGCGAGCTCCCGGAGCAGCGCCACGGTGCCGGCGACCGCCGGGGCCGCCATGGACGTGCCGTTGCGCTCCGTGTACGTGGGTGCGCCGAGGCCCTGCGCCCCGGCGTTGCCGGTCGAGAGGATCTGCGCGTAGGGGTCCCCGCCCGGGGCCGCGACCGTGACCGAGCCGAAGTTGGAGTAGGGGGCCAGCGCGCCCGAGACGTCCGTCGCGGCGACCGAGATCACGCCGGCGCAGTTGGCCGGCGCGGACTGCGCGGCGTCCACGGCCTGGTTGCCCGCGGCCACGACCACGGGGATCCCGCGGTTCACGGCCTCGCTGATCGCGGACTGCAGCACCGCCGGGCACTCCCCCGGCACGCCGAGGCTGAGGTTGATGACCGTCGCGGGGTTCGGGTTGGCGGCGGCGCCCGCCACCGGGGCGCCGGCGGCCCACAGGACGCCGGCGGCGACGTCGGTGATGTACCCCTGGCTGCAGGCGCCCACGGCGCGCACGGGCAGGATCCTCGCGTCCGGGGCCACCCCCGCGACGCCCAGTCCGTTGTTCGCGTCGGCCGCGGCGATGCCGGCCGTGTGGGTGCCGTGCCAGGTGGAGCTCGGGGGCATGGGGCTGTTGGGGCACAGCACGGCGTCGGGGTAGTCGCCCATGTCCGTCGGGTCGGCGTCCCACCCGTCGCCGTCCCGGCCGTTCTGGGCCGTGGAGACGAAGTCGTAGCCGGGCAGGACGTTGGCGTCCAGGTCGGGGTGGGCGGTGATGCCGGTGTCCACGACGGCGATGGTCTGCCCGGCGCCGGTGGCCCGGTCCCACGCGAGGGGCATGCCCAGTCCGGCCGGGTCGTCCCACAGGCTCCACTGCAGCGCGGCGTAGGACGGGTCGTTCGGCACGGCGGTGGTGGTCGCCAGGAGGTCCGGCTCCGCGTACTCCACGGCGGGGTCCTGCTCCAGGGCGGTGGTCAGCGCGTCGAGCTCGGCGCCGGCCAGCATCCCGTCGGTCCGCACCACCTGGGCGCCGTCCGCGGTGGCCGTGGTCTCCACGAGCCCGGCGCCCCCGGACCGGCCGGCGGCCTGCGCGTACACGACGTCGCGGGAGTCCTCGGGGGCGGTGCCGTCCCGGAACTTCACGACGACGCGGTCGGTCGCCGCCGCCGTTGCCGAGTCGGCACCGGGAGCGGTTCCGGTGGTCGCCGGGACCGGCTGGACGGCCTGGCCCGCGGTCGCGGCGGCCCCGGGCTCCGCCGCGGCGGAGCCCAGCGGGACGAGGGCGAGGGCGGCCGCGAGCGCGAGGGAAGCGGTGGTGCTGCGGGTGGTGGTCAAGGATTCCTCCGGCCGTCGGGACGGGAGGCGGGATGGTGCGCACGGCCCACCCCCCGATGGACTGGAGCGAGAGCGATCCCCCTGCGGAAACGGAGCCCCCACTCCTGTGCTCTGCCCAGCGTAGGGACGGTGTGCGTGTGTGACCGAATGCGAACCCCGTGGACCGGGGTCCGGGGGACGCCCCCGGGCCGGGCGGCGGGCCCTCAGCCCGCCCGGGCGATGCGCAGGGCTGTGGCGATCAGGGGGACCTGCAGGGGGAGCCGCACGAGCGTCACGGCCCGCCGGACCGGGGAGCCGCGGCGGGCCCGCCAGGCCATGGTGACGTTGCCCGGCCACACGCCCACGAACAGGGCGGCCGCGGCCCAGCCGCCGGCGCGGCGGGTGCCGGGACGGAGCAGCAGCGCCCCGACGCCGATCTCCGCCGCCCCGGAGCCCAGCGTCCAGGCGCGGGGCGGGCCCGGCAGGGACCGCGGGATCAGCCCGTCGAAGAGCGCGGGCCGGACGAGGTGGAGCACGCCCGTCCCGCACAGGGCCGCGCCCAATCGGAGGGCGCGTGCCGCCTCGGCGCCGGAGCGGGCCGCGCGGCGGTCCGGTCCGGACAGGAGCTGCGGGAGACGGAGGGGCATGGGGCCAGGGTACCCAGCGGGAGGCGCCGCGACGTGACGGACGGCACACGACGTCCCCGGCATAGACCCGCCCCGCTCTTTGTTGACGTGTACATCAAGATGACCGTGCCTCCGAAAGGACACCCCGTGGCCCCCGAGACCCTGCAGGACCAGCTCACCCTCGACGCCCTCGCCGCCGACCTCCTCTTCCGCGAGGCCCGCACGGCCTCGGAGTTCCTCGACGACCCCGTGGCCGACGAGCAGCTCCGGGCGGCCTTCGAGCTCGCCAAGATGGGCCCCACGGCCATGAACATCCAGCCGCTGCGCGTGACGTGGATCCGCTCCGCGGAGGCCCGGGAGCGCCTGCTCCCCCACATGGCCGAGGGCAACCGGGCGAAGACCGCCGCGGCGCCCGCCGTCGCGGTGCTCAGCTACGACGTGGACTGGCACGAGCACCTGCCCGTCGTCTTCCCGCCCGCCGCCGGCAACCAGGAGATGTTCGCGGGCAACGAGGAGCTGCGCGCGCAGATGGGCCGGGACAACGCCCACCTGCAGGCCGGGTACTTCGTGCTGGCCGTGCGCGCCGTCGGTCTCGCCGCGGGCCCCATGGGCGGTTTCGACGCCCCCGGGGTGGACGCCGAGTTCCACGCGGGGACGAGCCTGCGCGCGCTGATGGTCGTGAACATCGGCGCCCCCGCCGCCCCGCGCCACGACCGGCTGCCGCGCCTGGACTTCGACGCCGCGACCCGCACTGTCTGAGGCGGCCCCGGGCGGACCCGCCGGCCGCGGGTCCGCCCGGCCCCCGCGCGCCCTCCGTGGCACCTGTCGGCCCGAGGACGGATACTGGACGGGATGACGCCCGCACTCCTGTCCCTCGGCACGGCCCTCCCGCCGCACGTGCTCGAGCAGACCGACGCCCAGGACCTCTACCAGGCCCAGCCCGGCACCGACCGGCTCAACGCCCGGCTGCTGCGCACGGTGTTCGGCGCCTCCGGGGTTCGGCGCCGGCACACGGTGCTGTCCGAGCTGGTCGAGGACGGCGCCCGCGCCGGATCCCCGTACATCACGGAGGACGGCCGGTTCCTGACCCCCCTCACCGGCGTCCGGAACCGGACCTACGTGGAGCAGGCCCCCGCGCTCTTCGCCGAGGCCGCGCGGGACGCCCTCGCCCGCTGCCCCGGGCTCGACCCCGCGACCGTCACCGACGTGGTGACCGTCTCCTGCACCGGCTTCTTCGCCCCGGGCCCCGACTACCAGCTGGTCCGGGACCTCGGCCTCGACCCGGCCGTCCGCCGTGCGCACATCGGCTTCATGGGCTGCCACGGCGGGCTGATCGGGCTGCGCCAGGCCGCGGCCATCGCCACGGCGGACCCGGACGCCGTCGTCCTGCTCGTGGCCGTGGAGCTGTGCACGCTGCACCTGCGCCCGGCCCGGGACCCGGACGCCATCCGGGGGGCCGCGCTCTTCGCCGACGGCGCCGCGGCGGCCGTGGTCAGCGCGCGGGCCCCCGAGGGCGTCACCCCGCTGCTCGAGCTCGACCGGTTCCGCACCCTCGTGATCCCGGACGGGGAGGACGCCATGGCCTGGACCATCGGCGACGCCGGGTTCGAGATGATCCTCGGCGCCGCGGTGCCCCAGGTCCTCGAGGACAACATCCACACCGCCCTCGCCGCGCTGCTGGACGGGCCGGAGGGGCCCGTCGACCGGGACCGCATCACCGACTGGGCCCTCCACCCCGGCGGCCGCGGCATCCTCGACAAGCTCGAGGACACCCTGGGGCTGCCGCCCGAGGCGCTGCGGGAGTCCCGCGACGTGCTCGCCACGCGCGGCAACATGAGCAGCGTGACCGTCCTGCACGTCCTGCGCCAGGTGATCGACGCGGCCCCGGCGGACGAGACCCGCACCGTCTGCGCCCTGGCGTTCGGGCCGGGCCTGACCGTAGAGTCGGCGCTGTTCACGATCCCCGCCCGGGCCGCGGCACCGGCCGCGGAGCTCGATCCCGCCGCGGCCGTCCCGATCCGCTAGGAGGTTCCCGTGGACCACGACGTCGTCGTCGTCGGCGCCGGGCTCGCCGGCCTGCAGTGCGCCCACCTGCTCGAACGGCACGGACTGGACGTGGTGGTGCTGGAGGCCTCCGACGGCGTCGGGGGCCGGATCCGCACCGACACGGTCGACGGCTTCCGCTGCGACCGCGGGTTCCAGGTGCTCAACCCCGCTTACACCGAGCTGCGGCGCAGCGTGGACGTCGCGGCCCTGGGGATCCAGAAGTTCGACGCCGCCGCCGGGGTCCGCCGCGGCGACGGCATCGACGTCCTCGCCGACCCCCGCCGCGTCCCCTCCCGGCTGCCGGGGACGCTGCGCAGCCCGCTCGTGGAGCTGCGCCGGCTGCCCGCCCTGGCGGCCTGGCTCGCCCCGGGCCTGGACCTCCGCGCACGGCGCCGGGAGCGGCGGGACCTGCCCTGGCACGAGTCCCTCGACGCCGCCGGGGTGCGGGGACCGCTGCGGGACCTGGTGCTCGAGCCGTTCCTGGCCGGCGTGATCCTCGAGGACGAGGGCCGCACCTCGGCCGCCTTCGTGCGCGAGCTCGTCGGCTGGTTCCTGCTCGGCACCCCCGGCCTGCCCTCCGGGGGCATGGGCGCGCTCCCGGCCTGGATCCACGACGGGCTCCGGTCCCCGGCCGTCCTCGGTGCCCGCGTGGAAGCGGTGGAGCGCACCGGGAACGGGTGGACCGTGGGCGCCGGGGACGCCGCCTGGCGGGCGTCCTCCGTGGTCGTGGCCACCGAGGGCCCGGCCGCCGCCCGGCTCCTGGACCTGCCGGACACCCCCATGAAGGGCGAGGCGACCTGGTGGTTCGCGGCGGACGCCGCGCCCTCCGACCTCGGGTGCCTGGTCCTGCCGGGCGAGTCGACCGGCCCGCTCGTCGACACGGCCGTGGTCAGCAACGCCGCCCCCAGCTACGCCCCGGACGGCCGGGCGCTGATCCAGGCGACCGCCCTCCTGCCGCGGGGCGCCGAGCTCCCCGCCGAGGCCGACGTCCGCCGGCAGCTGGGCACGATCTGGTCCGCCGACGCCGCCGCCTGGGACCTGCTGACCGTGCACGAGGTGCGCCGGGCGCTGCCGGAGCAGCCGCCCGGGCTCGTGGCCGACCGGCCCGCCGCCCTCGGCGACGGCCTGTACGTGTGCGGCGACCACCGCACCGACGGCTCGACCCAGGGCGCCCTGCGCTCCGGGCGCCGCGCGGCCGAGGCCCTGCTGGCCTGAGCCCGCTGGTTGCGGGGGGGGTGACCCGGCCGCGCCGGGTCAGTCGTCGTAGGTGTCGGCGAGTCGGCGGCGCTGGTGCTCCCGGCGGCTGTAGGTGGCCTCGCGGATGGCCTCGTCGCTGTCGAAGTTCGAGCCCAGGGCGCCGGCCAGGGTGCCCAGCGACGCGGCGAGCCAGGACAGGTGCAGGTAGTCGAGGAGATCGACGGGATGGCCCAGCTGGGACTCGAGGTAGCCGGCCTCGATCACCGCCAGGCCCACGAGGAGCAGCATCGCCCACAGGAGTACGTACATCAGGGCCACGCTCAGCCACACGGTGATGACGGTGGAGGCGTTGTCCGACCGGGACCGCCAGGGTTCGCCGTCGTCCGCGGAACGGTTCCACAGGCCGTTGTGGAGGATGAGCCAGCCGCTGAGCGCGGCGGTGACCACCACGCTGATCGTGGCCAGCCGGAGCGGGGACAGGACGTCGGACATGTTCCAGATGGAGGCGTAGAAGATGCCGAAGGCGCCGGTGGCGGCCGCGGCCGCCACGCAGCTGGCCAGGGCCGGCAGCAGGCGCCCGGGCTGGTTGCTCAGGATCATGCCGATCAGCAGCCGCAGCCGGTTCATCCGCCCGGGAAGCACGACGTAGGCCGCGCCTCCCGCCTCCCCGGAGGAGACCTTGCGCGCCGCCGCCCGTCCCAGGGCCCCGTGCACCGCGGACGGCGAAGGGGCGTCCTCGGCGCCGTCCCGGATCGCGCCGACCAGGGCGGCCAGCAGCCGGCAGGCCTTGCGGGAGAAGTGGTCAGCGCCCAGGCCCGGCAGCGAGACCAGCGCCGCGGCGTCGGCCGCGCCGACCTCGCAGAGCAGCGGTTCCCCGTCGTGGACGCGCGGCAGGTCCGTCAGGTACACCACGAAGTCCCACCCGTGCTCCTCGCGCAGCCGGCCGGCCTTGTCCAGCAGCGGGATGTTCCCCTCGGCCGTCAGGGGCAGGGTCTCGCGGCTGACCTCCACCGTCCAGGAGATCTCCGGGCCGGAGCGTTCCCGGCCGGAGCGTTCCGCGAGCGCCCGCGGCAGGTCCTCGGCCACCCGGCGGGCCACCTTCTCCGGCAACCCCGGATCAGCGAGAACCCCTACGGTCAGTGACTGCACATGGCCTCCTCCCCCGAGCGCACGGCACGTGGCGCCGCGGCCTCGGAGGCTGCCCCGCGGAGCAGCTCGACGTCGTCCCCCGAGCTTAGCCATCGGCAGGCCGACGACCGGACGGAACCAGTGGGGCGCCGGTGCGCGAGGTTCCCGCCGCCGTTGCGGAGCCCCGTCCCCTGCCGAGGAGCAGGCCCCGCGGCCGCCGGTCGTCAGCGGGTTCGTCGAGCCGGTGCCGTGGTGGAGGGCGCGTCGGCGGGCCGGGCGGTGCGGTGGCCGCGGAGCACGGTCGGCAAGCCCGCGGCGGCCAGGAGCGCGAGCACGACCAGAGGCGCCCAGGGGGTGCCGGGCCACCAGTGGTGCCGGTCGGTGAGATCGAGCAGCTGCCCGAGCACGGCGTTGCCGGCCAGCACGGTGATGCCGCCGCAGGTGGCGGCCAGCCCGTAGTAGGCGCCCCGCCCCGAGGTGGGTCCGTGCGCCGGGACGAACGACGGGATCAGGGACAGGATCGTGGGGGTCAGGAGCATGTGGCCCAGGATCAGGACGGCGACGGCGCCCATCAGCGGCGCCATCGAGCCGGAGGCGGTCCCGGGGTGCATCGAGGTCGCGGCGACCAGGGTGAACGCGCCGGCTTCGAGCACGAAGCCGACCGCCAGGGCGGCGCCGGGGCCCATGCGCAGACCGGCGGCGGAGACCGGCAGCTGCAGCAGCAGGGTCAGGACCGAGGCGAGCAGGAACAGCGCGCCGAGCCAGGCACCGTCGAGGCCTCGCCGGCCCAGCTCGACGGGCACGGCGAAGTAGAGCTGGTGGTAGGCCAGCATCTTCATCCCGGCCAGTGCGCAGAACGTCACGAAGCGCCGATCCCGCAGGCAGGCCCACCGGGGGCCGGCCGCGGAGGGCGCCGCGGCGGGCAACGCGGCGTCTCGGTCCGGCTGATGGTGGGCCGGTTCGGCCGGGAGCAGGTACCAGAGCAGGACCGTCACCGCGGTGAACACCCCGATCCCCAGGAACAGGGCCGCGTCGAATCCCCAGCCCAGGAGGAACGACCCCAGCACCGGGCCCAGGACGGCGCCGATCTCTCCGGTGATCGCCAGCCACACGAACACCGACCGCCGGCGGCCGGTCCGGCGGCCCGGGCCCTCCGTCCCCGCCGGCTGGTCGGCGTGGGAGAGCCGGGACTCCAGGGCGGGTGAGAACAGGGCGCCCCCGGCACCGGTGAGCACCGCGCCCAGGAGGAACAGGGCGAAGTCGGACGCCGCCGCCAGCGTGGCGTAGCCGACGATGCGCACCAGGCAGCCGGTGAGGACGGCCCGGCGGGCACCCCACCGGTCGGCCAGCATGCCGCCGATGAGGAACATGCCCTGTTGACTGAAGGTCCGGGCTCCCAGCACCAGTCCGATGGCCGCGGCGCCCAGGCCGTACTCGGTGCCCATGGCTCCGGCCAGGAAGGGCACCACGGCGTAGAAGCCGAGGTTGAACACCAGCTGCGCGCCCAGCAGGGTGCGCGTCTCGGCCCGGTGGTCACGGAAGGGCATCGAGCTGCTCCTCGGACAGGCGGTGGGTGTCCAGGATCGCGCACACCTGGGGCAGTGCCGCCGCCACCAGCTGCCTGCTGTGCTCGTGGCGCGGTCGGGCGAAGAGCTCGGAGGTCTCCGCGAGCTCGACCAGGCGGCCCTGGAAGAGCACCGCGACCCGGTGGCTCATGTAGCGGACGACGCTCAGGTCGTGGGAGATCATCACCAGCGACAGGCGCCGGTCCCGGTGCAGGCGCAGCAGCAGGTCCAGAACGGTGCGCTGGGTCACCGCGTCCAGGGCCGAGGTGGCCTCGTCGCAGATGAGCACCGCCGGTTCCAGCAGCAGTGCTCTGGCGATGGTGAGCCGCTGCAGCTGGCCTCCGGAGCACTGGCCGGGACGCCTGTCCAGCAGCTCCGGCTCCAGTCCCACCTCCCGCACGACCTCGTGGATGCTCGCACGCCGTTGCCCGGGCGTGCCGTTCCGGTGCCGCAGGAGGGGGGCCTCGAGGCTGGTGCCCAGCGGCATGCGGGGATCGAAGGAGTCGTGCGGGTCCTGGAAGACGAGCTGCACGTGCGAGGCCGCCGCGCCGGAGCCGGCGCGGTCGGCGCCCGGGGTGCTGGTGACCCGTCCGCTGTCCGGTGCCTCGAGTCCGACGATCAACCGGGCGAGCGTGCTCTTGCCGGAGCCAGACTGGCCCAGCACCCCGAGGATCTCGCCCTCCCGCAGGTCGAGGGACACCCGGTCCACCGCGGGACGGGCCTCCCGCCGCCTCGGCCCGAAGCGCTTGGTGAGGTCGTCCAGCACCACGAGGGGGCGCGCCCCGCCGGTGGCGGGCGGAGTCCCGGTGGGGGTGAGGGCAGATGCCTCCAGGAGGGCCTTCGTGCACGTGCTGCGCGGATCGTTGAGCACGGTGCCGGCCGGCCCGGACTCCTGCACGCGCCCGGCGTCCAGCACCACGACCCGGTCGGCGTAGGCGGACACGGTGGCCAGGTTGTGGGTGATGTAGAGGACCCCCAGCCCTCGGTCGCGCCGTTCGCGGTCGATCAGCTCCAGGATCTGCCGCTCGAGCACCGTGTCCAGGGCTGACGTCGGCTCGTCGGCCAGCAACAGTCCGGGGCGACCGGCCAGGGCCAGGGCCACCATGGCCCGTTGGGCCATGCCGCCCGAGAGCTGGTGGGGACGTGCCCGGGCGCACCACCGAGGGTCCTCGAACCCCACTTCGGCCAGCAGTTCCAGCGTCCGTGCACGAGCCTGCGTGCCGCGGAGGCCGGCATGGAGCGTCAGCGGTTCCCGCAGGTGCTCGCCGACGGTCCGGCGGGGGTTGAACATGCGCTGGGGCTGCTGGTAGAGCATGCCGATCCGGCCGCCGCGCACACGGTTCAGCTCCGCTTCGCCGGCCCGGGCGAGGTCGGTGTCACCCAGCCGGATCGTCCCGGCGTCCCGGTGCACCTGCGGGGGCAGCAGGCCCAGGACGGACATGGCCGTCAGGGTCTTGCCCGACCCGGAGGCGCCCACCAGCGCCACGAACTCCCCCGGAGCCACGGTGAGGTCGACGCCGGACAGGAGGGGGCGGCCAGCGGCGCCGTCCGCGCCCGGCCGGTGGCTGAGGTGCAGGCCCTCGACGACGAGGCGCTCAGACATCGTGTTCCGTCCGCGACGATGCCGGCAGCAGCATGCGGGTGCTGCTCATGTGCGCCAGCCGTTGGCCGATCAGGGTCACGCACAGCGCAACGGTGAAGACCACCAGGCCCGGGGCGAGGACCGTCACCGGCGCCCGGACGGCGTACGGCTGGGCCGCGGCCAGCATCGCCCCCCAGTCCGACTGCGGCGGCTGCACCCCCAGCCCCAGGTAGGACAGGGCGCCGACGGTGATCAGGAACTGGCCGAACCGCAGGGCGGCCTGCCCGAGCAGGGGCCCGGACAGGTGCGGCAGGATGTGCCGGAGGACGACGAAGGACGGCGAGCACCCCAGGACACGCGCGGCCTCGACGAAGCCGCGGGCCGAGACGTCGTAGGCCAGTGCCCGGGCCAGCCGGGCGAAGGGCGTCCAGCCGGTCACGGTCAGGGCCAGGAGCAGGGACAGGGGGCCGGGACCCAGCACGGCGACCAGGAACAGGGCCACCACCATCTCCGGCAGCGCCAGCAGGACGTCGTTGGTCCGGGTGAGCAGCTCGTCCACCCACCCCCGGCGGCGGGCGCTCAGCACCCCGATCCCCGTGCCGATCGCAGCGGTCAGCACGGTGGCCACGGCGGCGGTCACCAGGGAGAACCGGCCGCCGTCGAGCAGCCGGCTCAGGGTGTCCCGGCCCAGGTGGTCCGTCCCCAGCCAGTGCGCCGGGCCGGGCGGGGCGAGCCGTGCCGTGAGGTCCTGGGCTGCCGGCGGGTACGGTGCGATCCAGGGCGAGAACACCACGGACAGCACGATCAGGGCCAGGAGCGCCGCCGCCGCCCGGACCAGGACGGGCCGGTCACGCATGACGCCCCCTGATCCGGGGGTTGAGGATGCCGTGCACCAGATCCGCCGCGGTCGTCAGGACGACCGCCAGTCCCACGACCACCACCACGCCGCCCTGGGCGAGGGGGATGTCGCTGTTGCGGACGGCGTCGAACAGCAGCCTCCCCATGCCGGGGATCGCGAAGACGACCTCCACGATGACGGACCCGCCCAGCAGACCGGCGAACCACACGGCCACCAGCGTGGTGAGGGGCAGCAGACCGTTGGGGAGCACGTGGCGCCAGACCGCCTGCGGGTGGCTGAGTCCCCGGGCCCGGGCGGCGACGACGTGCTCGGCGCCCAGCGCCTCGAGCATCCCCTCGCGCACCGCCGAGGTGAAGTAGCTGATGGGGCGCAGGGCCAGGACCGCCACCGGAAGGACCGCGGACGCGGGGCCCTCCCACCCGGCGGAGGGCAGCAGGGACAGCTGCAGCGCGAAGACCAGCACGAGCATCGGGGCCAGCCAGTACTCGGGCATCGCGATGAAGGCCTGGGTGACCGTGGTGATCACCCGGTCGGCCGGGCGCCCCTCCTGCAGGGCGGCCACGGCCCCCAGCACCACGGACACCGCGGCCGCCACCCCGAGGCTCACGACCACCAGGCTCACGGTGATCCACAGGGCGGGCAGCACCTGCTCGATCACCGGTGTCCGGCTGGCGTAGGACAGGCCCAGGTCACCGCCGGCGAGCCGGCCGAGCCAGCGCAGGTACTGCACCGCGAGGGGGTCCTGGAGTCCCAGCTCGAGCGCCAGCCCCTGGGCGGCGGCGTCGTCGACCACCTCCCCCGCCACCCGCGACCGGATGATCTTGCGCACCGGGTCCCCCGGGGTGACGTAGGGGATGAGGAACACCACGAAGGACGCCAGCAGGACGGTGACCCCCAGGGTCGCCGTCCTCCTGGCGAGGAACGCCGTCATCGACGCCCCCGCGCTCGCGGGGCTCTGCGGCTGCCGGTCGTGCTCACGAGCCGGACTTCGTCGTCTCCGCGCGCAGCACGTACCGGGACAGCGGGTCCTGGACGTAGTTCTGCAGGTCGGTGCGGACCGCGTCGATGGCCTGCTCGTTGACCAGCCAGACGTTCACGGCCTGGTCCTCGAGGATCTTCCCGGCCTGGGCGTACAGCTCGTAGCGCTGCTCGGCGTCGGCGGTCCCGGCGGCCCGGGCGATGAGCGCGTCGTAGTCCTCGTCGCAGAAGTGGCTGAGGTTGTAGCTGCCCTCGCACGTGTAGTCGGCGGTGAGGAACCCGATCGGGTCGGCGATGTCGATCAGGCGGTTGCGCTGGCTGAGCACCATGTCGTAGTCCCCGGACAGCAGGTCCGGCTCCACCGCGGCGTACTCCTTGGTCGTGATGGTGACGGGGACGCCGACGCTCTCCAGGTTCTCCTGGATGACGGTGGCCACGTCGGCGAACTCGGCCCGCTCCACGATCGCGATGATCTCCAGCGGCCGCTCGGCGGTGTAGCCGGCGGCGTCCAGGAGCTCCTTCGCCGCCGCCACGTCCTGCTGCGGCGTCTCGGCCTCCTCGCCCGCCCAGGGCTCGGACGAAGCGAAGGGCCCGGTGCTCGGCAGGGCCGCGCCCTCGTAGACGCTGCCGGCCAGGGCGTCGAGATCCAGTGCGGAGCGGACGGCCCTGCGGAAGTCGACGTCGTCGAACGGCGCCCTGCCGTTGTTCATGTACAGCGTCGCGGTCCGCGGGGACTCGGCCTTGAGGACCTCGACGCCGGGATCGGCCTCCAGCGCGGACAGGTTGGCGACGGGGATGGACAGGGAGACGTCGGCCTCGCCGGTCTGCACCTGCGTCGCCCGCGTCGCCCCGTCCGTGATGAACCGGACCTCGGCCCCGGCGAGCTGCACCGGTCCGCCCCAGTAGTCCTCGTTCCGGTCCAGGGTCAGTGACTGCTTGGGCTGCTCCGAGACCGGGGTGAACGGCCCGGTGCAGTGCCCGAACGGGTCCACCGCCCCGCCCTCGAAGGCGGCGGGGGCCAGCACGCCGGTGTTGACACTGGCCAGCCGGTAGGGAACCAGGGGGCTCTCCTCCGGAGTGGTGACCCGCACCGTGCGCTCGTCGACGGCCTCGACGCCGCTGACGACGGCCGGGCTGAAGGCCCGGGCCGGGACCTCTGCGTCCAGGACGTTCTGGAGCGAGGTCACCACCGCGTCGGCGGTGAGCGGGGTGCCGTCCTGGAACTGCACGCCGTCCCGCAGGGTGAAGTCCCACTCCGTGGGGGAGACCTGGTCCCACTCCGCGGCCAGGGCCGGGACGATCTCCCCCTGGACCTCGTCGTAGCGGGTCAGGGTCTCCAGGCAACCGGACAGGGACAGGATGTAGGCGGCGTCGCTCTCGAGGGCCCAGTCGGCCACCGGTGCACGGAAGTTGTCCACCACGATCCGCTGGCCGGTATCCGCCGCCTGCTCGCTCCCTCCGTCCCCGCCGCTGAAACCGCACCCGGACAACGTGAGAACGGCGACGGCACCCGTCGATGCCGCTACCCGGAAAACTGCGCGCACAGAACCACCTCAGTTCGACGTCCCTGGACAGAGCGCCCGCCGAGGACATGTGAATGATCGGGGAATCCCCCGGAGGAGAGGTTAGGCTACCCTCAGTCCCCGGTCCACTCGGCGGACCGGGATCGTCACGAACGGGACCGGATCCGGCGTCCGCCGCGGAGGTGCCGGTGCTCCGTCGGGGCCGTCCGCCCGACGGCGACGCCCCGTCGGGCCCGTTCCGTCAGGATCCCGGCCGGCGCCGTCTCGGGGCGAACGTGGCCGGCTTGTCGGCGGCGTGGAAGTCGGTGATCAGGCGCGCGCACAGCTGCGGCTTCTCGACCAGTACGCCGTGGGAGGCGTGCGGGACCACGGCCAGCTCCCCGTGGGGCAGAGCGCGGTACGCGGCCACGGCGTGCTCGAGCCGCACCTCGTCGTCGTCGCCGACGAGCACCAGGACGGGGAGGTCGAGGCCCGCCAGGTCCGCGTCCGTGAAGACCGGCCCCTCCTCGTGCATCCGCCGCAGCTTCGCCGCGACCTCGCCGTAGTGCTCGCGCCCGTCGGGGGAGACCTCCGCGTAGGCGTCGACCATGAAGGCCGGCACCTCCGCCTCGCCCGCCAGGACGCCGGGCTCCCACCCGTCGCGGTGGTGCACCCCCGCCGCCAGCACCAGGTCCCGGACCAGGTCGGGACGGCGCAGCGCCACGGTCAGGGCGACGACGGCGCCGTCGCTGTACCCCAGCAGGTGCACCGGGGCGCCGGCCTCCTCCTCGAGGAAGGCGATCGTGTCCTCGGCCATCGCCGCGTAGGAGAGCGGGCCCTCCCGGTCGGGGGTGCGGCCGTGCGCGCGCTGATCGGGGGTGATCACCCGGTACCGGCCGGCCAGTTCCGCGACCAGCGGGCCCAGGGCCCGGGAGTCCGTGCCCCCGGGGTGCAGCAGGACGAACTCCGGCCCGCTTCCCCGGGCGCGGAACCACAGTCCCCCGGCCCGCTCCTCGCTCATGCGGTCAGTATCGCCCCTCCCGGGGACACCGCACCAGCTCCGGGGGCGGCGCCGAGGCCCAGCAGGTCAGTCGCGCAGCATCTCCCCCACCCGCCGGACCCCTTCGGTGATGTCCTCCGGCGAGGCCGCGGAGTAGGCGAGGCGCAGGCTCGTGGAGGCGCGCCCGTCCGCGTAGCAGGCGCCGCCGGGCACCAGCACCACGCCGTGCCCGATGGCCCGGCCCAGGAGGTCCCCGTGGTCGAGGGCCGGGTCCAGGTCCAGCCACGTGAAGAAGCCGCCGGCGGGACGCGTCCAGCGCACCCTTTCGGGCATGAACCGCTCGAGGGCGGTCATCATGGCGGCGCAGCGCGCGCGGTACAGGTCCACCGCTCGGTCCAGGGCGGGCCGCCAGTGCTCGCTGGCCACGTACTCGGCGGCGAGCTCCTGGCCGAGCACGGACGGGTGGATGGTCACGGCCTCGGCCGCGATCTGCAGCCGGGCCCGCACCGCCGGCGCCGCCGCGATCCAGCCGACCCGCAGCCCGGGCGAGAAGATCTTGGAGAAGCTGCCCAGATGGATCACGGTGCCCGGGTCCAGCGAGTACAGGGACGGGAGCCGGTGGGCGCGGTCGAAGCCGAGCAGCGCGTACGGGTCGTCCTCGAGGATGAGCACCCCGCGCTCGGCGCAGACCTCCACGAGCCGCCGGCGCCGCTCCTCGGTGAGGGTCACCCCGGTGGGGTTGTGGAAGTTCGGGATGGTGTAGACGAACTTCACGCTCCGGCCGGCGGCCCGCAGCCCGTCGATCCGCCCGGCGACCGCCTCGGGGTCCAGTCCGTCGTCGTCGACGTCCACGTGGGCGACCTCGACCTCGTAGCTGCCGAACACGCCGAGGGCCCCCACGTAGGTGGGGCCCTCGGCCACGACCACGTCCCCCGGGTCGCAGAACAGCTTGGTCACGAGGTCGAGACCCGCCTGGGACCCGGCGGTGATCTGGATCGTGTCCGGCGTGGTCTCCGCGCCCTGCAGGCGCATGAGCTCCACGACCAGCCCGGGCAGGCGCCCGATCCCGGCCCCGGAGCCGTACTGGAGCACCTCGGGGCCGCGCTCGGCGAGGATCCGCGCCGACATCGCGGCCACCACGTCGTGCGGGAGCACGCTCATGTCCGGGTTGCCGCCGGCCAGGGAGATGATCCCGGGGCGCATCGCGATCTCGAACACGGCCCGGACCGGGGAGGGGCGGAACTCCTCGGAGCGGTGGGCGAACAGCGAGGTGTGGTCGGGCCGGGGGGCCACGGCCGCGCCCCCGGTCACCGGCCCTCCCCCGCCGGGGCCTGCGCCGGGACGGCGTCCCCGTAGACGTGCCCGGCCAGCCCGTAGGCGGGTCCGCCCGGCGCCGCGCCGGGTCCCAGCGCGAGGAGGCTGATGAGCTCGTAGGCCACGTGGGCGGCCGCCACCCCGGTGATCTCGGCGTGGTCGTAGGCCGGGGCGACCTCGACGACGTCGCAGCCGACCACGTTCGTCCCGCGCAGCCCGCGCAGGATCTCGAGCACCTCCCGGCTGGTCATCCCGCCGGCCTCGGGGGTCCCGGTGCCGGGGGCGTGGGCCGGGTCCAGCACGTCGATGTCCAGCGAGACGTAGAGCGGGCGGTCGCCGACGCGCTCGCGCAGGTGCGCGACGACGGCGTCCACCCCCAGCCGCATGACGTCGGCGGAGGAGACGATGCCGAAGCCGAAGCGGGCGTCGTCGTCGAGGTCCTCGGTGCCGTAGAGCGGCCCGCGGGTGCCGACGTGGCACACGGCGTCCGTGTCGAGCAGGCCCTCCTCGAACGCCCGGCGGAAGGGGGTGCCGTGGGTGTACTCGGCGCCGAAGTAGGTGTCCCAGGTGTCCAGGTGGGCGTCGAAGTGCAGCAGCGCGACCTCGCCGTGGCGCGCGTGGGCGGCGCGCAGCAGCGGCAGGGCGATGGTGTGGTCGCCGCCGATCGCCACGAGCCGGGTGTCCTCGCCCATGAGCTCCTTGGCCTGGGCCTCGATGGAGGCGATCGCCTCGGGGATGTCGAAGGGGTTGGCCACGATGTCCCCGGCGTCGGCGACCTGCGCCCCGGCGAACGGCGAGACGTTCTGCGCGGGGTTGTAGGGGCGCAGCAGGCGCGAGGACTCCCGGACGTGGTTGGCCCCGAACCGGGCACCGGGCCGGTAGGAGACGCCGGCGTCGAACGGCACGCCCACCACCGCGATGTCCGTGTGCTCGACCTCGTCCGTGCGCGGCAGGCGGGCGAACGTGCCCAGCCCCGCCCAGCGCGGGGTCAGGGCGGCGTTGACGGGTCCGACGACGGGGGCGCCGTCCGGGGTGGTGCCGGTGATGCGCTCGGGGTTCATGGTGTGCGGTCCTCTCGGTGGATGCTGACGGGGGTGCTGACGGGGGTGCCGGCGGGGGCGGCGGACGGGCCGGGCGGGGGGCTCACGAGCCGAGGATCCACAGCAGCACGGCGTCCTCGGTGCCGGGGTTCTCCCAGGTGTGCGGTTCGGAGCCGGGGAAGGTGACGGTGTCCCCGGCCGCCAGGTCGAAGGTGCGGTCCGGGACGTGCAGCCGGAACCGACCGCTGATCAGGTGCAGCACCTCGGTCTCGCAGTCCATGCTGTACATCGCGTCCTCGCCCCGGCCCCCGGCGGCCACGCGGGCCCGGATGACCTGGACCTGGCGCTGGGCCGACGGCGTGACGAGCTGCTCCTCGATGCCCTCGCCGCCGAGGTCGATGTGCGGGGCGTCCTCGAGCCGGACCAGCTCCACGTCGGCGGGCCCGGCGAAGAGCGCGCCCACGTCGATCCGCAGCACCTGGCACATCCGCACCAGGGAGTCCACGGACGGGGAGGTGATGTCCCGCTCCACCCGGCTGACGAAGCCCTTGGTGAGGCCCGCGGCGGAGGCGAGCTGGTCGATGGTCATGTGGCTGCGCCGCCGGTGGTTGCGCAGCCGCGACCCCACGGCGGCAGTGTGCCCGGAGCTCTCGATGGGCAGTGCTTTCACGACGACGACGCCTCCTCCCGGACGGTTTTACCCGCCCGTCACGACCCGGACCCGTTCCCAAAACATGATCTGCATCATACTATGTGGGACAACTTTTGTTTCTTGTAGAGCAACCCCGTTCCGGGGAGGCTCCCGATCGACCCCGTGGGCGCCCACGCCCCGAGGAAGCAGCGACACCCATGAACGTGCTGATCATCGTGCTGTACCTGGTCGCCATGGTGGCGGTCGGGCTCTGGGCCAGCCGCCGGGCCCACGACGCCGAGGACTACCGGGTGGCCGGCCGCCGCCTGGGCCCCGGCTTCTACACCGGGACGATGGCCGCGGTGGTCCTCGGCGGCGCGTCCACCGTGGGCGGGGTGGGCCTCGGCTACACCTACGGCATCTCCGGGATGTGGCTGGTGGTGGCGATCGCCACCGGCCTGGCCGCGCTGAGCCTGTTCTTCGCCGGCCGCATCCAGTCCCTCAAGGTGTTCACCGTCTCCCAGATGCTGCAGCTGCGCTACGGCGAGCGCGGCGGGGCCAAGGCGTCCTCGTTCGTGATGCTGGCCTACACCGTGATGCTCTCGGTGACCTCCACCTCCGCGTACGCCGCGATCTTCTCGGTCCTCTTCCCGCTCGACCGGTCGTGGGCGATCCTGCTCGGCGGCGTGGTGGTCGTGGCGTACTCCGTGCTCGGCGGGATGTGGTCGATCACGCTCACGGACATGATGCAGTTCGTGTTCATGACGGTCGGCATCTTCCTGGTCCTGCTGCCGTTCTCCCTCTCCGCGGCGGGCGGCTGGACCGGGCTCGAGGACCGGCTGGACGCCACGTTCTTCACCTGGGACGGCATGGGCACGCAGGCGATCGTCACCCAGTTCGTGGTCTACGGCTTCGGCATGCTGATCGGCCAGGACATCTGGCAGCGCGTCTTCACCGCCCGCTCCCCGCAGGTCGCCCGCTGGGGCGGGCTCGCCTCCGCGGCCTACGTGGCGCTCTACGGCGTGGCCGGGGCCGTCATCGGGATGACGGCCGCCGCCGTGGCCCCGGACCTCTCCGCCCCGGACGACGCGTTCGCCACGATGGCGCAGCAGTACGTCCCGGCCGGGCTCGGCGGGATCGTGCTCGCGGCCGGGGTCGCCGCCATGATGTCCACGGCCTCGGGCGCGCTCATCGCCGCGGCCACGGTGGCCCGCGTCGACGTCGTGCCGACCCTGAGGTCCCTGCTCACCCGGCACGCGGCCCCCGCCCCGGAGGGCACCGCCGAGGCGCTGCGCGGGGACCGGATCTACGTGCTCGTCTTCGGCGTGGTGATCACGGTGATCTCGATCTTCGTCTCGGACACCGTCACCGCCCTGACCATCGCCTACGACATCCTGGTGGGCGGCCTGCTCGTCGCCATCCTCGGCGGGCTCCTGTGGCGGCGCGGCACGAGCCTCGGTGCGGCCCTGTCCATGCTCGTCGGGTCCGTGGTGACCGTGGCGTCCATGGCAGTCTTCGGCGTGCTGGCCAACGCCCCCATCTACCTGGGACTGGCGAGCTCCGCACTGGTCTACGTGGTGGTCTCGCTGCTGTCCCGCCCCACGCACGCCGGGGTGCTGCGGCAGTGGAACGAGCGCCTCGCGGGCTCCGGCGCCGACCGCGCGGAGGCCCGCCCGTGAGCGCCTGGTCCCGGCTCTCGGACCACCTGGACGAGAACTCCGAGGGCTACGGCCCGCTGCGCGGCACGCTGGGCGCGGGCCGGATCGGGATGATCTGGCTCGCGGCGAACCTGGTGGTGACCACCCTGCTGACGGGGACGCTGTTCGTGCCCGGGGTGTCCTGGCCCACGGCTCTGGCCATGATCGTCCTGGGCACGCTGATCGGCGGGGCGGTGCTGGTGCTCGTGGGGAACATGGGCACCCGCACCGGTCTCGCCACCATGTCCCTGACCAAGGGCTCCTTCGGCCTGCGCGGGTCCTTCCTGCCGGTGGCCGCGAACGTGGTCATCCTCATGGGCTGGAGCTGGGTGCAGGCGATGCTCGCCGGCGTCACCGTGAACTTCCTCGTGGCGCAGGCGACCGGCTACTCGAACCCGGTGCTGTTCTCGGTGCTCTGCCAGGCACTGGTCGTGGCGCTGGCCGTCCTCGGCCACGAGGGCATCGCCCGGGTGGAGCCGTGGCTGGCGGTGGTGATCCTGGGCATCATGGCCTGGGTGTTCACGGTGGCGTTCACGTCCTACCCCGTGGCCGACTTCGCCGCCCTGCCCGTGGACCCCGGGGCGGGCTGGTCCCCCATCGCGGTCCTCGACGTCGTCATCGCCACGGCCATCTCCTGGACCGTGCTCTCCGCGGAGTTCAACCGGCTCGCCCGCCGGCAGTCCGCGGGCATGATCGGCTCCGGTGCGGGGTACGTCCTGTCCACGGTCGCGGCCATGAGCCTCGGGGCCACCGCCGTCGCCTACGTGGTGCTCGACGGCGGGGAGGCGGTCGGGTTCGACCCGACGGTGCTCGTCGCCGCCTTCGGCGCGCCCCTGGCGGTGGTGGTCTTCCTGTCGGTGATGGCCACCAACACCATGGTCGTCTACGGCATGGTCTCCTCGGTGGTGAACCTCACGCCCTCGCGGAGGCTGCGGTTCCTGCCCACGGCGCTCGTACTGGGGGCCGTGTCGGTCCTCGGGTCCACCCGGCTGGGCCTGCTGGACCAGTTCACCGAGTTCCTGGTGCTGATCGGCTCGCTGTTCATCCCCGTCTTCGCGATCATGCTGGTGGACTACTACGTGGTCCAGCGCGGCGCCTACGCGGCGGACATCCTGCGCGGGCGCGGCGGCCGGTACTGGTACCGGGGCGGGGTCAACCCCGCCGCCGTGGCGGTGTGGGTCGTCGGCGCGGTCTGCTCGCTGGTGCTCACCTACGTGCTGCCGAGCTCCGTGGGCGCGACCATTCCCACGTTCGTCCTCTCCGCGGCGCTCTACCTGCTCTGGGCCCTGGCGGCGAAGCGGATCGTGCCGGGCCGGCCGGTCCAGCGCCACCTCGCCGAGGCGGGGAGGACCGGGACGGACGGGGCCGGGCGCGGGACGGGGCCGCCGCGCCCGAGCGGACCGGCGGACCCTGCACGGTCGGCACTGTCGGCGCGGCCGGCAGGCCGGAGGAGGCCGCCGATGCGCCTCGTTGACCTGAGCCACCCCGTGGAGGCCGGCATGCAGGTCTTCCCGGGAGACCCGGCCGTGGACTCCCGGCTCGCGGCGTCCGTCCCGCGGGACGGCTTCCAGGTGGCCGAGCTGCACCTGGGCACGCACAGCGGCACGCACGTGGACGCCCCGCTGCACACCGTGGACGGCGGCTCGCCCGTGGACGAGCTCGACCTCGCCCGCCTGGTGGGACCGGCGCGCATCGTGCACGTGCCGGAGCTCCGGGAGCACGAAGTGATCCGCTGGGCGCACGTCCGCGCGCAGCTGGAGGACGTGCGGGCCGGCACGATCGTGCTGTTCCGCACCGACTGGTCCCGGCACTTCGGCACCCCGCGCTACCTGGCGCACCCGGTGCTGGACGTGGAGATCGCCGAGCGCCTGCTGGCCGCGGGCGTGCACGTGCTCGGCACGGACACCCTCAACCCGGACCGCACCCCGGACGCCGGCGCGTCCGGCCCGCCCGAGCTGCCGGTGCACGCGGCGGTCCTCGGGGCGGGCGGGGCGATCGTCGAGAACCTGACGAACCTGCACGCCGTCGACTGGCGGGACCCGTTGGTGAGCGTTCTGCCGCTGCGGTTGCGCGGGCTGGACGGCTCCCCGGTGCGGGCGGTGGCGATGCAGCCGTGAGCCCCGCGCCGCCGCTGCCCGGTCCCCGCCCCGGGACCACGACGCCACCGACGCCGACGCCGACGCCGCCGCCGCCGCCGACACCCGACCACTCCCGAGGAGACCCCGCCATGACCGCCGACGCCCGATCCACCGCCCCGTCCGCCTACCGGTCCGTCAACCCGGCGACCGGCCGGGTCCTGGCCGAGCACCCGACCGCCACCGACGCCCAGGTCCAGGAGGCCCTGGCCAGCGCCGACGCCGCGTTCCACGCCTGGCGGACCCTGCCGATCGAGGAGCGGGCGGCCGTCGCGGCCCGCGTCGGGACGCTGTTCGCCGAACGGGTCGAGGAGCTGGCCGCCGTCATCACCGAGGAGATGGGCAAGCCGCTCGCCGAGGCCCGGGACGAGGTCGCGTTCTGCGCCGAGATCTTCGCGTACTTCGCCGAGCAGGGCCCGGCCCTGGCCGCGGACCAGCCCATCACGGCCTCCGGCGGCGGCCGGGCGGTGGTCCAGAAGCGCCCCGTGGGGGTGCTGCTGGGGATCATGCCGTGGAACTACCCCTACTACCAGGTGGCCCGCTTCGCGGCCCCCAACCTGGTGCTGGGCAACACGATCGTGCTCAAGCACGCCGAGTCCTGCCCCCGGGCGGCCCTGGCCCTCCAGCAGCTCATGGACGACGCCGGGGTGCCGGCCGGCGCCTACGCCAACGTCTTCGCGAGCCACGACCAGGTCGCGGACATCATCGCCGACCCGCGGGTCCAGGGGGTGTCCCTGACCGGGTCCGAGCGGGCCGGGGCGAAGGTCGCCGAGATCGCCGGGCGGAACCTGAAGAAGGTCGTCCTCGAGCTCGGCGGCTCCGACCCCTACGTCGTGCTCGACACCGACGACGTGCGCGAGTCCGCCCGGACGGCCTTCGCCACCCGGATGGGCAACACGGGCCAGGCGTGCAACTCCAACAAGCGGATGATCGTCATGGCCGACCTCTACGACGAGTTCGTGGTCGAGCTGACCCGCCTCGCCGCCGCGCTGGTGCCCGGCGACCCGTCCGCCGAGGCCGACGGCACCTACGCCCCGATGGCCTCCCGCGCCGCCGCCGAGACCCTGGCCGCCCAGATCCGCGAGGCCGTGGAGGCCGGAGCGACCCTGCACACCGGCGGGACCCTCGCCGAGGGTCCCGGGGCGTACCTGGCCCCGGCCGTGCTCACCGGCGTCACCCCGGGAATGGCCGCCCACCATCAGGAGCTCTTCGGCCCCGTCGCGGTGGTCTACCGGGCGGCCGACGACGACGAGGCCCTCGCCCTGGCCAACGACACCCCCTACGGCCTGGGCGGGGCGGTCTTCAGCACCGACCCCGAGCGGGCCCGGCGGCTCGCCGAGCAGCTCGAGTGCGGGATGGCCAACGTCAACGCCGCCGAGGCCGAGGGCGCCGAGATGCCCTTCGGCGGGGTCAAGCGCTCCGGCTACGGCCGGGAGCTGGGCCCGCTGGGCATGGACGAGTTCGTCAACAAGCGCCTGCTCTACGTCAAGGACCGGCCCGCCGGGGAGGGCTGACCGCCGGCGTCCGCCGCACGGCCCGCTCCACCCGCTCCACCCGCCCCGCACCACCCGCCCCACCCCCTGGAGGACCGCTCATGACCGCCCGCAGGACCACCGCCCGTGCCGTGCTGGAGACCCTCCGGGGCTACGGCGTCGACACCGTCTTCGGCATCCCCGGGACCCACTCGCTCGAGTTCTACCGTCCGCTGCGCGAGCTGGGCATCCGGGCGGTCACCACCCGCCACGAGCAGGGCGCCGCGTACGGCGCCGACGGGTGGAGCCAGGTCTCCGGGCTGCCGGGCGTCGTCATCACCACGTCCGGGCCGGGCCTGCTCAACTCGCTGTCCGGGGCGGCCACGGCCTACGCCGAGTCCCGCCCGATGATCATCCTGTCCCCCGGCCGTCCGGTGGGCCACGACTTCCGGGACATCGGCTCGCTGCACGAGACGAAGAACCCGTCCGCGGCCGTGGACGCGATCGTCGGCCGCAGCCGCCGGGTCACCAGCGGGGCCGAGGCCGTGACCATGGTCCACGACGCCTTCCGGGACTTCGCCCACTCCCGCCCCCGGCCGGTGCACATCGAGATCCCGCTGGACGTCCTGGAGGCGGAGCTCGACTACACCGACCGACAGGTGGCCCCGCGCCGGCTCGGCGCCCCGCAGCCGGCACCGGTCGACGACGTGCGCCGCGCCGCCGAGGTGCTGCGGGACGCCGAGCACCCTGTCATCCTCGCCGGCGGCGGCTCGCTGGCCGCCGGCGCGCGGCTGCTCGAGCTCGCCGAGCTGCTCGAGGCGCCGGTCATCACCACGACCAACGGCAAGGGCGCGATCCCCGAGCGGCACCGCCTCTCGCTGGGCGCCGACCTGCGCCTGTCCACCGCACACGAGTTCCTGCGCTCCGCCGACGCCCTGCTGGTGATCGGCTCGAAGGTGGGCGAGGCCGAGCTGTGGGGCGGGGACATCACGCCGCGGGGCCCGGTCGTGCGCGTGGACATCATGCGGGACCAGATGCTGTGCAACCTGGACCCGGACATCGAGCTGCCCGGCCACTCCGCGGCCGTGGTCCCGCAGCTCCTCGAGGCGATCGGCCCGCTCGCCCCGCGCCCCCCGCGCGACCTCACCGAGGTCTTCGCCCGGCTCGACGACGAGGGCCGCCGCACCGCGCCCGAGCTCGCGGCGCTCAACGAGACGATCATGGCGGTGGTGCCCGAGGACACGATCATCGGCGGCGACTCCTCCCAGGTCACCTACCTGGGCTCCACCACGTTCTTCCGCGCCCAGCTCCCGCACTCCCTGCTCTACATGGGGACCTACGCGACCCTGGGCTACGGCCTGCCCGCCTCGATCGGGGCGAAGCTCGCCGCCCCGCACCGGCCCGTGCTGTGCCTCGTGGGCGACGGCGCCCTGATGTTCTCGATCCAGGAGCTGATGACCGCCGTGGAGCTCGGCGTGGACCTGCCGATCGTGTGCGTGGACAACGGCGGCTACGGCGAGATCCGGCAGAACATGACCGACCGGGACATCGACCCGCTCGCCGTGGACCTGCGGCAGCCGGACTGGCCCGCGCTCGCGGAGGCCTTCGGCGCGGTCGGGTTCGAGGCCACCCCGGAGAACCTGGCCGAGAAGGTCGTCGAGGCGCTCGCGGTCGAGGGGCCGAGCCTGGTGCACCTGAAGATCTGACCCCGCCGAGGGGTCCGGTTCCACCCGCCTCCCTGCCGAGGGGTCGCCTCCGGTCGGAACACAGCCCGGATGGACTCGGGACGAGACCCCTCGCGCAGGGGCAGGGAGCCCGTCAGCGCGGGACCTGGTCCTCCGGCAGCTCCGCCACGGGGGCGAGCACCACGTCCTCGATCTTCCAGTCCAGGTCCGCGCAGCGCTTCCGGGCGGCCGCGAGCTGCTCGAGCGTCGGGACGACCCCTTCGGCCGGGACCACGAAGGCCTCCACGTGGAAGACGTGGCCCTCGTCGCGGACCCGGACGCCCACGTCCTGCACCCAGGGCTGCTGACGCAGCACCGTCTCCATCTCCTGGAGGAGAGGGTGCGGCGCGGCGTCGTCGTAGGTGGTCGGGCGGGAGTCCACGAGGTCGGCGACGGCCCCCTGGAGGTTCGTGGCCCCGTCCTTGAGGATCGACGCGGAGACCACGAGCGCCGCGACCGCGTCCGCCCACCACAGGCCCATCCCGATGCCCAGCACACCGACCGCCGTGGCCAGGCCGGTCATCCAGTCCGCCTTGTTCATGTCGGCGTCGGCGTAGAGCACCTTGTCGTGGAGCTCCTCCGCGAGCCTCATCTTCATCCGGCCCAGGACCACCGGCGGGATGCTGGTGAGCGTCATCGCCGCCACCATCAGCCACCCGGACCACACCGGCGTGCCGAACAGGTTCGTGACCCCGATCGGGGGCCGCTCGCCCCGCAGGAGCCCGGAGCCGGAGTCGACCACGAGGAACGCGCCCATCGCCAGGAGCGCGACCGCCGCCACGAGGTGGCCCACGCCCACGGAGCGGTGGTAGCCGTAGGGGTGGCGCGGCGTGGGGCGCCGGCCGGCGACGCGGACCGCCACGAGGAAGGCGAGGGGCGGCAGGAACGAGAGCGAGTCCTCGATCCAGGCGACCTTCATGGCCTGGGACTGCCCGGCCACGAGCGCCACGACGGCCACGGTCACGGCGAGCACCCCGAGGGTGATCTTCTCCAGGCGCACCGCACGCGCCAGGGTGCGCGCCTGCGCGCCGGTGAGCTCGGTGGACCCGAACCGGGCCTTCGCCCCGGACTGCGACATCACCCCTCCTCCCGTTCCACCAGGAACGTCTCGAGCTCGGTGAGGAAGCCGTTCTCCCCCAGCCGGGTGGCGAGCACGATCTTCTCGGTGCGGCCGTCCCCCGTCTCGATCTCCGTGTGCGGGCGGGTCAGCGCGGCGTGCTTCTCCCAGGGGGACGTCTCGGTGAGGCCTGCGACGACGACGTCGAGGTCGCCGCCCTCGAGCGAGCGGATCAGGTGGCTCTCGGCGCCGGGGGTCCAGACGACCTCGGCGTCGATCCGCTCGGCGAACTCCTCGACCAGCTCGACCTCCACCCCCGAGGGACGGCCGCTGTCGGCGACCTCCGTCCAGGGCGGGCTCTCCGAGACCCCGGCCCGCAGCTCACCGCCGCGCACCCGGTCGAGGGTTCCCTCCGGGTCCTTCGGGAACCCGGAGCCGCACCCCGTGACCAGGGCCGCGGTCAGCACCGCCACCGCGAGCGGGCGCACCGAGGGGGACATCGCCGCACGACCTTTCCGCAGCACCGGGGCGGTCCCGGCGGACCGCGCTCTCCATCTGTCCTGAGCATACGGAGTTCCCTCGGACGGCGCCGCTGCGGGACCGGTCGACACACGCCCGAAACCGGGCGCCGCGTCCGACATCGCCGGGAAACCTCTGCGCCGCACCCCGGAAATCCCGGCTGGCTAGCGTCGCTCCCATCCCGGCGGACCGGGTCCTGCCCGCAGGACCGCCGCCCGGCACCCAGCGACTCCTCCCCGGAAAGCAGGACGGCATGACGGTCCCCGCACGGCGCGCTCTGATCCCGGCCCTCGTGGCCGCCACGCTCCTCACGGGGTGCGGCGCGAAGTACGACCCGCGGCCGAGCGCAGAGGCGGCCCAGGCACCCTCGAGCTCGTGCGTGGACACCTCCGGGGACAGCGTGAAGGTGGGGCTGCTCAACTCCCTCTCGGGCACGATGGCCGTGAGCGAGACGACCGTCAACCGTTCCCTGAACCTCGCGATCGAGGAGATCAACGCCGACGGCGGGGTGCTCGGCAAGGAGCTCGACCCCGTCACCGAGGACGGCGCGAGCGAGCCGACGGTGTTCGCGGAGAAGGCCGCCAAGCTGATCCGGCAGGACTGCGTGGCCGCGGTGTTCGGCGGCTGGACCTCCGCGAGCCGCAAGGCCATGCTCCCGGTCTTCGAGGCCCAGGACTCGCTGCTGTTCTACCCGGTGCAGTACGAGGGGCTCGAGGCCTCCCCCAACATCTTCTACACCGGGGCCACCACCAACCAGCAGATCGTCCCGGCCCTCGACCACCTGCGGGAGCAGGGGCACCGGCGGATCTTCCTGGTGGGCAGCGACTACGTCTTCCCCCGCACGGCGAACCGGATCATCAACGCCTACGCCGCGGCCCACGGCATGGAGGTGGTGGGCGAGGAGTACGTGCCGATGGGCTCGACCGAGTTCTCGACCATCGTCAACAAGCTCCTGGCCTCGGACGCCGACGCGGTGTTCAACACCCTCAACGGCGACTCCAACGTGGCGTTCTTCCGCCAGTACACCTCCGTGGGCCTCGAAGCCGGTGAGGTGCCCGTGGTGTCCGTGTCGGTCGCGGAGGAGGAGGTCCCCGGGATCGGCGTGGAGAACGTCGCCGGCCAGCTGACCTCCTGGAACTACTACCAGACCGTCGACACCCCCGAGAACGAGCGGTTCGTGCGGGCGTTCCAGGACCGGTACGGCGGCGGGCGGGTCACGAGCGACCCCATGGAGGCCGCCTACACGTCCGTGCACCTGTGGCGGGCGATGGTCGAGAAGGCCGGGTCCTTCGACGTCGACGCCGTGCGCGAGGCCGCCGACGGGACCGTGGTCGAGGCCCCCGAGGGCACCGTCGAGGTGGACGGGGAGACCCAGCACGTCACCAAGACCCCGCGCATCGGCCGGATCCGCGAGGACGGGCTGATCGAGACGGTCGAGGAGGCCGCCGAGCCCGTGGCCCCCGACCCGTTCCTGACCGGCTACGACTGGGCCGACGGCGTCTCCGGCTGAGCCGCCCCGCCGCCGCCGGCACCGCCCCCGACGCCCCGCAGACCGAGAGAAGAGCCGTCCATGGAAGTCATCGTCAGCCAGTTGTCCGCCGGGCTCAGCCTCGGCTCCATCCTCCTCCTCGCGGCCGTGGGGCTGTCCCTGACCTTCGGGCAGATGGGCGTCATCAACATGGCCCACGGCGAGTTCATCATGGCCGGCGCGTACACCGCGTTCACGGTCCAGCAGGTGCTCGGCCACGCCGGGGTCTCCCTGCTGCTGTCGATCCCGATCGCGTTCCTCGTGGGCGGGGCCCTCGGCCTGCTGGTCGAGGGGCTGCTGCTGCGGCGGATGTACCACCGGCCGCTGGACACGCTGCTCGTCACCTTCGGGGTGTCCCTGGTCCTCCAGCAGGTGGCCCGGGACGTCTTCGGCGCCCCCAGCGTGGACGTGCGGCTGCCCGAGCTGCTGCAGGGCCCCGTGGAGGTCCTGGGCGTCCCGGTCCCGGCGTCCCGCGTGTTCCTGCTGGCCCTGGCCGTCATTGTGGTCGCCGCCCTCGCGCTCGTGCTCCACCGCACCTCCCTGGGCCGCCGGATCCGCGCCGTGGTGATCAGCCGCGACCTCGCCGAGGTCAGCGGGATCTCCTCCCGGCGCACCGACCAGCTGACTTTCTTCATCGGCTCCGGGCTCGCCGGCGTGGCCGGGGTGGCGCTGACCCTCGTGGGCTCCACGAGCCCCACCCTCGGCACCACCTACATCGTGGACGCCTTCCTCGTGGTCGTCGCCGGCGGCATCGGCCAGATCCGTGGGGCCGTGCTCGCCGCGGCGGGCCTGGGCGTGCTCCAGGCCTTCGTCGAGTACTCCACGACCGCCTCGATCGCCAAGGTCCTGGTGCTGGTCGCCGTGGTCGCCTTCCTGCAGCTGCGCCCCCAGGGGATCTTCAGCGTCCGAACGAGAGGTCTGGCATGAGCACCACCAGCGCACCCCGTCCCGCCGCCGCGTGGCGCGACCGGCTCACCGGGCCCCGGGGGGCCGCCGCCGGGCTGGCCCTCGGCGCGCTGCTGCTGCTCGTCCTGGCCCCCCTGACCCTCGGCGGGTTCGGCCTGGGCCTGCTCGGCAAGTACCTGTGCATCGCCATGGTGGCCGTGGGCATCGGCCTGGCCTGGGGCCGCGGCGGGATGCTCACCATGGGCCAGGGCCTGTTCTTCGGCCTCGGCGCCTACATCATGGCCATGCACCTGCAGCTCGCGGACACCCGGCTGCTGGGCGAGCAGGTCCCCGAGTTCATGCGGCAGAACGGCGTCACCGAGCTGCCCGCCGTGTGGGCCGTGTTCGCCCACCCGGTGGCCGCCGTGCTCGGCGTGGTCCTGGTGCCGGCGGCGGTGGCCGCGGCCCTGGGCCTGGCGATCTTCACCCGGCGGGTCAAGGGCGCCTACTTCGCGATCCTGTCCCAGGCCCTCGCCGCGGCCTTCGCGGTCTGGCTGATCGGGCAGCCCGTCCTCACCAACGGCTCCAACGGGCTGAGCAGCTTCCGCTCCCTGTTCGGCTACGACCTCGCCGACCCGCGCAACCAGCTGCTCCTCTACCTCGTCACCGCGGCGCTGCTCCTGGCCATGGTGGCCCTCACCTGGCAGCTCCACCGCAGCCGGTGGGGCGAGCTGCTCGTGGCGGTGCGGGACCAGGAGGAGCGCGTGCGCTTCCTCGGCCGAGATCCTGCCCTCGTGAAGACCGCCGCCTACGTCCTGGCCGCGGTGATGGCCGGGATCGGCGGGGCGCTGTTCGTCCCGGTGGTGGGGATCGTCTCCCCCGCCGACGTCGGGGTGATCCCGTCCATCGCGTTCCTCATCGGCGTGGCCGTCGGCGGCCGCGCGACCCTGCTCGGGCCCGTGCTCGGCTCGATCGCCGTGTCCTTCGCCGAGACGTCCCTGGCCTCCGCGTTCCCGTCCTTCTGGGTGTACCTCCAGGGCCTGCTCTTCGTGCTGGTGGTCGGGTTCCTGCCCGGCGGCATCGCCTCGCTGCCCGGTGTGCTCCGGCGTCGTCGCCGCACCCCCGCGACCGCCCCCGGCGACGGCGACGGCCACGGCTCCGGAGGGGCCACCACCCCCGACGACCCCGTCCCCACCCCGGCAGCGGCCCTGGCCGCGGAGGAGGCCCGATGAACGCCGCCGCACGCCCCGAGATGCTGTCCGCGCGCCGCCCCGAGTGGAGGAGCTCCCTGCTGGGCCGCACCCCGCCGCAGCCCGGCGGGCTGCGCACGGGCCGCCCCTCCTACCTCGAGATCACGGACCTCACCGTGTCCTTCGGGAGCTTCACGGCCGTGGACGGCGTGGACCTCGTGGTCAACCAGGGCGACCTGCGCTTCCTCATCGGCCCCAACGGCGCCGGGAAGACCACCCTCATCGACGCCGTGACCGGGCTCGTCCCGGCGCGCGGGTCGATCGACCACGACGGCCACCAGCTGGTGGGCCGCAGGACGCACCGGATCACCCGGCTGGGCGTGGGCCGCACCTTCCAGACCGCGAGCGTCTTCGAGCAGCTCACGGTCCTCCAGAACCTCGACATCGCCGCGGAGGCCGGCCGCCCGCCCCTGTCCCTGCTCGCCGCCCGGCGGTCCGTGTCCCGGGAGGTGGAGGAGGCCCTCGAGATCATCAACCTCTCCGCCCTGCGGGACGTCCCGGCCGGGGTGCTGGCCCACGGGCAGAAGCAGTGGCTCGAGATCGGGATGCTGCTCGTGCAGAAGGCGCAGGTTCTGCTGCTCGACGAGCCCGTGGCCGGGATGAGCCACGAAGAACGGGAGCAGACCGGTGAGCTGCTGCGCCGGATCGGCGGCGACCGGATCACGATCGTGGTGGAGCACGACATGGAGTTCCTGCGCCGCTACGCCACCTCCGTCACCGTGATGGCCGACGGCCGGGTGATCAGCGAGGGCTCCGTGGCCCACGTGCAGGCCGACCCGCGGGTCCAGGAGATCTACCTGGGCACCGCGGCCACCGCCGCCGCCACCGCAGCCGACTCCCGGGAAGGGGACTCCTGATGCTCGAGCTCCAGGACGTGCACACCGGCTACGGCCGCACCGAGGTGGTCCACGGCGTGGACCTCACCGTCGGTGGGGACGCCGTGGTCGCCCTCCTCGGCCACAACGGGGCGGGCAAGACCACGCTGCTGCGGGCGGTCGTGGGCCTCAACAGGGTGACCTCCGGCCGGATCCTGCTCGACGGCGAGGACATCACCGGGCTCAGCGGGCACGCCCGGGTCCGCCGCGGCATGGCCTACGTCCCGCAGGGCCAGCGCTCCTTCGGCGGGCTCAGCGTCCGGGAGAACCTCCAGGTGGTGGCCGACGGCCGGCGGAACGGGCGGGCCGCCGTCGACCGGTCCCTAGCGATGTTCCCGGCCCTCGAGGGGCTGCTCGAGCGCCGGGCCGGGCTGCTCTCGGGCGGGCAGCGCCAGCAGCTGGCGATCGCCCGCGCCCTGATCACCGAGCCGTCCCTGCTGATCCTCGACGAGCCCACCGAGGGCATCCAGCCGTCCGTGGTCCAGGAGATCGAGCAGAAGATCCTGCAGCTGGCCGCCGGCACCGGGATCCGGGTGCTGCTGGTGGAGCAGCGGATCGGCTTCGCCCTGGGCTCGGCCACGGACTGGTACGTCCTGGACTCCGGGCGGGTCAGCGCCTCCGGCCGCGCCGGGGAGCGGGCCGAGGAGCACGCCCGGGCGGCGCTCGCCCTGTGAGCCGGCGCGGGCGCACGCGCCGGGGCGCCTGCCCGGGCGCCCGCGCCCCGGCACGTGCCGGAAACACCCGGTGAACCTCGCCGAAACACGGAGCCCCTACGGTGACGACTGTCCCTGAGCACCCGCCGTCCCGAGGAGAGCCGTGCACCTGACACCCCGTGAGCAGGAGAAGCTGCTGGTCGTCGTGGCCGGCGACCTCGCCCGGCGGCGCCGGGACCGGGGGCTGCGGCTCAACCACCCGGAGGCGGTCGCCCTGATCACCGCCGAGCTGCTGGAGGGCGCCCGGGACGGCCGGACCGTGGCCGAGCTCATGTCCTGGGGCTCCACGATCCTGGCCCGGGCGGACGTCATGGAGGGCGTGCCGGAGATGGTCCACTCCGTCCAGGTCGAGGCGACCTTCCCGGACGGCACCAAGCTCGTCACCGTCCACGACCCCATCCGCTGACCCGCCCGCCCCCGGCACCGAAGGAGCGCCCGTGATCCCCGGAGAGTACGTCCTGCGGCCCGAGCCCGTCGTGATCAACGCCGGCCGGCCCACCACGGAGCTGGACGTGGTCAACCGCGGCGACCGCCCCGTGCAGGTGGGCTCGCACTTCCACTTCGCCGAGGCCAACCCCGGCCTCGAGTTCGACCGGACGGCGGCCCACGGCTTCCGCCTGGACGTCCCCGCCGGCACCGCGGTGCGCTTCGAGCCCGGCGACCGCAAGCGCGTCCGGCTCGTCGCCCTGGCGGGGCGCCGCGAGGTCCACGGCCTCGCGAACCGGGTGAACGGGCCCCTCGACGCCCCCGGCACGGACGCCCCCGGCACCGACGGCGGCCCCCGCCCCGACGCTTCCGGGAAGGAGCAGGCATGAGCCACGAGATGTCCCGCGCCCAGTACACGAGCCTCTACGGGCCCACCACCGGGGACCTGGTGCGTCTGGCGGACACCGAGCTGTTCCTCGAGGTGGAGCACGACCGCACGGTACCCGGGGACGAGGTGGTCTTCGGCGGGGGCAAGGTCATCCGGGACGGCATGGGCCACAACGGGCGGCTGACCCGGGACGACGGCGTGGTGGACACCGTGGTCACCAACGCCGTGGTGCTCGACGCCTCCGGGATCTACAAGGCGAACGTCGGCATCCGGGACGGGCACATCAGCGGGATCGGCAAGGCAGGCAACCCGGACATCATGGACGGCGTCGACATCCTGATCGGCGCCTCCACCGAGGTGATCGCCGGCGAGGGCCGGATCCTCACCGCGGGCGGGATCGACTCCCACATCCACTTCATCGGCGCCGACCAGATCGGCACGGCCCTGTCCTCGGGGATCACCACGATGTTCGGCGGCGGCACGGGCCCCGCCGAGGGCTCCAACGCCACCACGATCACCCCCGGCGCGTGGCACCTCGCCCGCATGTTCCGGGCACTCGACGGCTACCCGATGAACTTCGGGCTGCTCGGGAAGGGCCACGCGAGCGCCGCCGAGCCCCTCGCGGAGCAGATCCGCGCCGGCGCCGTGGGGCTCAAGATCCACGAGGACTGGGGCGCCACCACGGCGGCCATCGACACGGCCCTGGGCGTGGCCGACGAGTTCGACGTGCAGGTGGCCATCCACACCGACACCCTCAACGAGTGCGGGTTCCTGGAGGACACGGTGGCCGCGATCGGCGGGCGCGTCATCCACACGTTCCACACCGAGGGCGCCGGCGGCGGCCACGCCCCGGACATCATCCGCATCGCGGCCCTGCCCCACGTGCTGCCGTCCTCGACGAACCCCACGCTGCCCTTCACCCGGAACACGGCGGAGGAGCACCTGGACATGCTCATGGTCTGCCACCACCTCAACCCGGACATCCCCGAGGACGTGGCGTTCGCGGACTCCCGGATCCGGCCCGAGACGATCGCCGCCGAGGACGTGCTGCACGACCTGGGCGTGTTCTCCATGACCTCCTCCGACTCCCAGGCCATGGGCCGCGTGGGCGAGGTGGTGCTGCGCACCTGGCAGCTGGCCGACCAGATGAAGCGGCGCACCGGGCCCCTGCCCGAGGAGACGGGCCGCGGGGACAACGCCCGGCTGAAGCGCTACGTGGCCAAGTACACGATCAACCCGGCGGTCGCGCACGGGATCGCCGACGTCGTGGGCTCGGTCGAGCCGGGCAAGTTCGCGGACCTCGTGCTGTGGGACCCGGTGTTCTTCGGGGTCAAGCCCCACGCCGTCCTCAAGGGCGGGCAGATCGTGCACTCGCTCATGGGCGACCCCAACGCCTCGATCCCCACCCCGCAGCCGCAGCTGATGCGGGACGCGTTCGGCGCGAAGGGCACCGCCCCGCACGCCAACTCCATCACCTTCATGTCCCGCGCCGCCGTCGAGGCGGGCGTCGGCGAGCGCCTGGGCCTGCGCAAGCGGGTGCTGCCCGTGGGCGGGATCCGCGGCCTGACCAAGCAGGACATGCGGCACAACCACGCCACCCCGGAGATCGAGGTGGACCCGCAGACCTACGAGGTCCGCGTGGACGGCGAGATCGCCACGTGCGAGCCCGCCGAGGAGCTGGCCATGGCCCAGCGCTACTTCCTGTTCTGACCGGCCCGCCGCCCGGGCCCCGCACACCCTGAGACACCCCGAAGCCCCACGAGAGGACCCGCACCCGTGATCGTCGAAGCCGTCCTCGGCAACCTGGCCGAGCTCACCGAGCCGGAGCGCGCCGGCCTGCACCTGGAGCGGGTCGCGCTCTCCGGGCCCGAGCTGCGCAAGCGCGTCCAGCGGGTCGTGACCGACCACGGCACCGAGGTGGGGATCCGGCTGAGCTCGCGGCGGGAGCTCAGGGACGGCGACATCCTGCACCGGGACGGCCACAGCGCCGTCGTCGTCTCGACCCTGCCCACCGACGTCCTGGTGGTCGCGCCCGCCACGATCGAGCAGATGGGCTTCGTGGCCCACTCCCTGGGCAACCGGCACCTGCCCGCCCAGTTCCTCGGCCCCGCGGCCGGGGTCCCCGAGCTGCCCGGCCACGACGGGGTCATGGTGCTCCAGTACGACCACACGGCCGAGGCCTTCCTGCAGGGCGCCGGGGTGCGCTTCGCTCGCGTCGAGCGGCAGATGGAGGTCCCCTTCCGCCATGCCGAGCACACCCACTGAGCACTCCCCCGCGGGCGCCGCCGGATCGCTCGCCGGGACGCTCGCCGTGCTGCAGCTGGCCGACTCCGCCCTGCCCACCGGCGCGTTCGCCCACTCCCTGGGGCTCGAGACCTACGTGGACGACGGCACGGTCCACGACGAGCCGAGCTTCCTGGCCTGGGTCCGGCACTGCCTGCACCACCAGGTGGTGCCGGCGGAGGGCTGGGCGGTGCGCGCGGTCGCCACGGCGGCCGACGACGACGCCGTGTGGCGCGCCGACGACCTGCTGGCCGCCCAGGCCCTGCCCGTCCAGGTGCGGGACGCCGCGACCGCGATGGGCCGGCGGATGACCGACATCGGCGCCGAGAACTTCCCCTCCCCCCGGCTGCTGGCCTACGCGCAGCGCCAGCGCGCCGGGACGAGCCGCGGCAGTCCCGCGGTGGCCTTCGCGCTCGTGGGCGCCGGCCTGGGCGTGACCTGGGAGCAGCTGGCCGGCGCGTACCTCTTCTCGACCGTGACCTCCCTGACCCAGAACGCCGTGCGCGGCATCCCCATCGGCCAGAACGCGGGCCAGCGCGTGCTGCGCGCCCTGCACGAGGACGTCGCCCGCGGCGTCGAGCGGATCGGGTCCATGGCCGACCACGAGGCCGGGGCGACCAGTCCCGGCCTGGAGATCGCCCAGATGCGCCACGCCTGGCAGCGGGCCCGCATGTTCATGTCCTGACCCACCACCGCACCGACCGCACCGACCGCACCGACCCAGGAGCTCACCATGACCACCGTCTCCCCCGCCCCCTCCGCGCCGACCGGCCGCGGCCCCGTGCGCATCGGCGTGGGCGGGCCCGTGGGCGCCGGCAAGACCCAGCTCGTGGAGCGGGTCACCCGGGCGCTGATCCACGAGGTCTCGATGGCCGCGATCACCAACGACATCTACACGATCGAGGACGCCAGGATCCTGGCCCGCAACGGCGTGCTTCCGCTGGACCGGATCGTGGGCATCGAGACCGGCGGCTGCCCGCACACCGCGATCCGCGAGGACACCTCGATGAACGAGGCCGCGATCGAGAAGCTGTGCGCCCAGCACCCGGACCTGCAGATCGTGTTCGTCGAGTCCGGCGGGGACAACCTCTCCGCCACGTTCAGCCCGGAGCTGGTCGACTTCTCCATCTACGTCATCGACGTGGCCCAGGGCGAGAAGATCCCCCGCAAGGCCGGGCAGGGCATGATCAAGTCCGACCTGTTCGTCATCAACAAGACCGACCTCGCCCCGCACGTCGGCGCCGACCTCGACGTCATGGCCGCGGACTCCGCCGTGTTCCGCAAGGACCGCCCGTTCTGCTTCACCAACCTCCGGACCGACGAGGGCCTCGAGCGGATCCTCGCGTGGATCCGGCACGACGTGCTGATGCTGGACATGGTCCCGTGACCGCCGCCGCGCCCGCCGCCGCGGCACCCGGCCGGTGTGCCGCGCCGGCCTCCGCGCCGGCCTCCGCGCCGACGGGCCGGCTCGAGCTGGTGCTGGTGCCCCGCGGGGACCGGACCGTGGCGGCCCACCAGTTCCACGCCGGCGCCCTGCGCGTGCTGCGCCCGCACCACCTGGACGGGTCGGGGCAGCCGTGCTTCGTCGTCGTCAATCCCGGCGGCGGGTACCTCGGCGGGGACCGCTACGAGCTGGACGTCACGGTCGGGGCCGCCGGCACCGCTCTGGTCACCACCCAGTCCGCGACCAAGGTCTACCGCACCCCGACCGCCCCCGCCCGCCAGGACGTACGTCTCGCGCTCGGCCCCGGCGCGGTCCTCGAGTACCTGCCGGACCAGCTCATCGCCTACGAGGACGCCGACTACGTGCAGTCCACGACCGTGACGATGGACCCCTCGGCCTGCCTCGTGGCGGGCGAGGTGGTCACCCCCGGGTGGGCGCCGGACGGCACCGTCTTCCGCTACCGCGGCGTGGTGCTGCGCACCGAGGTGCTGATGGGCGGGCGCACGGTGGTCCTCGACAACCTCCGCCTGCGCCCGGGCGAGGATGCCGTGGCCGGGCTCGGCTTCCTGGAGGGACGCACGCACCTCGGCTCCCTGCTGGTCGTGGACCCCCGGGCGGACCGGGAGCTGGTGGAGGAGGTCCACGGCCTGCTCGCCGCGGCCGAGGCCCGGGTGCCGGGGCTGCGGTGCGGGGTCTCCGAGCTGCCGGTGCCCGGCCTCGTGGTCCGCGCCCTGGGCCCCGGCTCCGCGGAGCTCACGGCCCTGCTCCTGGACGTCTCGGCGCTGCTGCGTGCGCGGTGGACGGGACAGCCGCGCGTGGCGCTGCGGAAGTACTGAACCCCGCCGGCCCTCCCTCCGGGCCCGGGGCGGCCCCCGGGACCGAGGAGAGGACATGGGACGTCAACCAGCCGGAAACGCCGCGGCCACATGCCGGGACGAGGATGGGGGAACCGGGCGCACGAGACGGAAGGGGCTCCCCATGACCGCGAGCAACAGATGGATCCTGGGCCTGGCCCGGGTGCGGCCGGGTGATCGGATCGAGGCCTGGGAGCACCGGCAGCCCCGCTTCACCGGCACGGTCAGCGAGGTGGTCCCGCAGCTGGGGATTGCCTGGGTCCTCGAGGACCGCACGGGACTCCGGCGGCTGGTCTCGATCCGGGGCCACCGGCTGCGCCGGTCCGAGCTGGTGACCTCGGCCTGACCGCCCGGGACCCTGGCACCGGCGCCGGAACGCGCGCACGATGGACCCCACGGGCGGGCACCAGGACCCGCCGCGGCCGGTGGAGGACACGATGCCAGAGGCTCTCACGTTCGACTCGGGCGGCGTCCCGTGCGCCGCCGCGCTGTACCGCCCGGCGCCGGCCGGCGCCGCGGCGCCCTGCGTGGTCATGGGCCACGGCTTCACCGGCACCCAGGACCAGCTGGCCGAGCACGCCGCCGGCCTCGCGGAGCACGGCCTGGCCGTGCTGACCTTCGACTACCGGCGGTTCGGCCGCAGCGGCGGCGCACCCCGGCAGATCGTGGACGCCGCGGAGCAGCTCGAGGACTGGCGCGCGGCCGTGCGCCTGGCCCGCTCCCTGCCCGGCCTCGACCCGGCCCGCACCGCGCTGTGGGGCAGCTCGCTGTCCGGCGGGCACGTCCTGCGGCTGGCCTCCGAGGACCGGCGGACCCGGGCCGTGGTCGCCCAGGTGCCGGAGTTCGGCAAGGGCTCCGAGAGCACGGCCGACGAGATCCGGGCCAAGAAGCAGCAGGAGCACATCCCGCTCGGGCTGCTCCTGCGGACCACCGTCCGGCTGCTGGCCGCCGCGGTCCGCGACGAGCTGCGGGGACGGCGCGGGCTCCCCCCGCGCTGCATCCCGGTGTTCGCGCTCCCCGGGGACGTGGGCGCGATCATCGACCCGGACAGCGACCGGTATCTGGAGCAGGCCGTGGAGACCGGCCCCACCTGGCGCAACGAGTTCGCGCCCCGGCTGCTCCTCCACCCTCCCGTGTACCTGCCGGGCACCGCCGAACGGGTGCGGGCGCCGCTGCTCGTGTGCGTCGCGGAGCAGGACACCGAGACGGATCCGTGGCGGGCCGCGCGGATCGCCCGGGCGGCGCCGCGGGGCGAGGTCGTGACGTACCCGGTGGGGCACTTCGCGGTCTACGAGGACCCCGTGCGCTCGCGCGTGCTCGAGGACCAGGCCCGGTTCCTGGTCCGCCACCTCCGCCCCGGGGCGGAGCCGGCCGGCGGCCGCTGACGGTTCCCTCGCCCGGAGCGGCCGAGGCTCCGTCTGCCGGGGGAGGCCCCGGGGCGGGCCGCGCCGATAGCGTGCTGGGAGCGGCCCCGGCGACGGACGCGGGCCGGCCGCGCCGACCTCCCCCGGAAGGACCCCGATGATCGACGCCCTGCAGGAATTCACCTCCTCCCTGCCGCCGCTGCTCCAGTGGCTGGGGGTGGTGGTGGCAGGAGCGATCCCGTTCGTCGAGTCCTACTTCGGGTCCGTCGTCGGCGTCCTGGCCGGCCTCGACCCGGCGATCGCCGTCGGGGCCGCCGTCGTCGGCAACGTCGCCTCCATGCTGGCGCTGGTCCTGGGCGCGCACGGCCTCCGCCGCAGGTTCGCCGGCGACCCCCGGGAGCCCTCGCCCCGGCAGCAGAGACTGCGCCGGGCCTTCGACAAGTACGGGGTGGCCGGTGTGAGCCTGCTCGGCCAAACGATCCTGCCCAGCCAGATCACGGCCACCGCCATGGTCTCCTTCGGCGCGGACCGCAACGCCGTCATCCGGTGGCAGATCGTCTCCATCGTCCTGTGGGGCGTCGCCTTCGGCACCCTCGCGGCCATGGGAGTCGGCCTGCTGGACGCCGGCTGAGCCGCGCCGGCGCCCGGAGCGCCGGGCCGGGGTGCGGAAAACCGCAGGCGTACCAGGTGGAGAACGTCGCTGCGGCGACGACCCCCGCGACCGTAGCGTGAAGGCATGAGCACACCGCACGAGACCCGGCCCCTTCCACCCGTACCGTGGGGCAGCCCCGGCACCGATCCCGGCAGCGGTCGTGGGACCCCGGACGACGCCCCCCGCCCCGCAGGCGGTTCCCGGCCCGCGGGCCCCGCCGCCGGGGCCCGGTCCCGGGAGTGGGGACCGTGGTCCCCCAGGACCCTGTTCTTCGGCACCACCGACCTCGTGGTGGACGCCGCGCTCGGCACGCTGTGGCTGACGGCCCTCGTCTCCCTGGTCTCCGCCGGCTTCGCCTCGCTCGCCGCCCTGGTGGGCGTGGTCCTGCTCGTGGCCGCGATCTACGCGGTCCGCGGGATCGAGTGGGTCGAGCGCCGCCGCACGCAGGCGGCGTTCGGGCTGCACCTGCCCGCCCCGCGCCGGCGCCGCTCGCCCCGCACCGACGGCTGGCGGATCGTCCACCAGTGGTGGCTGGACGTCTCCGACGCCGCGTTCTGGACGGGACTGCTGCACCTGCTCCTCACCACGGTCCTGGGCTGGGTCGCCGTGGCGGCCCTGGCCGGCACCGGCGCCGCCGTCGCCCTGGCCTTCGCGCCGCTCTACGCGGCGCCGAACAACCCGCTCTGGCCCTCCGAGGTGGTCGGGACGTGGCCGGACTGGGCCGTGGTCCTGACCGGGATCACCCTGACCCTCCTCGGGCTGCTCGTCGTGGTCCTCGCCGTGGCCGCGCACCGGGGCCTGTCCCGGCTGCTGCTCCGGGTGGACGAGGCGGCGGAGCTGCGCCGCCGGGCCGCCGAGGCCGCGGCCGCCCGCGAGACCGCCGTCCGCGGCGCCCGCACCGAGCGCTCCCGGATCGAACGCGACCTGCACGACGGCGTGCAGCCCCAGCTCGTGTCCGTGGCCATGAACCTGTCGATGGCCCAGCGCCGGATCGACCACGACCCCGCCGGGGCCAAGGACCTCATCGGGGAGGCGCATGCCACCACCAAGGCCGCGATCGCCGAGCTGCGCCGCCTGGCCCGGGGCTTCCACCCGGCGGTCCTGGAGGACCGGGGCCTCGATGCCGCCCTCTCCGCCGTGGCCGCCCAGTCCCCCGTCCCGGTCGCCGTGGACGTGCGGGTGCCGCGGCTGGCGCCGGAGACCGAGGCCGCCGTGTACTTCGCGGTCTCCGAGGGCATCGCCAACATCGTCAAGCACGCCCAGGCCGGCGCCGCGTCGGTGCGGGTGGGCCTCGAGACCGATCCCGCGGGAGGCACCCGCGTGGTCGCCCGGATCGTCGACGACGGCCGCGGCGGCGCCGTGGTGGTCCCCGGCGGCGGCCTGTCCGGGATCGCCGACCGGATCCGCTCCGCGGGCGGGCACTTCTTCCTCGACTCCCCCGCGGGCGGGCCGACCGAGCTGACCGTCGAGCTGCCGGTCGACCGGGGGGCGGGATCCTGATGCGCATCGTCATCGCCGAGGACGCCGTCCTCCTGCGCGCGGGCCTCGTCCGCCTGCTCACCGAGGCCGGCCACGAGGTGGTCGCC
Organism: Kocuria sp. WN036; assembly: GCF_002287015.1. Classification (NCBI taxonomy): domain Bacteria; kingdom Bacillati; phylum Actinomycetota; class Actinomycetes; order Micrococcales; family Micrococcaceae; genus Kocuria; species Kocuria sp. WN036. Next base: position 56,761 of record NZ_NSKF01000018.1, read on the forward strand.
GACGTCGACACCGCCGAGGACCTGCTCCGGGCCGTCGAGGAGCACGAGCCGGACTTCGCCCTCGTGGACGTGCGGCTGCCGCCGACGTTCACGGACGAGGGCATCCGCGCCGCCGTCCTCGTCCGCTCCCAGCACCCGCGGATCGCGGTGCTCGTGCTCTCGCAGTACGTCGAGGAGCGCTACGCCTCGGAGCTCATCGCGTCCCGCCGGGACGGGCTGGGGTACCTGCTCAAGGACCGGGTCGCGGACGTCGACCAGTTCCTCGAGTCCGTGGAGACCGTGGGCGCGGGCGGCACCGTCCTGGACCCGGAGGTCGTCTCCCAGCTGCTCGTGCGCTCGCGGCACCGCCAGGACCTGGAGCTCCTCTCCCCGCGGGAGCACGAGGTGCTCGGGCTCATGGCCCAGGGGCTCTCCAACGCCTCGGTCGCCGCGAACCTCTTCCTCACCGAGTCCTCGGTGGAGAAGCACATCCGCTCCGTGTTCACCAAGCTGGGCCTCGCCCACGAGGACGGCGGCAACCGCCGCGTCCGTGCGGTCCTGCGCTACCTCGGCTACCCGGACCCCGGGCCCGGCCACACCCCGTCCGCAAACCCGTCCCACCAGGAGCACCGGCCATGAGCACCCACCCCGAGCACCCCGCCGCCCACGACTCCTCCCACGACGTCGTCAGCGACAACGAGCGCACGGCCTGGCTCGTCCCCACCGCCGTGCTCGGCGGCATCGGCGCCCTCCTCCTGCTGGGCGCCGGCGGTGCCACCGCCGCTGCGTCCCTGTCCGTCCAGGAGCACCGGGTGGACACCACCGTGACCGAGTCCGTGGACACGGTCGTGGTCGACGGCCGGTCGGCGGTCGTCGAGGTCGTGACGGCCGATGTCCCCGATCTGCGGGTGGAGTCCGTGTACGCCGGGGTCAGGCTCGAGAGCGCCCCCGAGCCCCGGGTCGAGGACGGCCGGCTGAGCATCGACGCCCTCCCGTCCCGCTCCTGGCCGGGCGCCGGCAGCGGGATGCACGTGCGGATCACCGTCCCGGCCGCGGACGAGCCCGTGGACCTGCGGCTCTCCGGGGACGCCGGCGCCCTGAGCGTCGAGGGCGACTTCGGCGACGTCCGGCTCGACACGGAGGCCGGCGTGATCGAGGCGAGCGGCAGCGCCCGCACCCTGTGGGCGTCCTCGGAGGTCGGCGCCGTGGACCTCGACGGGATCCGGGTGCGCGAGGACCTGGACGTGCACACCGAGGTCGGGGCCACCGAGGTCCGGCTCGTGGGCGAGGCCCCGCGGCGCGTGGCCGTCACGACCCGGGCGGGGGCCGTCGAGGCCGCGGTCCCGGACGCCGACTGGTGGACCCCCGCGGTCGCCGGCGCGGACGACCGCGACCCCGAGGACCTGACGGCGGCCACCGTCTGCGCCGCCGTCCCCGACGACCGCCCCTGCCTGTACGTGGCCTCGGCCGTGGGCGCGGCGGAGATCACCTACGGCGGCCGGTCCGCCGCCCCTGGCAGCGGGGCGTCCGGGCGGTAGACTGGACCCTGTTGTCCGGGTCGGGCGCACCGGGAGGGGGGACGGTGCGCACATCCTCCGAGGACCCCTGTGAACCCCCTGACCACCCCTTCCACGGCCGAGCGCGCGGCCCGCGTGCCCGCCGCCCCGGCCCCCGCCGCGGAGCACCCCGCGGCCGCCCCGCACGACACCGGCCGCCGGACGACGCCCTCGTCCGGCGGCCGGTACGCCCGGCTCGTGCAGCTCGCCGGGCGCGACTTCCTGCCGATCGCCTTCGCGGCCCGCCTGCCCCTGGCCATGCTCACCGTCGGGGCGCTCACCCTCGCCACCGCCGTCAGCGGCTCCTACGTCGTCGGAGGGCTGGCCGCCGGCGCCGTCGGGGTCGGCTCGGCGCTGGGCGGGCCCCTGATGGGCCACCTCGCCGACCGCCTGGGCCAGCAGGCCGTGCTGCTGGTCTCCGCCCTCGCCCACGCCGTGGCCATCGCGCTGCTGCTGGTCACCGCCTACGCCCCCGCGGGCCCGGACGCGCCGGCCGTGCCGCTGCTCGTCGGCGCGTCCCTGCTCGTGGGCGCCACCTGCCCCCAGGTCGGCCCGCTGGCCCGGGTGCGGTGGCGCGGCCTGGTCGGCGGAAACCGGCGCGAGCTGGACACCGCCCTGTCCTACGAGTCCACCGCCGACGAGCTGACCTTCGTGCTCGGCCCGGCCCTGGTCGGTGTCCTGGCCTCCCTGGTCGCCCCCTGGTCCCCCTTCGTCCTCGCGGCCGTCCTGACCCTCACCATGGTCACGACCTTCGCCGTGCACCCCACGCGCCTGGCGGTCCCGGCCGTCTCCCGGGAGGACCGGCGCCGAGCGGCGGCCCGTCCCGTTCCCGTCCGGGAGCGGGTCCTCGTGCTGCTCCCCGTCCTGGGGATGGTGGCCATGGGCGCCTTCTTCGGCGCCGTGCAGAACGGTCTCAACGCCTTCGGCGGCGAGTTCGGCATCCAGAGCGCGACCGGTCTGCTCTACGCCGTGCTCGGCATCAGCTCGGCGGCCGCGGCCCTGTCGGTGGCGTGGTGGCCGCAGCGCTTCCCGCCGGCCTCCCGCTGGCTGGTCAGCTCCGGCGCCATGGCCGCCCTGAGCCTGCTGTTCCTGCTGCCGAGCGGGATCGGGTCGATGCTCGTGGTGCTGCTGCTCGCCGGTCTGCCGCTGGGGCCCGCCATGGTCACGATCTACACCATCGGCGGGGACGTCGCCCGGCCGGAGCGGCTGGGCACGGTCATGACGATGCTCGCGAGCGGCGTGGTCCTCGGTTCCGCCGTGGGCGCGGCGTCGGCCGGGCTCCTGGCCGAGACCGCCGGGCACCGGGGCGCGTTCGCCGCCGCGGTCGGCGCGGCCTGCGCCATGGTCCTGATCAGCGCGGTGCTGGCCGCGCTCCGGCGCCGGGACCGCTGACGGGCAGGACCACCTCGTTGCGGCGCAGGAACGCCGGGGTGAACGGTGGGTCGAACCGCGCGAAGCGGGCCGCCGCGACGGGCACGAGCCCCGCCTCCCGGACCGCCCGCTCGAGCCGCAGCCGGTGCTTCTCGTAGGAGCTGCGCGTCCACCGGCCCCGGTAGCGCAGCACGGCGGCGAGGACCGCGGGTTCCACCCTGATCCGCACGGCGGGGTCGGACGGCACCGGTGCCGTCGCCGCCGTGACGGACGAGGGCAGCACGAAGGCGACCACGTGCGCGCCGGCCGTGTCCTCGGACCCGCCGGACGCGGACCGCTGCCACACGGGAGCGGTCATCGCGATCTTCTGGGGCCCGGCCCCGCCCTGGAGCACCGGAGCGGTCATCGGGATCTCCCGCCGCCCCTGGTTGTTGCCGCTGATGTAGCGGAACAAGGCGTTGAAGGCGGCGTTGCCCGCCCGCTCGAAGGACCCGTGGACCTCGACCTCCGCGAGCACGTGCTCCGGGTAGTGCCGCAGGTCGAACGTTGGGTAGTGCCGCACCGTCGAGTACGGCTGCTGCTCGGTCATGGCGGCACCGTACGCCACGACGCCTCCAGCGGGAAGGACCGGCCGGCTAGACCAGCGGCGACTTGGGCCGGTGCTCCTTGTTGCCCAGGCCCTCCCGGCCGTCCAGGTTGTCGACGAGCTCCCGCAGCGCCTCGAGCGAGCTCACGCTCTCCGACCAGCCGGTGACCTCGCGGATCCGCGTGGTGTCCATGATCGGCACGGCGCCGGCCAGGTCGATCCATCCGGGGTCGGTGGGCTGCAGCCGCAGCCGGTAGGTGATCGCCACGAGCGCGCGCACCAGGGCCGGCGGCACGGGCAGCACGCGCCGGGCGCCGAGCACCTTCGCCACGCCGTCGGCGCCGAGCACCGGCTCGGCGGCGACGTTGAACGCCCCGCCGGCCCGGTGCTGGACGACCCGCCAGAACGCGTCCGCGACGTCGTCGGTGTGCAGCGTCTGGAAGCGGAACTTCTCGGGGAACGGCAGCACGGGCAGGCGCAGCCGGGCGATGAGCTTCCTGGGCACGAGGGCGCCGAAGAAGTAGTCCCCGATCTCGGGGGCGGCGTCCGCCTGGAACAGGAAGCCGGGCCGCAGCCGGGTCACCACGATCCCGGGGTGGGCCTCCTCGAACCGGTTGAGCAGCGCCTCCGTCTCGGCCTTCTGCACGTTGTAGTGCGAGGTCTCGACCCCGCCGACCGGCCAGGACTCGTCCACGGCCCGGTCCTTGGGGCCGGGGCTGTAGGCGCCGAGCGAGGAGGGGTAGACGATCTGGGGCACGCCGGCGAGCACCACGGCGTCGAGCACGTGGACGAGGCCGTCCACGTTCGTCTCGTGCATCAGCGCGAAGTCCCGGTTCGGGCGGATGAGCCACACGAGGTGGATCACGGCGTCCGCGCCGGCCATGATCTCCGCCAGCGCCGCGGTGGACTCCTTCGCGGCGACGTCGACGGTGTGCCACTCCACGCCGTCGTAGGGCTCCCCGCCCCGCTCGGGCCCCTCGCGGGAGACCCCGACGATGTGGGTGACCTCCGGCGCGGCGTGCAGCCGGCGGAGCACCGCGGTGCCCACGTTGCCCGTGGCTCCCAGGACGACGATCTTCACGGTGCTCCCCCTCCGCCGGTGCAGGACCTACTGGTCCTGGACCCTGCCGCTCTCGCCCTGCAGGCGGTCGATGTGCTTGGACGCCTCGGCCTTGGTGAGGTCCGCCGGCAGCTCCTCCCCGGCCTCGCGGGCCAGGGTGTCGAGGTAGCTGCGCTGCGCGCTGGTCATCGGCTCCTCGCCGGTGGCCCACTCGTCCGGGTCGCGGTCGAGCCCGCTGCCCGGTTCGGGGCTGGAGGCGCCGATGGTCTGCTGCTCGTCGGGGTCCGGGGATCCGCTCGCGTTCTCAGTCATGCGCCCCATGATAGTCACATCCCTTATGGTTTCCGCCCGGCCCGGCGGCCCCGCACCCCGTCCTGCCGCACCCCTCCTGCCGCGAGGGGGACGGAGTCAGTAGGCTGGTGGCCCCGGGGAGATCCGTGCTGGGCCCCGGCGACGCCCTTCCCACGAGCGAGGAGTAGCAGATGAGCGAGCAGCCGCCCACCGGCCCGAACGGCGCCGCGGGCGCCGGAGTCCGGTCCGACAAGCTCGAGGCCTACATGCTCGGGCACTACATGGGGGCCCTCTCCGGGGTGCGGCTCTTCGACGAGGCGGCCACCACGTGGGCCGGCACCCCCTACGAGGGCCGGTTCGCGGCGTTCGTCGACGAGATCAAGGACGACATCGGCCGCCTCGAGGCGATGATCGACCGTCTGGGCTCCGGCCGGCGCACGGTGGCCAAGGGGCTGGGAACCGTCACCGGCATTGCCTCCCGGCTCAATCCGCTGAGCCGGATCCGGGAGCGGACCGGCATCGCCGCCCACGGTGAGCTCGAGATGCTGCAGTCCCTGGTGGTCGCCAAGCGCAGCATGTGGGTCACGCTCCTGGAGCTCGCCCCCGCCGAGCCGCGCCTCGACACCGAGGAGCTGAGGACCCTCGAGGCCGGGGCCGCCGACCAGTACGACCGCCTGCGGGCCATCGCCGCGGAGACGGCACGGGACCGGTTCCTCGCCCGGGACTGACCCCGTGACCGACAGCTCCGCGCCCCGCGGCACCGGGGCCGCCCCACCGCCCGCGGACGACGACGCCTCCGGCCCGGTCGCCCCGGACGCCTCCCCCGCCGCCGCTTGGGAGGCGCTGCTCGCCGGCCGGACCGGCCCCGTGCCGCCGCCGGGGGCGGAGCTCGTCGAACGCTACGGACCGCTCGTGGCGCACCGGGGCCCCCTCGTCCTCGCCCAGCTGGGACAGAGCCTGGACGGGTTCATCGCCTCGCGCACCGGGCACGCCGAGTTCGTGACCGGCCCGGAGGACCGGGAGCACCTGCACCGGTTGCGCGCACTCGTGGAGGCCGTGGTCGTGGGCGTCGGCACCGTGGTCGCCGACGACTGCCGGCTGACCGTCCGCGCCGTGCCCGGCCCCCATCCCACCCGGGTGGTCCTGGACCCCTCGGCGCGCGCCCCGCTGACCTCGGCCGTGCTCACGGACGGCGCCGCGCCCACGCTGTGGGTCGTGGGCGAGGACGCGGACGCGCCCACGGCGCCGGCGCCGCATGTCGCGGTGCTGCGGGTGCCCGTGGACGAGCACGGGCTGGCACCCCGGGCCGTGCTCGAGGCGCTGGCCCGGCGGGGCCTGCGGCGGGTGCTCGTGGAGGGCGGCGGGCGCACCGTCTCCGGGTTCCTCGCGGCCGGGACGCTGCACCGTCTCTACCTCACCACCGCACCCATGCTCATCGGGGACGGGGTGCCGGGCATCCGGTTCCCCGGCGCGGACCACCTCTCCGGGGCGCTGCGCGCCCCGGTGCGCCGCTTCGTGCTCGGCGACGACCTCTGCACCGAGCTGACCTTCCGGGCCTGAGCCCATCCGGGTTCGACGACCGGCGCGGCTCAGGCGCCCAGCCGCTCCCGCAGGCTCTTGACGTGGCCCTCGGCCTGGACGTTGTACTCCGCGGAGCTCACGGTGCCGTCCTGCTCGATGACGAAGGTCGAGCGGAGCGGGCCGGTCCGGGTCTCCCCGTTGACCGCCTTCTCCCCCCAGGCACCCCATGCCCGGGCGGCCTGACCGTCGGGGTCGGAGAGCAGCCGGTAGGGAAGGTGGTACTCCTCGGCGAATCGGGACAGGGTCTCGGGGTCGTCCCCGGAGACCCCGAGCACGGTGTAGCCCAGGTGCTGGAGCGAGGCGAGGCTGTCCCGGAAGTCGCACGCCTCGGAGGTGCAGCCGGGGGTGAAGGCCTTGGGATAGAAGTAGACGATCACCTTGTGGTCGCGCAGCTCGGAGAGCCGGACCTGCTGTCCTTCGTGGTCGGTCAGTGCGAGGTCGGGGGCCTGCCGGCCGGTCCGGATCTGCTGGGTCATGGGTTCTCCTCGAGGGGTGGATCGGTGGAGCGAGCCGGCGCGCTGGTCTGCACCGGCTCCTGGAGGACGTGGTTACGGGAGGCGTCGAGCGGCCGCGCGGCCCACCATCGCGCCCACGCAGGCCGAGGACACCGCGAGCGCCCACAGCGGTGCGGTCCGCCGGTGCCGGTGCAGCGGGCGGCTGAGGTCCGGGTCGCAGTCGATGGCGGTGTAGTCGAAGAAGATCGCGGGTGCGGGCGACGGCGCGGTGTGGTTCACGGGTTCCTCCAGGATTCGTACTATGGAATTAAGTTTCCACAATATGAAATTAGTACCTCCTGGGGCGCTCGTCAAGAGGGGTCGCGAGAACGGGTGCCCCCGGAGACAGTGTCGCGGAGACAGCGTCGCGGAGGTCCCCGGCGCGGAGCGCGGCACCGATCCGTCAGCCGCGGCCGGCGAACGGCATCCCCGAGGCGGTCAGCACGAGCGAGTTCACCGTGGCGGAGGCGGGCAGCTCGGCCATCATCAGCACCGCCCGCCCCACCTCTTCGACGGGGAAGCTCGGTTCCGGTCGCAGCGTGCCGTCGGCCTGCAGGGAGCCGCCGTCCGTGCCCAGGCCCGCCAGCAGCTCCGTGGCCGCGTTGCCGATGTCGATCTGCCCGCAGGTGATGCCGTAGGGGCGCCCGTCCAGGTCCAGGGACCGGGTGAGGCCGGTGACGGCGTGCTTGCTCGCGGTGTAGGCCGCGGACAGGGGCCGGGGCGCGTGCGCGGAGATCGAGCCGTTGTTGATGATCCGCCCACCCCGGGGCTGCTGCCGCTTCATGATCCGGACGGCCTGTGCCGAGCACAGGAACGTCCCGGTCAGGTTGACCTGCAGGGTGCGCTGCCACTCGTCGGGATCGATCTCGTCCGCCCCACCGCGGGGCCCGAACGTGCCCGCGTTGTTGAACAGGACGTCGATCCGCCCGGTCAGCTCCTCGATCTCCCGGAAGGCCGAGGCCACGCTCTCGGCGTCGGCCACATCCACCGGGACGATCCGGGCACCGGGTGCGGCCTCGGCGGTCTCCACCAGGGCGGCACGCCGCCGGCCGGCCAGCACCACCACCCACCCGGCCGCCAGGAAGGCGCGCGCCACCGCGCGGCCGATCCCCGAACCGGCTCCCGTCACCACGAGCACCTTGTCCTCCGCACCCGGACCGCCGTGCCGATCCCCTGCTCCATCCATGACGTTCCTTCCGCACTCCCTCGGCATGACCGCAATCCTCCTGCCCCGCGGTGAAACCGAAGTTTCACTCCCGGCATCTCTCTGCAAAAAATCAGTAACACAAGGATGCGACCATTGACTTCCAGCTTGTGAGCCAGTTCACTATACGTAGTGAAAGTTTTCTTCCACATTACGGAATACAGAGAGGTGACAGGCACACTCCATGGAGCTCACCGCGTTCAACTCCCTCAACAGGACCCAGGCGGCCGAGGTCGTCCGTCCGGCGCTCGACATCCCGCGCTGGGTGGAGGCCGTGGTCGACGCCCGGCCCTACGCCCACCATGATGCCCTGCTCAGCACGGCCCGGACGGCCGCGAAACCGTTCGGCGCCGAGGAGATCGAGAGAGCCCTGTCCCACCACCCTCGCATCGGCGAGCGGGCCGAGGGCGACCACGCGGAGGCCGGGCTGTCGCGAGCGGAGCAGTCCGCGGTCGACCCCACGGACACCGACGTCCAGCAGCGCCTGCGCGAGGGCAACCTCGCCTACGAGGAGCGGTTCGGCCAGGTGTTCCTCATCCGCGCCGCCGGGCGCACCCCCGAGGAGATCCTCGACCAGCTCTCCACCCGCATGGACAACGACCCCGGGACGGAGCAGGCCGTGGTCGCCGACCAGCTGCGCCAGATCGCCCTCCTCCGACTCGAAGGACTCGTCACCCCATGAGCTACGTCACCGCCCACGTCCTCGACTCCGTCACCGGCACCCCCGCCCAGGGGATCGCCGTGGCCCTCGAGGCCGCCGACGGCACCTCCATCGCGACCGCCGAGACCAACGCCGACGGACGCGTGCCCGAACTGGGCCCAGAGACCCTGGAATCCGGCGACTACCGGATCACCTTCGCCACGGGACAGTACTTCGCCGGCCGGAACCAGCCGACGTTCTACCCGTTCGTGACGGTGAACTTCACGGTGCAGGCCGAGGAGAGGCACTACCACGTGCCGCTCCTGCTGAGCCCGTTCGCCTTTTCCACCTACCGGGGCAGTTGACCCAGGAGTCGACGGGTCAACCCGTCTTCGACCGCCCCGATCAGCAGATACCGCCTTCCACACTCCAAGGAGAAACGTCATGACCGACGTCATCACCGAGAAGACCACGGACACCGTCGTCCTGGGCAAGAACCAGTACGGCAAGGCCGAGAACCACGTGGTGCGCATCAACCGCGACACCGACCGCCACGAGATCCGCGACCTCGTGGTCACCTCGCAGCTGCGCGGCGACCTGGAGGAGGTGCACACCCTCGGCGACAACGCCCACTGCGTGCCCACGGACACGCAGAAGCAGACCGTGTTCGCCTTCGCCCAGCAGTACGGGATCGAGTCCCCCGAGCAGTTCCTGCTCGAGCTCGCCGACCACTTCACCGGCGAGTTCGAGTGGATCACCGGTGGTCGCTGGGCGGCCCAGGAGTACGCGTGGAACCGTATCAACGACCACGACCACTGCTTCGTGCAGCACAAGGACGAGGTGCGCACCGCGGTGGTCGTCGCCGACGGCGAGGAGCGCACGGTGATCTCCGGGTTCAAGGACCTCACGGTCCTGAAGTCCACGCAGTCCGGCTTCACGGGCTACCCGAAGGACAAGTACACGGTCCTGCCCGAGACCGAGGACCGGATCATGTCCACGGACGTGGCCACCCGGTGGCGCTACAACACCACCGACGTGGACTACGACGCCGTCTACGAGAACGTCAAGAAGATCATCCTGACCAAGTTCACCGACCACTACTCCAAGGCCCTGCAGGAGACCCTCTACCTGATGGGCAAGGCCGTCATCGAGGCCCACCCGGAGATCGACGAGATCAAGTTCTCGTGCCCGAACAAGCACCACTTCGTGTACGACCTCGGCTTCTGCGGCCTCGAGAACGACAAGGAGACCCACTGGGCGGCCGACCGCCCCTACGGACTCATCGAGGCCACGATCCAGCGCAAGGGAGCCGCGGAGAACGAGTCCGCCTGGATGGGCATCGCAGGCTTCTGCTGAGCACCGCACTCCCCGGTGCCGCCCACGGCGGCACCGGCCGGGGTCCGTCGTCGTCCGTGCGCGACGACGGCGGACCCCCGCACCCTCCTGCGGGCGGCGCCCACGCTGCCGGCTCACCCGGCGCCCCGCGGCGCCCACCGCGCATCGCGCACCTCTCCACCTCCTCGCTCCGCCCCGGTCCCGCCCCTTCGCCGGCACCGGGTCTCTCCCGTCACCAGGATCCTTAGGAGAACACCATGGCCAGGTCACGCACCGCCGAGCCGCCCACCACCACCCGCGCCCGCCCCGAGGACGAGTACCTCGGCGCGGGCGCCAGCCTCGGCTACGGGCTGCAGCACGTGCTCACCATGTACGGCGGCATCATCGCCCCGCCGCTCATCATCGGCGGGGTCGCCGGCATGACCCCGCAGGAGCAGGGTCTGCTCATCGCGGCCTCGCTGTTCGTGGGCGGACTCGCCACGGTCCTGCAGTCCTGGGGCCTCAAGTTCTTCGGCTCGCAGCTGCCGCTCGTGCAGGGCACCTCCTTCGCCGGCGTGGCCACCATGACCGCGATCGTCCAGAGCGGCGGCGGCATCCAGGCCGTCTTCGGCGCCGTCATCGTCGCCTCGGTCGTCGGCTTCCTCATCACACCGTTCTTCGTGAGCATCATCCGCTTCTTCCCGCCGGTCGTCACCGGCGTGGTGATCACGTCCATCGGCCTCACGCTGTTCCCGGTGGCGGCCCGGTGGGCCATGGGCGGCAACGCGCAGTCCCCCGAGTACGGCTCGGTCGGCAACATCGCCCTGGCCGGCCTGACCCTGCTGATCATCATGCTGCTCTCCAAGCTGGGCAGCGCCGCCATCTCCCGGCTCTCCATCCTCATCGGCCTGGTGCTCGGCACGGCCGCGGCCGCGGCGCTGGGCATGGCGGACTTCAGCCAGGTGCTCAGCGGCGACATCTTCGCCGTCCCGCAGCCGCTGGCCTTCGGTCCCCCCGTGTTCGAGGTGGCGGCCATCCTCTCGATGTTCATCGTCATCCTCGTGACCCTCACCGAGACCACCGCCGACATCATCGCGGTCGGCGAGATCGTCGACACGAAGGTCGACAAGAAGCGCATCGCCGACGGCCTGCGCGCGGACATGGCCTCCTCCGCCCTGGCCCCCCTCTTCAACGGCTTCACCCAGAGCGCCTTCGCCCAGAACGTGGGGCTCGTGGCCATCACCGGCATCAAGAGCCGCTTCGTGGTCACGGCCGGTGGCCTCATCCTCGTGACCCTCGGCCTGCTGCCCGTGCTCGGGCGGGTCGTCGCGGCGGTCCCGCCGCCCGTGCTCGGCGGGGCCGGCATCGTGCTCTTCGGCAGCGTGGCCGCCTCCGGCATCCGCACCCTGGCGAAGGTGGACTTCGGCAACGGCGCCAACCTGATCATCGTGGCCACCTCCATCGGGTTCGGCATGCTGCCCATCGCCGTGCCCGAGATCTACGCGAACTTCCCGGCCTGGTTCGAGACGATCTTCCACTCCGGCATCAGCTCGGCGGCCGTGATGGCGATCCTGCTCAACATCCTGTTCAACGAGTTCCGCGCCGGCAATCCGCCGAGGGGCACCGGCTCCGTCTTCGCCAACGCCCCGGTGCGCGCGGTGCACTACGAGAGCATCGAGCATCTGCAGGACCACCTCCAGGAGGGCGACACCGTCAGGAACGGCAAGCTCGTGGACTGCGACGGCAACGAGGTGCCCGTCATCACCGCCGCCGGCGAGATCATCGACACCAGGGTCTGCAAGCCCCAGGACGGCTCGAGCGGCTCGTCCGCGCACTGACCCGCCGGCGAACCTCCACCGGTCTTCTGCGGCGCCGGGGATCCCGGCGCCGCAGGAGGCCGGTCGGACGCGCCTCTCCTCCACCCCTGGCTTTCTCCACCCATGACCACTGAGAAAGAGTTGACGTGACCCCTGAGCACATGGTTGAACACCGCAACCGGCCGACTCCCGAGGCCCCGGACAGCACATCGGCCGCAGCCGCGCAGTGGCTGGGTTCGTTCGAGGACCTCATCGAGAAGCAGGTGCGGGAGCGGACGCAGTACCTCCTGCAGTCGTCGGCACCACGACCCGGGTCCGCGGGCCCGGCCGCGCCGACGGTCACCACGGACTACGTGAACACGATCCCCGTGGACCAGGAGCCGGAGTTCCCGGGCGACGAGGAGATCGAGCGCACCTACCGCCGCTGGCTGCGCTGGAACGCCGCCGTGATGGTGCACCGGGCCCAGCGCCCGGAGATCGGCGTGGGCGGTCACATCTCCACCTACGCCGGCGCGGCCACCCTCTACGAGGTCGGCTTCAACCACTTCTTCCGCGGCCCCGACCATCCCGGCGGCGGGGACCAGGTCTTCTTCCAGGGTCACGCCTCCCCGGGCATGTACGCCCGGGCGTTCCTGGAGGGCCGGCTCACCGAGGAGCAGCTGGACGGGTTCCGGCAGGAGAAGTCCAAGGGCAGCGACGGCATCCCGTCCTACCCGCACCCCCGCTCCATGCCCGACTTCTGGCAGTTCCCGACCGTGTCCATGGGCATCGGGCCGATGAACGCGATCTACCAGGCGCAGTTCAACCGCTACCTGCACCACCGCGGGATCAAGGACACCTCCGAGCAGCAGGTCTGGGCGTTCCTGGGCGACGGCGAGATGGACGAGCCGGAGTCGCGCGGGCTGCTGCAGCTGGCCGCCAACGAGAAGCTGGACAACCTGAACTTCGTGATCAACTGCAACCTGCAGCGCCTGGACGGGCCGGTGCGCGGCAACGGCAAGATCGTCCAGGAGCTGGAGGCCTTCTTCCGCGGCGCCGGCTGGAACGTGGTCAAGGTGCTGTGGGGACGGGAGTGGGACCCCCTGCTGGCGGCCGACACGAACGGCGAGCTGGTCCGGGTCATGAACGAGACCCTCGACGGGGACTACCAGACCTTCAAGGCGGAGTCCGGCGGGTTCGTCCGCGACCACTTCTTCGGCCGGTCCACCACCACCAAGGAGCTCGTCGCGGACATGACCGACGACGAGATCTGGGCCCTCAAGCGCGGCGGCCACGACTATCGGAAGGTCTATGCCGCCTACCGGGCGGCCACCGAGTTCCGGGGCAAGCCCACGGTGGTGCTCGCGATGACGGTGAAGGGCTACGGGCTGGGCGCCTCTTTCGAGGCGCGCAACGCGACCCACCAGATGAAGAAGCTGACCCTGGAGGACCTCAAGGCCTTCCGCGACCTTTTGCGCATCCCGGTCACCGACGAGCAGATCGACGACGACCTCTACGGCGTCCCGTACTACCACCCCGGCCCCGACGCCCCGGAGATCCGCTACCTTCTCGAGCGGCGCAAGGAGCTGGGCGGAGGCCTGCCCGTGCGCCGGGCCCGGCACGCCCCCGTGGTGCTGCCCGGCGACGACGCCTACCGGTCCGGCAAGAAGGGATCGGGCAAGCAGATGGCGGCCACCACCATGGCCTTCGTGCGCGTCCTGCGGGATCTCATGCGGAGCAAGGACTTCGGCCACCGGATCGTGCCCATCGTCCCCGACGAGGCCCGGACCTTCGGCATGGACTCGTTCTTCCCCACGGCGAAGATCTACAACCCCAACGGGCAGAACTACCTCTCCGTGGACCGAGAGCTGATGCTCGCCTACAAGGAGTCCCCACAGGGCGTCCTGCTCCACCCGGGGATCAACGAGGCCGGCGCCGTCGCGGCCTTCACCGCCGCCGGCACCTCCTACGCCACCCACGGCGAGCCCATGGTGCCGTTCTACATCTTCTACTCGATGTTCGGCTTCCAGCGCACCGGCGACTCCTTCTGGGCCGCCGCCGACCAGATGACCCGCGGGTTCATCATCGGGGCCACCGCCGGGCGCACCACGCTCACCGGCGAGGGCCTCCAGCACGCCGACGGCCACTCCCCCGTGCTCGCCGGCACGAACCCGGCCGTGCGCAGCTACGACCCGGCCTACGGCTACGAGATCGCCCACATCGTCCGGCACGGCCTCGAGCAGATGTACGGCCCGGACTCGGCGGACCCGAACGTCATGTACTACCTGACGGTCTACAACGAGCCCTACCAGCAGCCGGCCGAGCCGGAGGACGTCGACGTCGAGGGCATCGTGCGCGGCATCCACCGGGTCGCCGGCTCCGCGCACCCCGGCCCGAAGGTGCAGCTGCTCGGCTCGGGCGTGTCGGTGCCGTGGGCCCTGCAGGCCCAGCAGGTGCTGGCCGAGGAGTGGGGGGTCTCCGCCGACGTGTGGTCGGTGACCTCCTGGAACGAGCTGCGCCGCGACGGCCTGGCCGCCGAGCAGGAGGCGTTCCGCAACCCGGCAGCACCGCGCCGGGTGCCCTTCGTGACCCAGCAGCTCGCAGGGGCGGAGGGGCCCGTCATCGCCTCCACGGACTTCGTCTCGGAGCTGCCGGACCGGATCCGGCAGTACCTGCCGAACGACTTCGCCACCCTGGGTGCCGACGACTTCGGCTTCTCGGACACCCGCGCCGCGGCTCGGCGCTGGTTCGGGATCGACGTGCACTCCATCGTGGTGCGGGCGCTGCAGATGCTCGCCGACCGGGGGGAGGTGGACGACGGGGCCCCGGCCCGGGCGTTCGAGCGCTACCGCCTGGACGACGTCACCGCCGGCACCACCGGCAACGCCGGCGGCGACGCCTGATCCCGCACCCGCCTCCGACAGCGACGCCCGGGAGTCAGGCCGTGACGGGCATCAGCTCGGCGGCGATCGCCTCGGCCGCCCGGCGCAGCACGGGCACGGCCCGGCGGCCGAACTCCTCGTCCACCCGGGACACCGGTCCGGAGACGGAGATCGCCGTGGGGGTCGGCGCCCCGGGCACCGCCATCGCGAAGCAGCGCACGCCGAGCTCGGTCTCCTCGTCGTCGATCGCGTAGCCGCGCTCCCGGATCCGGTCGAGGTCCGCGAACAGCTCCTCGAGGGTCCCGATGCTCTTGGGCGTGGGCGTGGCCATGCCCGCCGCGCCCACGATGGCACGGACCCGTTCGTCCGGCAGGGTGGCGAGCATGGCCTTGCCCACACCGGTGTCGTGGGTGTCGGCCCGGCGGCCCACCTCCGTGAACATGCGCATGGACCGGTTGGACTGGGCCTGGGCGATGTAGACGACCTCATGGCCGTCGAGCACGGCCATGTTCGCCGACTCGCCGAGCTCGGCCACCAGCTCGTCCAGACGCGAACGGGCCGCCGAACCGAACTGCCGCCCGGCGGCCTCCCCCAGCAGGATCAGCCGCGGCCCCAGCGCGTAGTTGCGGTTGGGGAGCTGACGGACGTAGCCGGAGGGCACCAGCGTGCGCAGCAACCGGTGGATGGTGGGCAGCGGAAGCTTCACAGCGGCGGAGAGCTCGCTGAGCGACATCTCCCCACCGGCCGCGGTGATCACCTCGAGGAGCTCGAAAACGCGTTCCACCGATTGCACCCCGCCCGAACCGGCTCGTGTGGTCGTCGTGGTCATGGCCATCTCCCGTCGGTACAGCCCGGCCGCCTCGTGCGCCGGGCGAGATCTCGGTGGCCGGATCCGTGACAGGTGTCACGAAAGATCCTTGCCAACCTCGGCTGGCTCCCATAATATCCATAATACGAAAGTTTCATTCCACGATGCGACTGAAATGGTCGCACCACAGCCCCTGGAGGAACCATGGCCACGCCCAGTCCCGGATACTCGATGATCCTGCGTGTGGAGGCCCCGGCAGGCCTCACCGTCACCAGCGAGCTCGCCGCCGCCGCCGCTCGGGCCGGCGCGGCCGTGACCGCCCTCGACATCGTGGAGTCCCACGCAGACCACGTCGTCGTCGACGTCAGCTGCAACGTCTCCGACGCTTCCCACCGCGACGAGGTGCGCGACTCCCTCGAGGCGCTCGACGGCGTCCAGGTGCGCAAGATCAGCGACCGCACGTTCCTGATCCACCTCGGCGGCAAGATCGAGGTCACCCCCCGCGTCTCGCTGCGCAACCGTGACGACCTCTCCCGCGCCTACACCCCCGGCGTGGCCCGGGTCTGCATGGCCATCCACGACAACCCCGGGGACGCCCGGCGGCTGACGATCAAGCGCAACACGGTGGCCGTGGTCACCGACGGCACCGCGGTGCTCGGCCTGGGCGACATCGGCCCGGCCGCCGCCCTGCCGGTCATGGAGGGCAAGGCCGCCCTGTTCAAGGCGTTCGCCGGCGTGGACGCGTGGCCGGTCTGCCTCGACACGACGGACACCGACGAGATCGTGCGCATCGTCAAGGCCATGGCGCCTGTCTACGGCGGGATCAACCTCGAGGACATCGCGGCCCCGCGCTGCTTCGAGATCGAGGCCCGGCTCCGCGAGGAGCTCGACATCCCGGTCTTCCACGACGACCAGCACGGCACCGCGATCGTGGCCCTGGCCGCGCTGTTCAACGCCCTGCGCGTGGTGGACAAGCAGATCGGCGACATCAAGGTCGTGGTCTCCGGGGTGGGCGCCGCAGGGCACGCCATCATCCAGCTCCTCAAGGCCCAGGGAGTGCAGGACATCATCGCCTGCTCCCGCAAGGGCGCGATCCACCGCGGGGAGAGCTACGACGACCCGCACCGGCAGTGGATCGCCGAGAACACCAACGAGACCGGGTTCTCCGGCTCGCTCAAGGAGGCCGTGGTGGGCAGCGACGTCTTCATCGGCGTCTCCGCCCCCGACCTGCTCGACGGGGCCGACGTGGCCGCCATGAACGACCGCGCGATCGTCTTCGCCATGGCCAACCCCGACCCCGAGATCGATCCCGGCGTCGCCGCGGAGCACGCCGCGGTGGTCGCGACCGGCCGCTCGGACTTCCCGAACCAGATCAACAACGTCCTGGCCTTCCCGGGCCTGTTCCGCGGCCTGCTCGACGCCGGGGCATCCGACATCACCACCGACATGCTGGTCGCCGCCGCGCAGGCCATCGCCGACTGCGTGGCCGAGGACGAGCTCAACGCGAGCTACATCGTCCCCAGTGTCTTCGACCAGCACGTGGCGCCGGCCGTGGCCGAGGCCGTGCAGCAGGCGGCCCAGCAGGACACCCGTCAGCTCGCACCGGTGGCCGCCCGCTAGCAGCGCGGCACCGAGTCCGCACCACCGGGCGGCGACGCCCGGCACCACGGGCGGCGACGCCCACCGAACCCAGCACCGAACGGAGACCACCATGGCCATCGAGTTCACCACCCCCGCCGGCCTGGACCGCGCGAGCGAGATCCTCACCGCCGAGGCCCTCTCCTTCGTGGAGGCCCTGCACCACAACTTCGCCGACCGCCGCGCCGAGCTGCTCGGCGCCCGGGAGCAGAACCGCCGCCGGGCCGCCGAGACCGGCACCCTGGACTTCCTGCCGGAGACCCGGGAGATCCGCGAGGGGGACTGGACGGTCGCCCCGGCGCCGCCGGCCCTGCAGGACCGCCGGGTCGAGATGACCGGGCCCGCCTCGCCGGCCAAGATGGCGATCAACGCGCTGAACTCCGGGGCCAAGGTGTGGCTCGCCGATCTCGAGGACGCCTCGAGCCCCACCTGGCACAACCAGGTGGACGGCGTCCTCAACCTGCGCGACGCCGCCCGGGGCACCCTGAGCTTCACGTCCCCGGAGGGCAAGCAGTACGCCCTGCGCCAGGACGCCCCGCTCGCCGTGGTGGTCACCCGGCCCCGCGGCTGGCACCTGCCGGAGCACAACGTCACGGTGGACGGGCAGCCGGCCTCCGGCGCGCTCGTGGACTTCGGCCTGCACTTCTTCCACACCGCGAAGCTCCTGCTGGCCAACGGGCACGGACCGTACTACTACCTGCCGAAGCTGGAGTCCCACCTCGAGGCCCGGCTGTGGAACGACGTGTTCACGTTCGCCGAGGAGCACCTGGGCATCGAGCACGGCACCGTCCGGGCGACCGTGCTCATCGAGACGATCCCCGCGGCGTTCCAGATGGACGAGATCCTCTGGGAGCTGCGCGAGCACGCCTCGGGGCTCAACGCGGGACGCTGGGACTACCTGTTCAGCATCATCAAGTACTTCCGGGACGCCGGCGAGAAGTTCGTCCTGGCGGACCGCTCCACCATCACCATGACGGCCCCGCTGATGCGGGCCTACACCGAGCTGCTCGTGCGGACCTGTCACCGCCGCGGGGCCTTCGCGATGGGCGGCATGGCCGCGGTCATCCCCAACCGCCGGGACCAGGAGGCCACCGAGGCCGCGTTCGCCAAGGTGCGCGCGGACAAGACCCGCGAGGCCGACGACGGCTTCGACGGCTCCTGGGTGGCCCACCCGGACCTGGTGCCCACCTGCCGCGAGGTCTTCGACGGGGTCCTCGGCGAGAGGCCCAACCAGGTGGACCGGCTGCGCGAGGACGTGCGGGTGAGCGCCGAGCAACTGCTCGACGTCGCCAGCGCCGGGCGGGTGAGCACCCAGAAGGAGCTCGCGGCCAACCTCTACGTGGCGATCCGCTACACCGCCGTGTGGCTCTCCGGCAACGGGGCCGTGGCCATCCACAACCTCATGGAGGACGCCGCGACCGCCGAGATCTCCCGCTCGCAGATCTGGCAGCAGATCCGCAACGGCGTGGTCTACGAGGACACCGGGAACACCGCGACCCGCGAGCTCGTGGCCGAGGAGCTCCAGCGGCAGAAGGAGGTCCTGCGCGAGGAGGTCGACCCGCAGTCCTACGAGGCGCACTTCGAGCCGGCGGCCGCCCTGATCGCCGATCTGGTGCTGGGCGAGGACTACGTCGACTTCCTCACCCTGCCCGCCTACGAGCTGCTCGAGCAGTCCGACCGCGACCGGGTGGCCACGAAGTGAGCGCCGGCGACCTGGACACCGGGACGCTGGGCACGGCCTTCCGGCAGCGCGCTGCGGAGCGGCTCGCCGGCACCGACGCGCTGCTCCAGCGGTCCTACCCGGGGGACCCCGGTACACGCCAGCCCGTGCACACCGTCTACCTCCCCGCCGACAGCTTCACCCCGGAGACCGCCCGGCAGTGGGGAGAGCGCGCCGCCCGGTCCGTGGCCGGGCTCGGTGCGGCCTCCCTCGCGGAGCAGGTGGCCCCCGAGGGTGCCGCCCCGGGTCTGGTCGACCGGGTGGCGCGAGCGGTCGAGCACAAGCTCGCCACCGAGCCCATCGAGGACGTCCGTCTGGACTTCGAGGACGGTTTCGGCGACCGCGGGGACCAGGAGGAGGACGAGTGGGCCGTGCGCGCGGCGCGCACCGTGGCCCTGGCCGTCCGGGAGGGCACCGCGCCGCCGTACATCGGGATCCGCTTCAAGTGCTTCGAGGCCGCCACCCGGGACCGCGGCCTGCGCACGCTCGACCTGTTCGTCACCACCCTGGTGCGCGAGGGCGGGCTGCGGGAGGCCGGGCACAGCGAGGACGGCCTCCCCCGCGGCCTCGTCCTCACCCTGCCCAAGGTGAGCACCACGGAGCAGGTCGACGTCATGGTCGAGGCCTGCGAACAGCTCGAGGCGGGCCTCGGGCTGCCGGCGGGGCGGCTGCGGTTCGAGGTGCAGATGGAGACGGCCCCGATGATCCTGGGGACCGACGGCACCTGCCCCATCCCGGCGATGCTCCACCGGACGGACGGACGGGTCGAGGCCCTGCACTACGGGACCTACGACTATTCCGACTCCCTGCAGATCGCCGCCCAGTACCAGTCCATGGAGCACCCGGCCGCCGACCACGCCAAGGCCGTCATGCAGGTCGCCGTGGCCGGCACCGGGGTGCGGCTGTCCGACGGCTCCACGAACATCCTGCCCACCGGGAGCGACCGGCAGAAGCTGGCCGCCTGGCGGCTGCACGCCCGTCTGGTGCGCCGCTCCCTGGAGCGGGGCTACTACCAGGGATGGGACCTGCACGCGCACCAGCTGCCCACCCGCTACCTGGCCACGTACTTCTTCTACCGCGAGGGCTTCCCCGCGGCGGCGCTGCGGCTGAAGAACTACGTGCACGGCATCGAGTCGGAGATCATGGACGAACCGGCCACCGCCCGCGCCCTGGCCCGATTCGTCCACCGCGGCGTGCTGTGCGGCGCGATCTCCGGGGAGGAGCTCGAGGAGAGCGCCGGCATCGGCGAGCACGAGCTCTTCTCCCTGGCCCACCCCAAGGCCGCGGCACCGGCCGCATCGACCACCGGAGGCGACTTCAGATGACCGAGACCACCTACCACGCGCCGCACGGCGGCCACCCCGACCAGACCCAGCTGCTCACGGACCGGGCGATGTTCACGGAGGCCTACGCGGTGATCCCGCGCGGGACCATGCGGGACATCGTGACCAGCCGGCTCCCGTTCTGGGAGGACACCCGGGTCTGGGTGCTCGCCCGGCCTCTGTCCGGCTTCGCGGAGACCTTCTCGCAGTACATCGTGGAGGTCGGCCCCGGCGGCGGCAGCGACCGGCCCGAGACGGAGGCCGGCGTGGAGGGCGTGCTCTTCCTCATGGAGGGGGCGCTCGTCCTGACCGTCGACGGGGAGGAGCACGAGCTCGTCCCCGGCGGCTATGCCTTCCTCCCGCCGGAGTGCGAGTGGACCGTGCGCAACCGCGGCGGCGAGCCCGCCCGCCTGCACTGGATCCGCAAGGCCTACGAGTACGTGCAGGGCATCGAGGTGCCGGAGCCGTTCGTCACCAACGAGCAGGAGGTCGAGCCGACGGCCATGCCGGGGACCGACGGCAAGTGGGCGACCACGCGCTTCGTGGACCCGGACGACGTCCGGTACGACATGCACGTGACGATCGTGACCTTCGAGCCGGGGGCGGTGATCCCCTTCGCCGAGACCCACGTCATGGAGCACGGGCTCTACGTCCTCGAGGGCAAGGCCGTCTACCGGCTCAACCAGGACTGGGTCGAGGTCGAGGCCGGCGACTTCATGTGGCTGCGGGCGTTCTGCCCCCAGGCCTGCTACGCGGGCGGCCCCGGCCGGTTCCGGTACCTCCTCTACAAGGACGTCAACCGGCAGATGAAGCTGCGCTGACCGGACGGCGATCCCGTCCCCACCGACCGGACCCCGTGCCGCCCTGCCACCGCGGCGGCACGGGGTCCTTCCATGCCATCGGACCACACCCCATAGTTTCCACATCCCGAAATAATTCTTCCAATCAGAGATTGACCTGCGTCACAGGGGACCGTACGCTGTTTCACAAGACAGAAGTTGACTTCCACATTCCGAAATACGTGGTGGTCCCGTCCGAACCAGGAGGATCCAGATGTCCTACACCGTGAACTGCTCCATCCTTCTCACCGACCTGCCCCTGCTCGAGCGCCCCGCGGCCGCCAAGGCCGCCGGCTTCGACGCGGTCGAGTTCTGGTGGCCCTTCGCGGAGTCCGTGCCCGCGGACCGCGACGTCGACGCCTTCGTGGACGCGATCCGGGACGCGGGGGTGCAGCTGAGCGGGCTGAACTTCAACGCAGGCGACATGCCGGGCGGAGACCGGGGCCTCGTGTCCTGGAAGGGCCGCTGCGGGGAGTTCAAGGAGAACATCGCCGTGGTCGCCGCCATCGGCGAGCGCACCGGCTGCAAGGCCTTCAACGCGCTCTACGGCAACCGCCGGCCCGAGCACACGCCGGAGGCCCAGGACGAGCTGGCGGTGCGCAATCTCGTGGCCGCCGCCGAGGGCGTGGCGCGCATCGGCGGGACCGTGCTGCTGGAGCCGGTCTCCGGCACCGAGGCCTATCCCCTGAAGACCGCCCAGGACGCCCTCGACGTCATCGCGAAGGTCCGGGCCGCCGGTGCCGACAACATCAGGCTGCTCGCCGACTTCTACCACCTGTCGGTCAACGGTGACGACGTCTCCGCGGTCATCGAGAAGCACGCCGCTGACTTCGGCCACATCCAGATCGCCGACGCCCCAGGGCGCAACGAGCCCGGCACCGGCGAGCTCCCGCTCCAGCAGTGGATCGAGCGCAGCCGGGAGCTCGGCTACTCGGGCTACGTAGGCCTCGAGTACAAGGCGTCGCAGCAGGACCCCTTCGCCTGGACCGCCGCGTGGTCCGCGGCCCGCGCCGGCGCCTGACGCCGCTCCTCCCCGCACCTGCCACCACGGCCCGTCGCACGCACCGCACGGGCTCCCACAGTGAGGAATCCCACCATGACCAACGTCACCGTCATCGGACTCGGCATCATGGGCCTGCCCATGGCCAAGAACCTCGTCACGGCCGGCTACGACGTCGTCGGCTTCAACCGTTCGCAGGACAAGATCGACCAGCTCGTCGAGGCCGGCGGCAAGGGCGCGTCCAGCGTGGCCGAGTCCGTCGCGAACGCCGACGTCGTGATCACGATGGTCCCGGACTCCCCGGACGTCGAGGGAGTCGTGACCGGCGAGGACGGCGTCTTCGCCCACGCCGCGCAGGGCACCGTCTGGATCGACGCGAGCTCCATCCGCCCGGACGTGGCCGCGCGCCTGTCCCGGGAGGCCGTCGAGCACGGACTGCGCCCGCTGGACGCCCCGGTCTCCGGCGGGGAGCAGGGCGCCATCGACGCCGTGCTCTCGATCATGGTCGGCGGCGAGGCCGCGGACTTCGAGGCCGCCCGCCCGGTGCTCGAGGCCGTCGGGAAGACGATCGTGCACGTGGGCCCCGCCGGCTCCGGGCAGACCGTCAAGGCGGCCAACCAGCTGATCGTGGCCGGCAACATCCAGCTGCTCGCGGAGGCCGTCGTCTTCCTCGAGGCCTACGGCGTGGACACGGACGCCGCGCTGAAGGTCCTCGGGGGCGGCCTGGCCGGTTCCAAGGTCCTGGACCAGAAGGGCCAGAAGATGCTGGACCGCAACTTCGACCCGGGCTTCCGGCTCCAGCTGCACCACAAGGACATGGGCATCGTGACCTCCGCCGCCCGGGAGGCCGGCGTGGCCGTGCCGCTCGGCGCGATCGTCGCCCAGCTCGTGGCCGCCACCGTCAACAAGGGCGACGGCGGACTCGACCACTCGGGTCTCTTCAAGCTCGTCGAGGAGCTCTCCGGCCGCTCGGGCCGCTGACCTTCCCCACCCCACCGCTTCCCGACCCGATCCCGGGTCCTGCTTCCAAGGAGTTCATCATGGCCAGAATGCGCACGGTCGACGCCGTCGTCGCCATCCTCGAGAAGGAGGGCGCCACCGAGGCCTTCGGCCTGCCCGGCGCCGCCATCAACCCGTTCTACTCGGCGATGCGCGCCCACGGCGGCATCCGGCACACCCTCGCCCGGCACGTCGAGGGCGCCTCGCACATGGCCGACGGCTACACCCGGGCCGCCCCCGGCAACATCGGGATCTGCGTGGGGACGTCCGGGCCTGCGGGCACCGACATGATCACCGGCCTCTACGCCGCGTGGGCGGACTCCGTCCCGATCCTGTGCATCACCGGCCAGGCCCCCGTGGCCAAGCTGCACAAGGAGGACTTCCAGGCCGTGGACATCTCCTCGATCGCCGCGCCGGTCACCAAGATGGCCATGACGGTGCTGGAGCCCGGCCAGGTGCCGGGGGCGTTTCAGAAGGCCTTCTACCTCATGCGCTCGGGCCGGCCCGGTCCGGTGCTGCTGGATCTCCCCCTGGACGTCCAGCTCGCCGAGATCGAGTTCGACATCGACGTCTACGAGCCCCTGGCCGTCCACCGCCCCGCGGCGACCCGCGCGCAGGCCGAGAAGGTCCTGGACATGCTCTCCTCCGCGCAGCGTCCGCTCATCGTGGCCGGCGGCGGCATCATCAACGCCGATGCCTCGGCGCAGCTGGTCGAGCTCGCCGAGCTGCTGGACGTGCCCGTGATCCCGACCCTCATGGGCTGGGGCGCCATCCCGGACGACCACCCGCTGATGGCGGGCATGGTGGGCCTGCAGACCTCCCACCGCTACGGCAACGCGACGTTCCTCGAGTCCGACTTCGTGCTCGGCATCGGCAACCGGTGGGCCAACCGCCACACCGGCGGCCTGGACACCTACACCCGGGGTCGCACGTTCGTGCACATCGACATCGAGCCCACTCAGATCGGACGCGTCTTCTCCCCCGACCTCGGCATCGTCTCCGACGCCGGCGCGGCCCTGGAGATCCTCATCGAGGTCGCCCGGGAGCGGAAGGAGCGGTTCTCCGTGCCGGACTGGTCCGTGTGGGTCAAGGACTGCGCCCAGCGCAAGGGCTCGATGCAGCGCAAGACGCACTTCACGCAGGTCCCGGTCAAGCCGCAGCGCGTCTACGAGGAGATGAACACCGCCTTCGGCACGGACGTCACCTACGTCTCCACGATCGGGCTCTCCCAGATCGCCGGCGGCCAGTTCCTGCACGTGCACGGCCCCCGCCAGTGGATCAACGCCGGCCAGGCCGGCCCGCTGGGCTGGACCGGGCCCGCCGCCCTCGGCGTCGTCCGGGGCAAGCCCGAGGCCACCGTCGTCGCGCTCTCCGGGGACTACGACTTCCAGTTCATGATCGAGGAGCTGGCCGTCGGGGCGCAGTTCAACCTGCCCTATCTCCACGTGGTGGTGAACAACTCGTACCTGGGCCTCATCCGCCAGTCCCAGCGCGGGTTCAAGATGGAGCAGAACGTCTCCCTGGCGTTCGAGAACATCAACTCCCCGGAGACCCAGGGCTACGGAGTGGACCACCTCAAGGTGGTCGAGGGCCTGGGCTGCAAGGCCCTGCGCGTGACCGATCCCGAGAAGCTGCAGGAGGCCTTCGGCCAGGCGCGGGTCCTCCTGGAGAAGCACCAGGTCCCCGTGGTGGTGGAGGTCATACTGGAGAAGGTCACCAACATCTCCATGGGGACCGAGATCGACAACGTGGTCGAGTTCGAGGAGCTCGCCGTCAGCGGCGTGGACGCCCCGACGGCGATCGCCCTGCTCGACTGATCCCCGTCCGCACAGAACAGGAGGCACGCCCCGTGCGCATCGTCGTCGCCCCGGACAAGTTCAAGGGTTCGCTGGAAGCCACCGACGTGGTGGAGCACCTCGCGGCGGGCATCCGGTCCGTGGAGCCGTCCGCCACGGTCGTGGCCGTCCCGGTGGCCGACGGCGGCGAGGGCACCCTCGACGCCGCCGTCGGCGCCGGATTCGTCGCCTGCTCCACCACCGTGACCGGTCCCGCCGGGAACCCCGTCGAGGCAGGGTTTGCCCTGCTCGACCGGACCGCGGTGGTGGAGATGGCCCTGGCCTCGGGACTGGCCGCGCTCCCCGTGGACGAGGACGGCGCACCCGTGCTCGACGCCGGGGGCGCCACCAGCCGCGGCACCGGGGAACTGGTCCGCGCCGCCCTCGATGCCGGAGCCACCCGGATCGTCCTGGGGGTGGGCGGCAGCGCCTGCACCGACGGCGGTGCGGGGCTGCTCCAGGGCCTCGGCGCTCGCCTGCTGGACGACGAGGGCGCCGAGCTGGGCCGCGGAGGCGCCGAGCTCGCCCGGCTGGTCCGGGTGGACCTCACCGGGCTGGATCCCCGGGTGCGGGACGCACAGTTCGTCCTGGCCGCGGACGTCGACAACCCCCTCACGGGGACCAACGGTGCGGCGGCCGTGTTCGGCCCGCAGAAGGGCGCCGACCCGGATCTCGTCGCATCCCTCGATGCCGCCCTGACGGTCTTCCGGGACCGGCTGGCGGACGCCCTGGGCCCGGCCGCCCTGACGGCGGCCGGGGCCCCCGGCGCCGGAGCCGCCGGCGGCGTGGGCTATGCAGCCCTCGCCGTGCTCGGGGCCCAGCGCCGCCCCGGCATCGACGTGGTCCTGGAGTTCGTGGGGCTCGCCGACCGGATGGTGGGCACCGACCTGGTCGTCACCGGGGAGGGCAGCCTCGACGAGCAGTCGCTCGGCGGGAAGACCCCCATGGGGGTCGCCACCACCGCGCACGCCGCCGGCGTCCCGGTGGTGGCCGTGTGCGGCCGCACCACCCTCGACGAGGAGACCCGCAGGGCTGCCGGTTTCGTGCGCACCTATGCCCTCACCGAGCTCGAGCCGGACCCGCGGGTCAGCATGCGCGAGGCCGGCAGGCTGCTCGAGCAGGTGGGCGCCCGGCTCGCCCTCGAGCTCCCCGCTTTGCTCACGGGGACCCGACCCAACTGATCGATCCGGCGGCCCGCGCGGACGCCGAAGACGAGGAGGAGCTCCGAATGACGGAGAAGAAGACGCCGCAGCGGCCGGGGACCACCGACCGGGGCGGGAAGCAGAGCAACGAGCAGGGGCATCGACCGGATCCGGGTCAACCGTCCGCGGAGCCCGGACAGCGCGCGGACGACGCTTCTGACGCCGCAGGGCGTGCGCAGCAGGTGAGTGCGGATCCTGCGGCGATCGCCCGGGAGGACTCCGCCCGCGCGGCCACCAAGCCGGCCGCCGCCCGGAGCGCCTTCGAGGCCGAGCAGGCGCACAAGCTGGACGTGAGCCACGACGTCAACGACCCCGAGCGCGTGCGCCGGCTGATCGCCGACTACAAGCGGGAGCACGGGATGCCTGCCGATGCCGCGGAGGCCTCCCGCCCGGCGTCGGGTGACGCCGGCACCGATGCGCACGGCCACCGCGAGTTCGACCTCGTGGTGCGGGGGCAGAACGTCTCCTGCGGGGACCACTTCGCTCCCCGCGAGGTCGGCGTGCGCAACGGCAGGATCGTGGCCATCGAACCCCTCGGCGCCGGCCTGGTCGGCCGCGAGGTCGTGGAGCTGGCCGAGGACGAGCACCTGCTGCCCGGCCTGGTGGACACCCACGTGCACATCAACGAGCCCGGCCGCACCGAGTGGGAGGGTTTCGCCTCCGCCACCCGCGCGGCCGCCGCCGGGGGCGTCACCACGGTCCTGGACATGCCGCTCAACTCGATCCCGGCGACCGTCAACGTGCCGGCCCTCGAGTACAAGCGCCTCTTCGCCCAGGACAACGTCTTCGTGGACGTCGGCTTCTGGGGCGGGGCGATCCCCGGCAACAAGCCCGACCTGCGCGAGCTGCACGACGACGGCGTCTTCGGCTTCAAGTGCTTCCTGCTGCACTCCGGGGTGGACGAGTTCCCCCATCTGGAGGCCGACGAGATGGAGGAGGACCTCGCCGAGATCAAGACGTTCGACTCGCTGATGATCGTGCACGCCGAGGACTCCCGGGCCATCGACCGTGCCCCGCGGCCCGAGGGGGACGTGTACGAGAACTTCCTGAAGTCCCGCCCGCGCGGCGCCGAGAACCTGGCCATCGCCGAGGTCATCGAGCGCACCCGCTGGACCGGCGCCCGCTCCCACATCCTGCACCTGTCCTCCTCGGACGCTCTGCCCATGCTCGCCACCGCGAAGCGGGACGGCCTGGACATCACGGTGGAGACCTGTCCGCACTACCTCACCCTGCTCGCCGAGGAGGTGCCCAACGGCGCCACCGCCTTCAAGTGCTGCCCGCCCGTGCGGGAGGTCGGCAACCGCGAGCTGCTGTGGGAGGGACTGATCGACGGGACCATCGACTTCATCGTCTCCGACCACTCCCCCTCGACCCTGGACCTCAAGGACCTCGACAACGGCGACTTCGGGGTGGCCTGGGGTGGTGTCTCCTCGCTGCAGCTGGGGCTGTCCCTGATCTGGACGGAAGCCCGGCGCCGCGGAGTGGACCTGGGCCGCGTGGTGGAGTGGATGTCGACGAAGCCGGCCCAGCGGGCCGGCCTGCGCGCCAAGGGCAAGGTCTCCATCGGCTACGACGCCGACCTGGTGGTCTTCGCGCCCGACGACGCCTTCGTCGTGGACGCCGGGAAGCTGCATCACAAGAACCCCATCACCCCGTATCAGGGCAAGGCGCTGTCCGGAAAGGTGCGCAGAACCTATCTGCGGGGCAGCTCCGTGGACTTCCGGACTCCGTCGGGCCGACTGATCCGGCGCGGGGAGAGCTGACCGGACGCCGTCCGGGCCCGTCGTCGTCGGGGCCCGGACGGTTGAAGGCGAACATCCGCCGGTGCTACGGTCACCGGGACCGCGGGAGCGGTCTCCTGGATCAGCAGACAGGACCTCACTGAGCTGGCGGCGCCGCGTGCCGCCCTCGGAACACACGAGGCGCACGGCGCCGGTGACGAGACCTGCGACCGATCGGAGAACCCTGTGCGTCCCCACACCTCGAATTCCGGCTCCCACCTGCTGTGGCTGCGCGAGCCCCTGGCCCTGTACACCGGCGAGGACACCTCCGCGGACACGGCCGGCGGTGTCGTGGTGGACACCGCCTCCGGCACCGTGGTGGAGCTGGTCCCGGCCGGCGGAGCCCCGACCGTTCCGTGCGGGGTCCTCGACGCCCGGGAGCACGTGGTGGTGCCCGGGCTGATCAACACGCACCACCACTTCTACCAGACGCTCACGCGTGCCTGGGCGCCCGTGGTCAGCGTCCCCCTGTTCCCGTGGCTGCGGGACCTCTACCCCGTGTGGGCCCGTCTGCGCCCCCACGACCTGCAGCTCGCGACCACGGTGGCGATGGCGGAGCTGCTGCTCTCGGGCTGCACCACGGCGGCCGACCACCACTACCTGTTCCCCGGCGGCATGGAGCACTCGATCGACGTGCAGGTCGAGGCCGCCCGGAGCCTCGGCATGCGGGCCGTCCTCTCCCGGGGATCCATGAGCCTGGGCGAGCGCGACGGCGGGCTGCCCCCGCAGCAGACGGTGCAGGAGGCGGAGACGATCCTCGCCGACAGCGCACGCCTGGTGGGGACCTACCACGAGCGCGGCGACGGCGCCCGGACCCAGATCGCCCTGGCCCCGTGCTCACCGTTCTCGGTGACGCGGGAGATCATGCGGGACACCGCCGTCCTGGCCGGCGAGCTGGACGTGCGGCTGCACACCCACCTCGCCGAGACCATCGACGAGGAGGACTTCTGCCGGGAGCGCTTCGGGCTGCGGACGGTCGACTACCTCGAGTCCACGGGCTGGCTCACCGACCGGACGTGGCTGGCCCACGGCATCCACTTCGACGACGCCGAGGTGGCCCGCCTGGGCGCGGCCGGGGTGGGCGTGGCCCACTGCCCCACGTCCAACATGCGCCTGGCCTCCGGGATCTGCCGGGCCGTGGAGCTCGAGGAGGCGGGAGCCCCCGTGGGGCTCGGGGTGGACGGGTCCGCCTCCAACGACGCCTCCAACCTGGTGCAGGAGGTCCGGCAGGCCCTGTACGTGCAGCGACTGCGCTACGGGGCGGAGGCCGTGACCCCGGAGCGGGCCCTCGGCTGGGCGACGCGCGGCTCCGCGCGCCTGCTCGGGCGCCCGGACCTCGGTGTGCTGCGCCCGGGCGCCCAGGCGGACCTCGCGATGTTCCGGCTGGACGGGCTGCGCTTCTCCGGCGCCCACGACCCGCTCTCCGCGCTTCTGCTGTGCGGCGCGGAGCGCGCGGACCGGGTCATGGTGGGCGGGCGCTGGCTCGTGGAGGACGGTGCGATCACCGGGCTGGACGTGGAGGCGCTCACCGCCGAGCACTCCGCGGCGGCCCGCCGCCTGGTGAACGCCTGAAGCTCCCGGCCCCGCCGGGCCCGATGCTCGCGGGCCGGGCCGGGACGGGGCGCCGCGGCCCGGTGGCAGCGAGCTGAGCGGACCGGCCCGGACACCGTCGCAGGGGCGTTCCCCGCTTCCGCCCGGCGGTGCGCCGGGCGGAAGCGGGGAACGCCCCTGGTAGAGGCCTCGCACGTGGGGTGCGAGCCCGGGTGCTCAGGCCGTCGCGTCCTTGGCGGCGAGGACCGTCCGGATCTGTCCCGTGTGCGTGATCTCCCCGTCGTCGATCATCCTCCGGACGTCGTCGAAGTGGTGCTCCGCCACGACCGCCACCTCGGCTCCGTCGCTGTCCACCACGGCACCGTCCTGGATCCGGTCGCCCTCCCGCAGGTGCGCCAGGGTGTCCGCCCGGACGACCCGCACCGGCGCCGCCGCCATGACGGACTGGTGCCGGGAGTTGCCGGCGGCCAGCTCGTTGAACAGCAGGTTGAGAGCGATGGCCACGAGTGCTGCGGCGCTGATCCCCGAGCCGAGGATGGTCTGCGTCCAGGAGGGGAAGCCGGCGTAGAACTGGGGCGCGGCCACAGGGATGAGGCCGAACGCGAAGGCGACCGCCACGATGACGAGGTTCATCGAGTTGTTGAAGTTCACCTTGCCCAGCGTGCGCACGCCGGAGGAGGCCACCGTGCCGAAGAGCACGATCGACGCGCCGCCGAGGACCGGGGTGGGAATGGCCGCGACGACCTCGCCGATGACGGGGAACAGCCCCAGTCCCACCATGATGACGCCGGCGGCCGTGACCACGAAGCGGCTGCGGACGCCCGTCACCGCCACGAGACCGACGTTGGCGGCGAAGGCCGTCTGGGTGAACGAGTTCAGCAGCGGCGCCCCCGCGGAGGAGAGCATGTCCGCCCGCAGGCCGTTGGCCACGCGCTTCGAGTCGACCTTGGCCCCCGTGATCTCGCCCACCGCGAGGATGTCCGCCGTGGTCTCGGTCATCGTCACGAGCACCACGATGAGCATCGAGATGATCGAGGCGACCTCGAAGGTCGGGGGGCCGAAGGCCAGGGGCGTTGGGAGGGTGACGATACCGCCCTGGCCCACACCGGAGAAGTCCACCATCCCCATCGTGTGGGCGATCACGGTGCCGAGCACGAAGGAGAGCAGGATGGACAGGCGCGAGATCATCCCGACGCCCACCTTGGACAGCACCAGCACGATGAGCAGGGTGATCCCGGCGAGCGCGAGGCTGCGGGGGTCGGCGGCGCCGCCCTCCCCGCTGCCGGCGGCCCAGGAGATCGCGACCGGCAGCAGGGAGATGCCGATGACCGTGATCACCGTTCCGGTGACCACCGGCGGGAACAGCCGGAGGACGCGGGAGAACGCGCCGGCGAGCAGGAAGCCCACCACCGAGGAGACGAGCACGGCCCCGAAGATGGTGGTCAGGTCGTTGCCACGGGCCAGGATCGCGAGCATGGGGGCGACCCCGGCGAAGGACACGCCCTGCACGAGCGGCAGCCTGGAGCCGAGGAAGGGCGCCCCGAAGCTCTGCAGGACGGTGGCGACCCCGCCCATGAGCAGGCAGGAGCTGATGAGGAGGGCGATCTCCTCGCCGGAGAGCCCGGCGGCCTGCCCGATGATGAGGGGGACGGCGACGATGGCGCCGTACATGGTGAGGACGTGCTGGAAGCCGTAGGCGGTGGTCCGCCCCAGCGGCAGCCGCTCGTCCTCCGGTCCGGGCGCGTGCGCCGGGCGCCCACGGCGGATCGTGCGGGCCGCGGTCGTGCGGGCGTCGGTCGGACGGTCAGGTGTGGTCGATGACATGGAAGGTGCCTCCTTCAGCGCGCAGGCGTCGGCTCTGCTGCGCAAGGTCCGGCGATCCTCTGTTTTTCCGGGGCCCGGCCGCTGCCGGCGGGTCTCCCGTGAAGTGTCCAGATCTGATGGTCCCGGTAGGAGCCGACCGGGGCGGCGGGGTGCTCGGATCAGTACGCGGTGCGCTGGGCGTTGCCGGTCCAGGCCTCGAACGGTTCCGTGCGCGTGGCGAGGGCGACGTGGCGGACCGGAAGGGCCCGGTCCCGCTCCTGCGCGCTCCGGGCGAAGAACTCGTAGAACTCGGCGTCGTCGAATCCGCCGGCCGCGGCGTCGTGCCGGTCGGCGGCGAAGTACACCGCGTCCAGCCGGGCCCACAGCGAGGCCGAGAGGCACAGCGGGCACGGTTCGCAGCTGGTGTAGAGCACGGCCCCGCTGAGGTCGAAGGTCCCCAGCTCGCGGCAGGCGCTGCGGATGGCCATGACCTCCGCGTGCGCTGTGGGGTCGTGGTCCGCCGTCACGCGGTTGACGGCGGGGAACTCCCGCCCGTCCGCGGTCACGACGACGGCGCCGAACGGCCCGCCGTCGCCGGCGGCGTTCTCCGCCGCGAGCTCGACGGCACGTTCCAGGTGGACCTGGGTGCGCGGAGCGGTTTCGTGGATGGTCGACATGATGCTCAGGTCCTCACGGATCGTGGGGAACCCGAGAAACGGCTTGTCCGTCGGCGGGCCCGCCCGGCTGTCAGATCATGCCCGGTAGATAGCCCCGGTCGACCGGGGCCCGCCTTTGACTGAGGCCAACCTAGGGGAGATCGACGTGATCCACAACACATTGTGGAAGAATTCTTCCAGATACACCCTGACCTGGTGGTGGCGCCCGAACTCTTGCGGCCCCGTCACGGCGTGGTTATGGTGTGACTCAGCCTACGGCGGGTCCTGAAGCGGACTATCTACCGGGCGAGCAACGACGAATCGCGCTGGTCCGCCGCCAGAGAGCTCCCGGTACCCCCGGGGAACCACCTGACTCCAGGTCGCGGCCAGTGGCATGCACCGAGGAGCAGCAGGCATGAGCGACATCCGAGTGACGGTCAACGGTCGTACCCGGAGCTGTGACGGGCTCGGCCCGCACACCCGGCTGCTGGACTGGCTGCGCGGCGAGGGACTGACCGGGGCCAAGGAGGGCTGCGCCGAGGGCGAGTGCGGTGCCTGCGCGGTGCTGGTCGCCCGGCCGGACGGCGAGGGACGCAGCCGGTGGACCTCCGTCAACGCCTGTCTGCCCCCCGCCGCCGCCTTCGACGGTCAGGAGGTCGTCACCGCAGAGGGCCTCGGCACCGCGGGCGGCACCGGCACGCCGGCGGCGCTGCACCCCGTCCAGCAGGAGATGGCGTTCCGGGGAGGCTCCCAGTGCGGCTACTGCACCCCCGGCTTCGTCTGCTCCATGGCCGCCGAGTACTACCGGCCCGAGCGCAAGGCCCCCGGCGCGACCGCCGAGGCGGCCGCCGGGGCGCAGACCGGCACCGCGGTCGTCGGCGAGGAGCACGCGGCCGACCACGAGTGCGGGCCCAACGGTTTCGACCTGCACGCCCTGAGCGGCAACCTCTGCCGCTGCACCGGCTACCGGCCCATCCGCGACGCCGCCTACGCCCTGGGGACTCCGGCCGACGCCGACCCCCTGCTCCGGCGCCAGGAGCGGCCCGCGCAGCCCGCCCCGCCCACCCGGGTGGAGGCCGACGGCGCACGGTTCGTCCGTCCCGGCTCCCTGGAGGAGCTCTTCGAGCACCTGGAGGACACCCCGGACGCCCAGCTGGTCGCCGGTTCCACGGACGCGGGCGTGGGCGTCAACATCCAGCACGCCCGTCCGCCGCTGACCCTGGCGGTGGACCGGCTCGAGCAGCTGCGCACGCTCGAAGTGGGACAGGAGCAGGTCGAGATCGGGGCGGCCCTGAGCCTGTCCGAGGTCGAGCGCGGCCTCGCCGGGCGGGTGCCGCTGCTGGACCAGCTCTTCCCCCAGTTCGCCTCCCGTCTGATCCGCAACGCCGCGACGTTCGGCGGCAACCTCGGAACCGGCTCGCCCATCGGGGACTCCGCCCCGGCGTTGCTGGCCCTGGGCGCGTCCGTGGTCCTGGCCTCCGCCGGGGGCGAGCGCGAGGTGCCCCTGGACGAGTACTACACCGGGTACCGGCAGAGCGTCCGCCGCCCCGGGGAGATCATCCGTGCCGTGCGGATCCCGCTGCCGACGGCCCGGTACAGCGCGTTCCACAAGATCGCCAAGCGACGCTTCGACGACATCTCGAGCGTGGCCGTCGGCATCGCCGTGCACGTGGAGGCCGGCACGGTCACCTCCGCGCGGATCGGCCTGGGCGGGGTGGCCGCCACCCCGATCCGCGCGCAAGCCCCGGAACGCATCCTCAGCGGTGCGCCGTGGAACCGTGACACGGTCCTCGCCGCGGCGGCCGAGCTGGCCGGGGAGGGCACCCCGATCGACGACCACCGGGCCAGCGCCCGCTACCGCTCGGCCATGCTCGAGCAGGCCCTGCTCAAGTTCTGGACGCAGCACGCGTCCGCCCCCGACATGGAGGTGTCCCGATGACGTCCCTCGCCGACCGCCCCGTCAACCCCGTGGTGGGCGTGCCCGTCGCGCACGAGAACGCCGCCCTGCACGTCACGGGCACGGCCCTGTACACCGACGACCTGATCGTGCGCCACCAGGACGTGCTGCACGCCTGGCCGGTGCAGGCTCCGCACGCCCACGCCCTCGTGCTGGACCTGCGCACGGCCCCGGCCCTGGCGGTCCCCGGGGTGGTCCGGGTCCTCACCGCCGCGGACGTGCCCGGGGTCAACGACGCCGGCACC
The DNA here is from genome assembly GCF_002287015.1 of Kocuria sp. WN036. NCBI lineage: Bacteria > Bacillati > Actinomycetota > Actinomycetes > Micrococcales > Micrococcaceae > Kocuria > Kocuria sp. WN036. The sequence goes on from NZ_NSKF01000018.1 coordinate 90,871, forward strand.
AAGCACGACGAGCCGCTGTTCCCCACCGAGGTCATGTTCCACGGGCACGCGGTGTGCTGGGTGCTGGGCGAGACCCAGGAGGCCGCCCGGCTGGGCGCCGCAGCGGTCGAGGTCGACTACGAGCCGCTGCCGTCGCTGGTCACCGTGGCCGAGGCGATCGAGGCCGGCAGCTTCCAGGGCGCTCAGCCCACCGTCAGCCGCGGGGACACCAGCACCGCGCTGGCCACCGCGGCCCACCGCTTCAGCGGTGAGTTCGAGTTCGGCGGCCAGGAGCACTTCTACCTGGAGACCCACGCCTCCTTCGCCTACGTCGACGAGGGCGAGCAGGTCCTGGTGCACTGCAGCACCCAGCACCCCACGGAGACCCAGGAGATCGTCGCCCACGTCCTCGGCCTGCACAGCCACGAGGTCACCGTGCAGTGCCTGCGCATGGGCGGCGGGTTCGGTGGCAAGGAGATGCAGCCGCACGGCTACGCCGCCGTCGCCGCCCTCGGCTCGGTGCTGACGGGCCGGCCGGTGCGGCTGCGGCTCAACCGCACCCAGGACATCACCCTGTCCGGCAAGCGCCACCCCTACCACACCCGGTGGGAGGCCGGTTTCGACGAGAGCGGCCGCCTGCAGGCCCTGGAGGCCACCGTCACCAGCGACGGCGGGTGGAGCCTGGACCTCTCCGAGCCCGTGCTGCAGCGCACGCTGTGCCACATCGACAACGCCTACTGGATCCCGCACGTGCAGGTCCACGGCCGGATCGCACGGACCCACAAGACCTCCCAGACCGCGTTCCGCGGCTTCGGCGGCCCGCAGGGCATGCTGGTGATCGAGGAGGTCATGGGCCGCTGCGCCCCGTTGCTCGGCCTGGACCCCACGGAGCTGCGCCACCGCAACCTCTACGTCCCCGGCCAGACCACGCCCTACGGCCAGCCCGTCCGGCACGCCGAGCGGCTGCGCACCATCTGGACCCAGCTGCTCGACCGGGCCGAGGTCGAGCGCCGCCGCGAGGAGATCGCCGCCTTCAACGCCGCCCGCCCCGACACCAAGCGGGCGCTGGCGGTCACCCCGGTCAAGTTCGGCATCTCGTTCAACCTCACGGCCTTCAACCAGGCCGGCGCCCTCGTGCACGTCTACAAGGACGGGTCCGTGCTCATCAACCACGGCGGCACCGAGATGGGACAGGGGCTGCACACCAAGATGCGCCAGGTCGCGGCCACGGCCCTGGGCGTGCCCATGGAGACCGTCCGGCTCGCGCCCACCCGCACGGACAAGGTGCCCAACACCTCCGCGACGGCCGCCAGCTCCGGGGCGGACCTCAACGGCGGGGCCGTGAAGAACGCCTGCGAGCAGATCCGCGACCGGCTGGCCGAGGTCGCCGCCCGCAAGTTCGACATCCACCCCGATGACGTCCGGTTCGTCGACGGCACGGTCACCGGGATCGGCTTCCATGACCGGCAGATGTCCTTCGCCGAGCTCGCCCACGACGCCTACTTCCAGCGGATCTCGCTGTGGGCCGCCGGGTACTACCGGACCGAGGGGCTGCACTGGGACGGCGCCCGGATGCAGGGCGAGCCGTTCAAGTACTTCTCCTACGGCGCCTCCGTCTCCGAGGTGGAGGTCGACGGCTTCACCGGCGCGTACCGGCTGCTGCGCACCGACATCGTCCACGACGTGGGCGACAGCCTCTCCCCGCTGATCGACGTGGGGCAGATCGAGGGCGGGTTCGTCCAGGGCGCCGGCTGGCTCACGCTCGAGGAGCTGCGCTGGGACGAGTCCGACGGGCCGCACCGGGGCCGGTTGGCGACCCAGGCGGCGAGCACCTACAAGCTGCCGAGCTTCTCGGAGATGCCCGAGGAGTTCAACGTGCACCTCTTCGAGGAGGCCACCGAGAGCGGCGTCGTCTACGGCTCCAAGGCCGTGGGGGAGCCGCCCCTCATGCTGGCCTTCAGCGTGCGCGAGGCGCTGCGGGAGGCCGCGGCCGCGTTCGGGCCGGGCGGGCGGAGCACCGAGCTCGCGAGCCCCGCCACCCCGGAGGCCGTGTTCTGGGCGGTCCAGGAGGCGCGCCGCGCCCTGCCCGTGGCGGACGTCGCCGCCTCGGCCGCTCCGGCCGCTCCGGCGGCGCGCTGACGTGGACTGGCTGGACGCCCTGCAGCACCTGCGCGCGGAGGGCGCGCCGGGGGTGCTCGTCACCGTCACGGAGGTGCGCGGGCACGCCCCCCGGGAGGCGGGGGCCAAGATGGTCGTGGCCGAGACGGACACGTGGGACACCGTGGGCGGAGGCAACCTCGAGGCCACGGTGGTCGAGCGGGCGCGGGTCCTCCTCGCCACTGGGGCCACGGATCCGGAGACGATGACCTTCTCGCTCAACGAGCACGCCGCCGTGGAGCACGGGCGCCAGTGCTGCGGAGGCGTGGTCAGCGTGCTGCTCGAGCCCCAGGGCCCCCGCCCCGTGGTCGCCGTGTTCGGTGTGGGCCACGTGGGTCACGAGCTCGCCCGGGTGCTGTCCCGCCTGCCCCTGAACCTGCACCTGGTGGACAGCCGGGAGGGTCAGCTGGCCCCCGCCCGTCTGGCCGACGTCACCGACGGGGCCGCGCAGGTCCGCCTCCACCACAGCCCCGTCCCGGAGAACGTGCTGGCCGGGCTGCCGGCCGGGGCGCACGTGCTGATCATGAGCCACGACCACGCCGAAGACTTCGTGCTGTGCGACGCCGCGCTGCGCCGGGACGACCTCGGCAGCGTGGGCCTGATCGGCTCCCGGGCCAAGTGGTCGAGGTTCCGGGCGCGGCTGCGGGCGGAGGGGCACTCCGACGCCGCGCTGGAGCGCATCGCGTGTCCCATCGGGCTCCCCGGCATCCCGGGCAAGGCCCCGGCGGTGATCGCCATCAGCGTCGCCGCCGACCTGCTCGGGCGGTTCGGTGCCGCCGCGGCTCCGGCGCACCCCGGCCGCCGGGGGCCGGAGACGACCACCGAGGCGGTGACATGAGCGTTTCCCTGGGACTGCCGCGGCTGCGCGACACCGGTCCGGGCCCCAGCGGCGCCCCGGCCGGGGCCGGGCTGATGGACCGCCACGGCCGCCGCGCCACCGACCTGCGCCTGTCGGTGATCGACAAGTGCAACCTGCGCTGCACCTACTGCATGCCCGCCGGCGGCCTGCCCTGGCTGCCCGCCGCCCAGCTGATGACCCCCGCCGAGATCACCCGCATCGTGCGCGTGGGCGTCGAGCAGCTCGGGGTCACCGAGCTGCGCCTGACCGGCGGGGAGCCCCTGGTGCGGGCCGACCTCGAGGAGATCGTGGCCGGGGTGCGGA
>NZ_NSKF01000019.1:0-88714 GCF_002287015.1 Kocuria sp. WN036
TGAGCTGGGCCGTGGTCGCGTACGTGGTCTTCGTCTCGTGGTTCGGCCTGCTGCTCGACCTGCCGGAGGCGGCGATGAACCTCTCCCCCGTGCAGCTGACGCCGCTCGTGCCCTCCGAGGACTGGGAAGCCGCTCCGCTGCTGGGTCTCGCCGCGCTGGCGCTCGCCCTCCTGGCCGCGGCCGCCGCCGGGTTCCGCCGCCGGGACCTCGTGGCCTGAGCCGCGGGGCCGGCACCGACGCGGGGGCGCTCCCGGACGGCCGTCGCCTCCGACGGCCGTCCGGGAGCGCCCCCGCGGTACCCGCGGAACCGGGCGGTTCCGCGGCGGGCCGGTCGCCCGGCGGCGCTGATCAACCGGCGAAGAGCGTGAGAGCCTCCCGGTTGAAGGCCTCGAGGTCACCGGGGTTGCGGGAGGTGACGAGGCGTCCGTCGACGACGACCTCCTCGTCCACCCAGTCCGCCCCGGCGTTCTTCAGGTCCGTTGCCAGGGAGGTGTAGGACGTGAGCCGCTTGCCCTGCGCGAGCCCGGCCTCGATGAGGATCCACGGGGCGTGGCAGATGGCCGCGATCGGCTTGCCCGCGGCGTCGAACTCCTTGACCAGGCGCAGGGCGTCCTGGTCCGTGCGCACGGTGTCCGCGTTGAGGGTGCCCCCGGGCAGGACCAGCGCGTCGAAGTCATCGGCCTTCGCCGCGGCGAGGGTGCCGTCGACGTCGTAGCTGCCGGCGCGGTCCCAGTCCCCCTGCATCGCCGTGATGGTGCCCTGCTCCGGGGACAGGAGCACGGGGGTGCCGCCGGCCTCCTGGACGGCCTTCCACGGCTCGGTGAGCTCGGGCTCCTCGACGCCGTTCGTGGCGATGAACGCGATCTTCTTGCCGGTGATGTCGGTGGTCATGGACTGCCTCCTGGGTGCGGTGGATCTGTGGATGGGGTGGATCTGTCCGTTCGGTGGACCTGCGGCTCCGGTGGAGCCGCCGGTCCGGCGGAACCGTGCCGGGTCGCCGCGGCCGCTACTGCGACCGGAGTCCGCCGAGGACGTCGAGCGCCGCCCGCAGCCGGACGCCGGCGTCGTCGGCGACCTCCTGCACGGCGGGGCTGCCGCTGAGCTGGACCATGGTCTGCGGGTCGATGGCCTCGACCGTGGAGGAGCCGGCGTCCGCGCCGCGGCGCACCACCACGTTGCAGGGCAGGAGCGCGCCGAGCTGGGGCTCCGCGGCCAGGGCCTTGCTGGCGAGCCCGGGGTTGCAGGCGCCGAGGATGACGTAGTCGCCCACGCCCTCGGCGGCCTCGGCGCCGAGCTTCTTCTCGAAGGTGGCGCGCACGTCGATCTCGGTGAGGATGCCGAAGCCCTGCTCGGCCAGGGCGGCCCGCGTCCGCTCGACCGCCTCCGCGTAGGGCAGCGGGACGACGACGGCGTTGGTGTAGCTCATGCTTGCACTCCTTCTCGGTCCGCGCTCCTGCTCAGGACTCCACTGTTGGCACGCGGGGCCCGGAAAGGGAAGTGCGGGACGGCCGGGTTCTCGCTGGGCGATACCGGCGCCCGGCCTCGATACCCCCGGGGGTAGTTGAATACCCCCTGGGGTATTTGCCATACTCGGAACGAACGCCGGGCGGAGCGCCCGGCACCCCTCCACGGCCTGACCACCCGCCCCGGCCGGCGGGAAGCAAAGGACACGCACCATGACCGTCACCCTCGTACTGACCCTCCTGCTGTCGGTGCTGATCGGGCTCTCGCTCGGTCTGCTCGGCGGCGGCGGATCCATCCTCACCGTCCCGATCCTCACCTACGTCGCCGGGCTGGACCCCAAGGAGGCCATCGCGGCCTCCCTGTTCGTCGTCGGGGTGACGTCGGCCGTCAGCGCCGTCAACCACGCCCGCAACCGGCGCGTGAAGTGGCGCACCGGGCTCGTCTTCGGCGCGGCCGGCATGGCCGGGGCCTTCCTGGGCGGCCTGGCCGGCGGCTACATCCCCGGCACCGTGCTGATGGTCGCCTTCGCCCTGATGATGGTCGCGACCTCCCTGGCCATGATCCGCGGCCGCAAGAACAGCACCGCGACACCCCACGACGGTGAGCTGCCCGTCGGCAAGGTCGTCGCCGAGGGCCTGGTCGTGGGCCTGGTCACCGGCCTGGTGGGGGCCGGCGGCGGGTTCCTCGTCGTCCCGGCCCTGGCCCTGCTGGGCGGGCTGTCCATGCCCGTGGCCGTGGGCACCTCCCTGGTGGTCATCGCGATGAAGTCCTTCGCCGGGCTCGCCGGCTACCTCACCACGGTCTCCCTGGACTGGGCCCTGGTGGGTGCGGTGACCGTCGCCGCGGTCGCCGGCTCGTTCGCCGGGGCGCGGCTGGCCGGGCGCATCCCCGAGGCCGCACTGCGCAAGGGCTTCGGCATCTTCGTCCTGGTCATGGGCGTCTTCGTCCTGGTCCAGGAGCTGCCCGGCGCGGCCGGGATCGCCGTCGGGATCACTGCCGCTGTCGCGGCCCTGGCCGCCACGGTCTGCTGGTTCGCGGTCCCGAGGTGCCCGCTGCGCACGCCCCTCACGGCCTGACCCTCGCCCTCTTCTTCCCACCGTTTCCGCACACCGTCCGCTACGACCGATTCCGAGATCACCGACCGAGAACCCCGACCAAGGAGGTCCCCATGGCCACCATCGACGTCACCGAAGCCGACTTCGCCCCCACCATCGAGTCCAACGACATCGTCCTCGTGGACTTCTGGGCGAGCTGGTGCGGCCCCTGCCGCATGTTCGCCCCGACCTACGAGGCCGCCTCCGCCAAGCACCCGGACGTCGTCTTCGCCAAGGTCGACACCGAGGCCGAGCAGCGGCTCTCCGCCGCCGCCGGCATCAGCTCCATCCCCACCCTGATGGCCTTCCGCGAGGGCGTGCTCGTGTTCTCCCAGCCCGGCGCCCTGCCCGCGACCGGGCTCGAGCAGGTCATCACCGCGGTCAAGGGCCTCGACATGGCCGAGGTCCACGCCGAGCTCGCCCGGCAGCGGGCCGGGCAGGAGGCCGGGCAGCAGGCCTGAGCCGCGGCGCGGGTCCCCGGCACGTCGCTTCCGCCGTGGCCCCGCCCCTGGAACACTCCCGTAACAACCCGCCGATACCGTCACCACGCCCCACGGCGCGCCGCGGGGCACCACCAAGGAGGAACGCACCATGGACGTCACCCTCATCGACACCCCCCAGCTCGGGGACCGCAGCTACCTCGTGCACGACGGGCAGGTGGCGCTGGTCATCGATGCCCAGCGCGACATCGACCGCCTCGAGGCCGCCGTGGAGCAGGCCGGGGTGAAGGTCACCCACGTGGCCGAGACGCACATCCACAACGACTACCTGACCGGCGGCTGCCTCTACGCCCGGAAGCACGGCGCGGCCTACCTCGTCAACGCCGCCGACGACGTCTCCTTCGAGCGCACCCCGATCGCCGACGGGGAGACCGTCCGGGTCGGCGAGCTCACCGTCAAGGCCGTGGCCACCCCCGGCCACACCCACCACCACCTGTCCTTCGTGGTGGAGCACGGCGAGGAGCAGGCCGTGTTCTCCGGCGGCAGCGTCCTCTACGGCTCCGTGGGCCGCACCGACCTGCTGGGCCGCGAGCACATGGTGGGCCTGACCCACGACCAGTACGCCTCCGCCCGCCGCCTCGCGGCCGAGGCGCAGGAGAAGGCCGCCCTGTACCCGACCCACGGGTTCGGCTCCTTCTGCTCCTCCGGCCCCGCCACCGGCGCGGACGAGTCCACCCTCGGCGAGCAGATCAGGACGAACCACGTCTACACCGATCCGGACGAGGAGCACTTCGTCGCCGAGCTCATCAGCAACCTCACGGCGTACCCGAACTACTACGTGCACATGGGCCCGGCCAACGCCGCCGGCCCCACCGAGCCGGACCTGTCCGTGCCCGACTCCCTGGACCCCGAGGAGCTGCGGTCCCGCCTGGAGGCCGGGGAGTGGGTGGTGGACCTGCGCCACCGGGTGGCCTACTCCGCCGAGCACCTGAAGGGCACGATCAGCTTCGAGTACGGCGACGGCTCCAGCTTCACCGCGTTCCTGGGCTGGATCTTCCCCTACGACCGGCAGCTGACCCTCGTGGGGTCGCGTGCGGACGTCGAGAACGCGATCCGGGACCTGTCGCGGATCGGCATCGACTCCCCCGACGCGGCGCTGGGCGAGGACCCGGAGAAGCTCGCCCCCGGGGCGGCCCGCTCCTCCTACCCGCGCGTCGACTGGAAGGGCATGCTCGAGGGGCGACCCGAGGACGAGACCGTCCTGGACGTCCGCCGGGTGGACGAGTACGAGCAGTCGCACCTCCCGGGCGCGGTCAACATCCCGCTGCACGAGCTGCTGCCCCAAATGGACGAGGTGCCCGCGGGCCGGCTGTGGGTGCACTGCGGCTCCGGCTACCGCTCGGGCGTGGCTGCGTCACTGCTCGAGCGCGCGGGCAAGGACCCGGTGCACATCGACGCCCTGTTCGCCGAGGCCGAGGAGGCCGGCGTGCCGCTCGAGAACTGACGCCGCCGCGGGGGCCGGTGCGCGCCCCCGGCCCCCGCGGCCCCTCCCCGAAGCCCGCCCCAGCCCAGCGAAAGGCCCGCCGTGAGCACCTCCCGCACCGTCCCCCCGTCCGTCGCCGGACGGCGCAGCGTCACCGTCATCGGCGCCGCGGTCGTCCTCCTGCACGTCGCGGGCTGGGGCGCGCTGCTCGCCCTCGCCCTGGGCACCGACACCCCCCAGGGGGGAACGGGACTGTTCGTGGGACTCGCCCTCAGCGCCTACGCCCTGGGCGTCCGGCACGCCTTCGACGCCGACCACATCGCCGCGATCGACAACGCGACGCGCTCGCTGATGGCGCGGGGCCGGGCGTCCGCGGCCACCGGCTTCTGGTTCGCCCTGGGCCACTCCTCGGTGGTCCTCGTCTCCGTGCTGCTGCTGGCCCTCGGCCTGGAGGCCTTCGCCGGCGGTCTCGCGGACGAGGGCTCCGGGCTGCGGCAGGCCGCGGGGATCTGGGGCGGCACCGTCTCCGGGCTGTTCCTCGTCACCGCCGGGGTGCTCAACCTCGCCGTGCTGCTCCGGCTTCGCCGGGCCCGCCGCACGGCGCGCACCGGCGCCCTGGACGCCGCCGAGCTGGACGCCCACCTCGCCGACCGGGGCGTGCTGCACCGCGTGCTGCACCCCGTGACCCGCATGGTGGACCGCCCGGCCAGGATGTACCCCGTCGGCTTCCTCTTCGGCCTCGGCCTCGACACGGCGGCCTCCATCGGGCTGTTCGTCATGGCCGGCGGGCTCGCCCCCGAGCTGCCCTGGTACGCGGTGCTCGTGCTGCCCGTGCTCTTCACCGCGGGCATGACGATGTTCGACAGCGCCGACGGCATCCTGATGAACCGGGTCTACGGCTGGGCCTCGGTGGACGCCCGCCGCCGGCTGAACTACAACGTCACGGTGACCACCGTCTCCGTCGTCATCGCCTTCGTGATCGGCGGGACGAGTCTGCTGTCCGTGCTCGCCGAGCTCCTGCAGCCGACCGGCGGCGCGCTCGCCCTCGTCGCGGCGATCGACCTCAACTTCCTCGGCATGGCCGTGATCGTGTTCTTCGGCGTCGTCTGGCTGGGCTCGAAGGGCCTGGACCGGATCCGCCGCGACGGACGACCGGTCCCTGTGCGAGGCTGATCGTCATGGTCCGACTCCTCCTGCTCGCCGACACGCACGTCCCCAAGCGCGCCCGCGACCTGCCCGCCGCGGTGTGGCGGGCCGTCGACGACGCCGAGGTGGTGCTGCACGCGGGCGACTGGATCGACCTCGCGACCCTCGACCGGCTCGAGGAGCGGGCCGCCCGCCTCGTGGGGGTCTGGGGGAACAACGACGGCCCGGAGCTGCGCGAACGGCTGCCCGAGGTGGCCCGCGAGACGCTCGGGGGCGTGCGCTTCGGGATGGTCCACGAGACCGGTGCCGCCGCCGGGCGGGAGGCCCGGATGGACCGGGCGTTCCCCGGCCTCGACGTCCTGGTCTTCGGCCACAGCCACATCCCGTGGGACAGCACCACCCCGGCGGGCCTGCGGCTGCTCAACCCCGGCTCCCCCACGGACCGGCGGCGCCAGCCGCACTGCACCTATCTGACGGCGGTCGCCGACGGCGGGCGGCTCACCGACGTGGAGCTCGTCCGCCTCCCGCCGCGCTGACGCCCCGCGGCACCGGCGCCGCCGGGCCGAGCGCTCAGAGCAGGCCCCGCAGCTGGTAGTAGCGCCGGCCCACCACGGTCCCGTTGACCCGGACGGCGGCCCACACCAGCACGAGCAGCAGCGCCACCAGCACGGCCGGGACGGGCACGAAGAGCGCCCACACCACCAGCGCCATGCCCGGGACGGTCAGCAGGATCGGCCAGGCGTACTGCACCATCTCCACCGCCATGTAGTCCTGCATCTCCCGCAGGACCGGGTCCCGCGGGACGGCGCCGCGGCGCACCGAGGTCCGCAGCCCCTTGCTCGCCCGGGCGCGGGCGTCCATGAGGTCGTTGCGGGGCGCGTCGTCCGCCCGGGTGAGCGAGAGGATGATGCCGCTGACCAGCAGGGCCGCCCCGCCCACCACGAGTCCCCACTGCACCGGGCTGAGCAGCCCCCTCTCGCCCAGGAGGAGCGCGGCCGCGATGCCGCCCAGCAGCCCGACCACCAGGCTCGCCACGACGGCCAGCACGATCCGGCGGGCCCAGACCGCGTCGAGCTCCCCGAGCCGGGGGATCTGCACGTGCGGGTGGTCGGCCCCGCTGAGCCGGATCTCCTCGTCCATGGCGCACCGTCCTCTCGTCGCCCCGAGCTGCTGCGCGGGCCCCTCCATTGTCCCGCGGCCCGGGCGCGCTGGCACGTCCGCCCCCGGGACAGACAGAAACCCCGGCCCCGGTCAGGTGCCAGGGGCCGGGGCTGCCGACGGTCCTCAGGCGGCCTGGTAGGTCAGGCAGTCGGCCTCGTCGGCGCCGGCGCCGATCTTCACGTCGTGGGCCGTGCACATCAGGTGCTCGTTGTGCACGCACTCGCCGCGCTGGCAGGCACCGACCTCGGCGTGGACGGTGGGCAGGCCGCCGTCGGGGCCCAGCGAGATGAACGTGCCGCAGTGCGCGTGGCCGGAGGACCCGGTCACGGTGATCGCGTGGGCCGTGCACTCGTGGTCGTGGTTGAACGAGCACTGCCCCACGGTGCAGTCGGAGACGGGAACGAACTCGGTGGTGGCCATGACTTCTCCTCCGGGAGGATCTCCGGGCCGGAGCCTGCTGCCCCGGCCTGAACAAGCTCTTCCAGGATGCGCCTCACGAGGGACGATGGATAGCACATTTTTTCGTGCCCCAATGTCCGCGGGCCGGCCGACAGGGCCCCGCGGCGCCGCCCTTGACGGGGCACCGCCGGGGGGTATTCGCTGGACGCACGGCGGTGCCGCCCGGCGGCGCCGCGACGACCCCGAGGAGACCCCATGAGCGCCGGCGACCACTTCTACCTCGACAAGGCGGATCCGGGCAGCTGGCGGGCGCTCAACGGCCTGGCGCGCAAGGTCGCCGCCGCGGCCGAGGACGCCGGGCTGTCCCGGGCGCTCGTGGAGCTGCTCAACATCAGGGTCTCCCAGCTCAACGGGTGTGCCTACTGCCTCGACCTGCACACCGGCTACGCCGTGGAGGCCGGGGTGAGCGCGCAGAAGCTGGCGGTGCTCCCCGCCTGGCGCGAGACGGAGCTCTTCGACGACCTGGAGCGGGCCGCGCTGGCCATCGGGGAGTCCGTGGCCCTGCTGCCCGACGAGGAGACCCGGCTGGCGGAGCTGGCGGTGGCCCGGGCGGAGCTGACCGACGAGCAGTACTCGGCGCTGCAGTGGACGGCGGTGGCGATCAACGCCTTCAACCGGGTCTCCGTCCTCTCCCGCCACCGGGTCCGCCCCCGTGCGGCCGCGCCGGAGGGACATCCCCCGGGAGAACGGGCCGCGGACGAGCCGGCACCGGACGCCCCGCGCACCCCGTCGACCGTCGCGGGGGGCACGGCGTGACCAACCTGGACGTGGACCCGCAGGAGCTGCTGTGCTCCGAGGCCGTCGGGGCCGGCGCGCAGCTGCTGGCCCCGCGCGAGGTGCCCCTGGGCGGGCCCCGCGCGATGACCGTGCGCCGCACCCTGCCCCAGCGGCAGCGCAGCCTCATCGGGGCGTGGTGCTTCGTCGACCACTACGGCCCCGACCTGGTCTCGGAGTCCGGGGGCATGCGGGTGGCACGGCACCCGCACACCGGCCTGGCCACCGTGAGCCTGCTGTTCACCGGCGGGATCGCCCACCGGGACTCGGCCGGCTACGACGCGATCGTCCGGCCCGGCGAGGTCAACCTGATGGTCGCCGGACGGGGGATCTCCCACCAGGAGTTCTCCACCCCCGGCACCACGCTGCTGCACGGGGTCCAGCTCTGGTACGCCCTGCCGGAGGCGACCCGCCAAATGGCACCCACCTTCGAGCACCACGCCCCCGAGCCGGTGGTCGGGGAGGGCACGGAGCTGCGCGTCTTCCTCGGCTCCCTGGCCGGCAGCACCTCCCCGGTGGACACCTTCACCCCGCCGCTGCTGGCCGCAGAGGCCACCCTGCGGCCCGGCGCCCGGCTGGAGCTGGAGCTGGACCCGGCCCTCGAGCACGGCGTGCTGCTCGACACCGGCGACCTGGCGCTCAACGGCGCCCCCGTGCCGGTGGACCACCTCGCCTGCCTCCCGGTCGGGCAGGGTCCCGTGGTGCTGGAGGCCGGCCTGAGCCCGGTCCGGCTGCTGCTCATCGGCGGCGAGCCGCTGGGCGAGCAGATCGTGATGTGGTGGAACTTCGTCGGCCGCAGCCACGAGGAGGTCGTCGCCCACCGCGCCGCCTGGCAGGCGGAGATCGACGCCGAACCGGCCCCCGCGCCGGCCTCCGGCAGCTACGAGGACGGGGCGCCGTACCCGCGCTTCGGCCCCTACCCGGCGGAGCAGCCCGCCCCGCTGCCGGCCCCACCGCTGCCCACCGTCCAGCTGCGGCCCCGCGGCTGAGCCCGTCCCCCAGGAGACCACCATGGACACCTCCGCCGTCACGGTGCGGAACAACCCCGGCCGGCAGCGCTACGAGCTCCTCGACGGGGAGACCGTCATCGGCTCGGCCCACTGGGTGCCCTTCGAGGGCCCCGGCGGGCCGCAGCGGATCTTCTACCACACCACCGTGGACGACGCCTACAGCGGGCAGGGCCTGGCCTCGAGACTGGCCCGGGAAGCCCTGGACGACACCGCCGGGGCCGGGCTGACGGTCGTCCCGGTGTGCCCCTACATCAAGAAGTGGCTGCACAGCCACCCCGACCACCAGCAGTACGCCGTGGCCGTGCGGCCCGAGCACCTCGCCGCCGTCCCGCGGCACGAGCAGCAGTGAGCCCGTCACCCGGGCCGGAGCCCGGGGGCGCCGGCCCGCGGCGGCCGGGACGGGAGCCCGGGCTCAGCCCCGCTGGGCCGCGATGAGATCGAGGAAGTGGGCGCGCATCCGGGCCCGGTCGGGCTCCACGCCGGTGATGAGCCGGAACGCGTCCACCGCCTGGCCGACCGCCATGTGGCCGCCGTCGAGCACCTGGCACCCCCGGGCCCGGGCCGCGGCGACGAGCTCGGTCTCCACCGGCAGGTAGACCACGTCGGCCACCCACTGCCGGGCCTCCAGCAGGCCGGGGTCCACGGGGGTGCCGGGGTGGTGGTGCATGCCCACCGGGGTGGCGTTGACCAGCCCGTCGGCCGCGCGCACCAGCTCCGGCAGCGTCTCGGCGGTGGCGGCCGCGACCTGCTGCCCGGGGAAGAGCTCGGCCATGGCGGCGGCCCGCTCGCCCGCCCGGGCGGGGTCCACGTCGAACAGGTGCAGGGTCTGCACGCCGGCGCTCAGCAGCGCGGAGGCCACGGCGGAGCCGGCGCCGCCGGTGCCGACCTGGACCACGCGGTCCTTGGCCGCGCCGGGGAGCACGGCCCGGAACCCCGCGGCGAAGCCGGACACGTCGGTGTTGTGGCCGACGAACCGGCCGTCGCGGATCACCACCGTGTTGACGGCCCTCAGCGCGGCCGCCTCCGGGGCGACCTCGTCGAGGTGGTCCAGGACCAGCTGCTTGCACGGGTGCGTGATGTTGAAGGCGTTGAACCCGAGGTCCCGCCCGGCCCGCAGCAGCTCCCCCACGTCCTCGCCCGGGCGGCCGATCACCTCGAGGTCCACCGGACGGTACAGGTAGTGCAGCCCGTGGTTCCGCGCCTCGGTCTCGTGCATCGGCGGGGTGAGGCTGCGGGTGATCCCGTCGCCGATCAGGCCCACGAGGTAGGACTCGGAGGTGGTGCTCATGGTGGGCTCCTTGCGGGGTGCGGTCAGGACGCGGCCGCGCAGACCGCTCTCGGCGCGGCACCGGTGCCGGTGGCGCGGAGGGCATCGCGAGCCGTTGGGACGCCCATCACAGTACACCGGGAGGACGTGCAGGACCCGCTCTGCACTCACTGTGTGAACACGGATGCCACAGTGTGGAAGTGATTCCCACCGCGGGGACGCCGGGCCCGCGCCGGGGCACAATGGGCGGCGAGGCAAGTGCCACGGCCCCGCCGACGGGGCCCACGAACTGCGGAGGGTGACGTCATGAGCGTGCTGGGCGAACTGGGGGCGGCGCTGGCCGCCGGGACCGTGGAGATCGTGGACCTGACCACCCCCCTGGACCGGGACACCCCGATCCTGCGGCTGCCGGAACCGTTCGCCAACACGGTGGGCCTGTCCATGACCCCGGTGAGCGCCTACGACGAGGCCGGGCCCGGCTGGGCGTGGAACGACCTGACCCTGGGCGAGCACGCCGGCACGCACCTGGACGCGCCCGTGCACTGGATCACCGGCCGGGACGGGAGGTCGGTGGACCGGATCGAACCGGCGCGGCTCGTCGGGCCGGCCGCCGTCCTGGACCTCACCGCCGAGGCGGAGGCGGACGCGGACGCCCTGCTGGAGCCCGAGCACCTCGAGCGGTGGGAGGCCGAGCACGGGCGCTTCCCCGAGAACTGCTGGGTGCTCCTGCGCACCGGCTGGTCCGCCCGCGCGGACGACCCCGAGCGCTTCCTCAACGCCGACGCGGACGGCCTGCACGCCCCGGGGCCGTCGGTGGCCGCCGCCGAGTGGCTCGCCGCCCACCCGCACGTGAGCGGTTTCGGCGTGGAGACCGTCGGCATCGACGCGGGCATCGCCGGCGGCTTCGACCCGCCCTTCCCCGCCCACCACCACCTGCTGGGCCACGACAAGTACGGGCTGACCTCCCTGCGCCGCCTCGACCGGCTGCCGGTCCTCGGGGCGCAGCTCGTGGTCGCGCCCCTGCCGGTCGTGGGCGGCACGGGCAGCCCCGCCCGGGTGCTCGCCCTCGTCGAGCGGGCCGGGGCGTGACCGGCACGGTCGCCCAGCTCGTGGGCCGTGCGCTCGCGGAGCTGGGCGTGGGGCACGCGTTCGGCGTGGTGGGCAGCGGGAACTTCCACCTCACCAACGCGCTCATCGCGGCGGGCGTGCCCTTCACGGCCGCCCGGCACGAGAACGGCGCCGCGACCATGGCCGACGCCTGGGCCCGCACCAGCGGGCGCGTCGCCGTGGTCACCACGCACCAGGGCTGCGGGCTGACCAACGCGACCACCGGCATCGGCGAGGCCGCGAAGTCCCGCACCCCGCTGATCGTGCTCACCGCCGACACCCAGGCCGCGGCCGTGCACTCCAACTTCCGGATCGACCAGGACGCCCTCGCCCGGGCGGTGGGGGCGGTGGCCGAGCGGGTGCACTCCCCCGCGAGCGCCGCGGCCGACGTCGCCCGGGCCGTCCGGCGAGCCCGCAACGACCGCCGCACCGTGGTGCTCAGCGTCCCGCTCGACGTCCAGGCGTCCCCCGCCCCCGAGGGCGCCGTGGTGCCCGCGCTCCCGCCCGCGCCGCGCGTACGCCCGGACGAGGACACCGCCGAACGCCTGGCGGGGATGCTGGCCGCCGCGCGCCGGCCGGTGTTCGTGGCGGGACGCGGCGCCCGGGGGGCCCGCGCCGAGCTGACCGCCCTCGCCGAGCGCTCGGGGGCGCTGCTGGCGACGTCGGCGGTGGCCAAGGGCCTGTTCGCCGGCGAGGACTTCGACCTCGGCATCTCCGGGGGCTTCTCCTCCCCGGCGACCGCGGAGCTGATCGGGGCGGCCGACCTCGTGGTGGCGTGGGGCTGCGCCCTGACCATGTGGACCACCCGGCACGGGCGCCTCCTGGGCCCCGAGGCCGCGGTGGTGCAGGTGGACCTCGAGGAGTCCGCCCTGGGCGCGCACCGGCCGGTGGACCGGCCGCTGGACCTCGGGGTCGTGGGCGACTGCGCGCTCACCGCCCGGGACGTCCTCGCCGCGCTGGAGCACGACGTCCTGCGGACGGGCGGCACCGCAGGAGAGGGCGCCGCCGGGCCGGGAGCCGCCGCCCCGGCGTCGTCGTCCTGGCGCACGCCCGAGCTGGCCGCGCGGATCGCCCGGGAGGCCCGGTGGCGGGACGTCGCGTTCGAGGACCTTTCCACGGCGGAGCGGATCGACCCGCGGGTGCTGTCCCGCGAGCTGGACGCGATGCTGCCGGCCGAGCGGGTCGTGGCCGTCGACAGCGGCAACTTCATGGGCTACCCCAGCCAGTACCTCTCCGTGCCGGACGAGCGCGGGTTCTGCTTCACCCAGGCCTTCCAGTCCGTGGGCCTGGGCCTGGCCACGGCCATCGGCGCCGCGCTGGCGCAGCCGCACCGGCTGCCGGTGCTCGGCACGGGGGACGGCGGTTTCCTCATGGGGATCGCCGAGCTCGAGACCGCCGTCCGGCTGGGCCTGCCGCTGGTGTGCGTGGTCTACGACGACGCCGCGTACGGCGCGGAGGTGCACCACTTCGCCGGTGACGGGGACGCGCCCCTGGACACGGTGGTCTTCCCGGACGCCGACATCGCCGCGATCGGCCGGGGCTTCGGCGCCGACGGCGTGGTCGTGCGCTCCGCCGAGGACCTGGCCGCCGTGCGCACCTGGCTCGACGGGCCCCGGGACCGGCCCTTGGTGATCGACGCCAAGATCGCCTCCGACGGCGGGGCGTGGTGGCTGGCCGAGGCCTTCCGGGGCCACTGACCCGGCTCCCGCGCCACGAGGTCACCGCCGGCGGGACGGGCCCCGCCGGGACGGATCAGGCCCCGGACCGGCCGTCCTCCGCCGCGTCCCGCCGCAGCCGGGTGATCCGCACCCGCTCCACCCGGCTGCGGTCCACGGCCAGGACCTCGAGCCGGTAGCCGTCCACGTCGACGACGTCCGCCGGGCGCGCCACCCGCCCCAGCCGGTCCATCACGAACCCGCCGACCGTCTCGTAGTGGCCCTCGGGGATGACGAGCCCCGCCTCCACCGGGACCTCCTGGATGATCAGCCCGCCGTCCACGAGCACGGCCCCGCCCTCGCGCAGCACCGTGTCCTCGTGCTCCCGGACCCCGGCGTCGAACTCGTCGTAGATCTCGCCCACGAGCTCCTCCACGAGGTCCTCGAGGGTCACGATGCCCGCCGTCCCGCCGTACTCGTCGACCACCAGCGCGATGTGGTGCCCGTCCTTGCGCATGGCCTGCAGGGTGCGCAGCACGTGGTTGGTCTCCGGCAGGAAGGGGATGGGCCGCACCACGTCCCGCAGGGTCCGCGGAGGGGCCTCGATGACCCCGTCGCCGTCCTGGTCCGCGACCACGAGGTCGCGGATGTGCACGAAGCCCAGGACGTCGTCCACGCTCGTGCCGAGCACGGGGTAGCGGGAGTGCGGCAGGGCCAGGGCCGTGCGGTAGGCCTCCGTGACGGGCAGGGTGCCGTCCAGGAAGTGGACGTCGGGGCGCGGGCGCATGACCTCGGCGAGGCGGCGCTCGCCCGCCTCGAAGACGTCCGTGAGGATCGAGCGCGAGACGGCCCCGATGCCCCGGGTGTCCACGACCATCTCCCGGATCTCCTCCGCCGAGACCTCCTCGGTGACGGCGTGCGGGTCCCCGCCCACCAGCCGGACCACGAGGTTCGTGGACACGGACAGCAGCCAGATGACGGGGCGCATGAGCGTGGCGAAGACGCTCAGCGGAGGGGCCAGGATCTTCGTGAAGCCCACGGAGCGCTGCATGGCCAGGCGCTTGGGCACGAGCTCCCCGAGGACGAGGGAGAGGTACGCGATCACCAGGGTCATGCCGATCAGCGCGGAGGTCTCCGCGGCCGCGGTGGACAGACCGGCCCGCTCGAAGACGGGGGCCACGTCCGGGGCGAGCGTCGAGGCGCCGTAGGCCGAGGAGAAGAACCCCGCCACCGTCACGCCGATCTGCACCGCCGAGAGGAAGAGGTTGGGGTCCCGGACGAGGGCGGCGGTCCGGGCGCCCTTGCGGCCCGAGCGCTCGATCCGCTTGACCTGGCTCTCCCGCAGGCTCACGATCGCCATCTCGGTGCCCGCGAAGACGCCCCCGACGGCCACGAACAGCAGGACCAGGAGGATGTTCACGATCGTGCTGTTGTCCATGGCGCCCACAGTACCGGCCGCCTCCGGGACGCCAGGAGATCACCTGCTCGTCACGTCGCGTTGACCGGTTCGTCTCCGCGCTCCGCTTCGGTGGAGGGGCACTGTCCCCCCAGGCACGAGGAGCACCGTCATGACCACCCGTTCCCCCCGCACCCTGCGCGGCGCCGCCGCGGCCCTGTCCGCCGTGGCCGTGCTCGGCTCGGCGCTGCCGGCCGCCGCCGCCCCGTCCGGCACCGAGGACCCGATCGTCGTCGGGCACCGCGGCGCCGCCGGCACCGCCCCCGAGAACACGGTCCCCGCGTTCAAGGACGCCCGCGCCGCCGGCGTCGACTACCTGGAGATCGACGTCCAGCTCAGCGCCGACGGCGTGCCGTTCCTGTTCCACGACAGCACCCCCGCGCGCACCACGGACGTCGAGGAGGTCTTCCCCGGCCGCGAGGACGACCCGATCACGTCCTTCACGTGGGACGAGCTGCAGCAGCTCGACGCCGGCTCCTCCTTCGACGCGCAGTTCGCCGGGGAGCGGATCCCCCACCTCGACGACGCCGCGCGGATCGCCACCGTCAACACCGGCGTCTACATCGAGATCAAGTCCCCGCAGAACTCCCCCGGCATCGAGCAGGTCGTGGCCGACGCCCTGGCCGAGGACCGGGACTGGGCGAAGCTGCTCGCGGCGGACAAGGTCACCGTCATCGGCTTCGACGAGGCGTCCAACCGGACCTTCGCCGGGCTGGCCCCCGACGTGCCCCTGCAGCAGCTCACCGGCAGCGTCCCGGACGCCGCCACGATCGAGCGGTGGGCCGGTGTCGTGGACTCCGTGGGCACGAACTACCGCACCCTCGACGCCGGCGACGTCGCGCGCGTCGACGCCGCCGGCCTGGCCCTGGGCGTCTACACCGTCAACTCCCCGGAAGCGGTCCAGCACGTGGTGGACCTCGGCGTCGACATGATCACCGGCGACTTCCCCCTCCAGACGGCCCGCCACCTGGACGGGCGCGACCCCTTCCCCGCGAACAACGGGATCCGGATCGAGGACTCCGTCAACGACGTCCCCGGCGACGACCTCCGGCCCGGGACCGGCGAGCACGTGGTGCTCACCAACACGGGCCGGACCGCCGTGGACGTCAGCGGGTACGTGCTGCGCGACGCCGCGAACAACGTCCTCACCGTGGGCGAGGGCTACGAGCTGGCCCCGGGCGGGCGGCTGCGCGTGCACACCGGACCGGGCACCGGCACGGAGGACGCCCACTACAACGGCGGCACCTCCGCCGTGCTCAACAACGGCGGCGAGTCCGTCGCCCTGTGGACGGACAACGGCCGGATGCTGGACGTCTTCGCCAACTGATCCGGGACGCCCCCGCGCCGGGCGGGCCCCGCCGGCGACCACCGACGGGGCCTGCCCGGGCTCACCAGAGGTGGCGGCACTGCCCGTTCTGGCAGGAGAACTCGGGGGCGCGCCCGTCGGGCAGCATCATCGACGGGGACGCCAGCTCGACGTCGCGCGCCAGGTCCCAGTCGTCGGGCATGATCTGCACGTAGACCAGCTCGAACCCGGTGGCGCCGCAGCGCGGGCACGGCGCGGTGGTGCCGCGCAGACCGTCGGACGGGGTGGTGCTCATGGCGGGCCTCCCGGGGAGAACGGCCCCGGGCGCTCCGGAGCCGGTGGGCCCAGTGTAGTGGGCGCACCGGCTCCGGACGCGGCCGCGGGCCGGCTCAGGCCCTCGTGCCCGCCTCCCGCTTGGCGCGCTGAATCTCCTCGTAGACGTGCCCGCGCAGCTCGGTGAACCGCGGCAGGCCGCGGGTGGTGAGCTGGTCGCGGTCGTCGGGCAGGTCGATCGGGAGGTCCTCCTGGACCACGGTGGGCGAGCTCGAGAGGATGATGACGCGCTCGCCGAGGTAGACGGACTCGTCGATGTCGTGGGTCACGAACAGCACGGTCACGCCCATCCGGTGCCACACGTCCCGGATGAGGTCCTCGAGGTCGGCGCGGGTCTGGGCGTCCACCGCGGCGAAGGGCTCGTCCATCAGCAGGATCTTCGGCTGGTAGGCGACCGCCCGGGCGATGGCGACGCGCTGCTGCATGCCGCCGGAGAGCTGCCACGGGTACTTCTTGTCCGCGCCGCGCAGGTCCACGGCGGCGATCGCCTCCTCCACGAGCCGGTTCCGCTCGTCCCGGGCCAGCCTGGCGTTCTTCAGCGGCAGCTCCACGTTCTCGCGGACCGTCATCCAGGGGAACAGGCTGCGCCCGTACTCCTGGAAGACCACGGCCATGTCCTTGGGCGGACCGGTCACCTTCTCGCCGCCCAGGAGCACCTCGCCGGAGGTCGGCGCCATGAGCCCCGAGATGCACTTGAGCAGCGTGGTCTTGCCGGAGCCGGAGGGCCCCACGAGGCACGCCAGCTCGCCGCGGCCGAGGTCGAACGTGAGGTTGCGGACCGCCTCCACGTCGCCGTGGTCGCTCTGGTAGATCTTCTGCAGCCCGCGCACGGACAGCAGCACGTCCTTCCCGCCGGTGCGTCCGGCGCCGGCGTCCGAGACCCCGGTGGCGGTCGCGTCCGTGCCGGTCCGGGGTGCGGTCGCGCCGCCGTCCACTGCCGAGCTTCCTGATTCAGCCTGCATTCTCCACCTCTTTCAGGCCCCGGTACCAGGCGAGGACCTTGCGTTCAACACGTTGGAAGACGAACGCCAGCACCACCCCGATGAGACCCAGGACGGCGATGCCGCTCCACATCTCGGGAATGGCGAACGATCGCTGGAACTGCACGATGGTGAAGCCGAGCCCCGAGGACGAGGCGAACATCTCCGAGATCACCATCAGGATCAGCCCGATCGACAGGGCCTGCCGGATGCCGGCCATCATCTGGGGGCTGGCGGCGGGGATCACCAGGTGGACGATCCGCGACCACCCGTGGATCCCGTACGAGCGCGCCGTCTCGTTCATGACGGAGTCGACCGAGCGCACGCCCTCGATGGTGTTCAGCAGGACGGGCCACACGGACCCGAGCACGATCACCACCACCTTCATCTGGTCGTTGACGCCGATGAGCAGCATCAGCACGGGCACCAGCACCGGAGGCGGGATCGCCCGGAAGAACTCGAGCACGGGTTCCAGCAGGTTCCGCAGCCAGCGCACCGACCCGATGACGAGACCGGCGACGACGCCGAGCAGGATGGACAGCGCCAGCCCCACCAGGAGCCGGCCGATGCTCGGCAGCACGTCGTCGAAGAACCGGTCGCCGAACCAGACGTCCACGAACGTCGTGGCGAACTCGCCCGGCTCCGGGACGTAGAAGTTGGTCGTCGTCAGGGTGTAGGCCCACCACAGCAGGATCAGCAGGACGGGCAGCGCGAGCGCGTAGCCCAGGGTCTTGACGAGTTTCACACCGCCACCTCTCCGCGGACGGACGAGTGCCAGGCCAGCGCCCGGCGCTCGAGCGCCCGCATCCCCAGGTTGATGAGCACGCCCAGCAGCCCGGCCGTGACGATGAACGCGTACATGGCCGTGACGGCGCCGCCGGACTGGGCCAGGGAGATCTCCCGGCCCAGCCCCGGCGTGCCGATCACGAGCTGGGCGGTGACCGCCAGGATCAGCGCCACGGCCGCCCCGAGCCGCAGCCCGGTGATCACGTAGGGCAGGGACGTGGGCCACGTGACGTACCGGACGCGGGCCAGCGTCCCGAGCCCGTAGCTCTTGGCCGTGTCCTGCGCCACGGTGTCCACGTCCCCGACCCCGTAGAGGACCTGGATGAGGATCTGCCAGAAGGACGCGTACACGACCAGCAGCAGGGTGGACTCGAGCTGCACGCCGAACAGCAGGACGGCCAGCGGGATGAGCGCGACCGACGGGATGGGCCGGAGGAACTCGATCGTGCTGTGGGTGGCCCGGCGCAGGAACGTGCTGCTGCCGATGACCAGCCCCAGGACGATCGCGGCGACCGCGGCGATCAGCAGCCCGAGGAACCAGGCCCGGACGGTCTGCCAGACCGCCAGCCAGAAGCCCGCCGAGCCGAGCTGCTCCCCGAGCTCCAGCAGGACCGCGCTGGCCGGGGGCAGGTACCGGGGGTCGACGATCCCCGTCAGGGGCAGCAGCTCCCAGGTGAGCAGGAACCCGAGGATCCCCAGCACCCCGAGAACCCCGGGCCCCCAGGCCCGTCCCGTGCGCTTTCGTGCCATGTCGTGCTCCCTCCCTCGGGTGCCGGGTCCGCGGACGGCTACGGCAGCAGCGCGTCGAGGTCGGGGGCCTGCTCGAGGGTCCCGTACTCCACGGCGGCGTCGCCCAGCTTCTGCAGCGCCTCGCGGTCGAACTCGGTGCGGAAGCGCGGCAGGGCCATCTCGGCGCGCAGCTCGTCGCTGATCTCCGTGTAGGTCCCGACGATCTCCCGGACCGCGTCCGGGTTCTCGTTCGCGTACTCGAGCGAGCGGTTCATGGCGTTCTGGAACTTCTCCACCAGCTCGGGGTCCTCCTCGAGCTTCTGGGCGGTCGTGAAGTAGCCGGCGATGTCGAGCTCCGGGTCGAACTCCACGAAGTTGTAGGACACCGCGCGGGCGCCCTCGTCGAGGACCTGGGTGAGGAACGGGTCGAGGATCCAGGCCGCGTCCACCTGGCCGCGGTCGAGCGCGGCCGGGGCGTCCGGGAAGCCGACCTCCACGAAGTCGATGCTCTGCGGGTCCCCGCCGGCCTGCTCGACGACGTGGCGGATCGTCGTGTCGCCGATGTTGTTGAGGTTGTTCACCGACACCGTCTTGCCGGCCAGGTCCTCGGGGCCCTGGATGTCCGAGTCGGCGGGCACCACCACGGCGCCGAAGTCCCGCTCGGTGTCGCCCGAGGTCGTGGTGCCGTTGGCGACGTACTCGAGGTCCAGCCCCTCGCCCTGGGCGACCATGACGGACAGGGTGTTGCCGAAGGCGAAGTCGAAGTCCCCGCTGACCACGCCCGGCACGGCGGCGGCGCCGCCGCTGGTGGTCTGGATGTCGAGGTCGATCCCCTCCTCCTCGAAGAAGCCCTGCTCCTCGCCCAGCCAGATGGCGGCGGTGTCGACGATGGGGATGACGCCGACGGTGACGGCCTGCATCTCCCCCTCGGCCTCCGTGCCGCCTCCGCCGTCGCCGCCGCCGCACGCGGCCAGCGCCAGTACGGATCCTGCTGCTCCCAAGCCGATGAGCGGTCGCCGCATCGTGCCTCCCCTGTGTCGTCCGGTGCCCGTTGTGATGGGGATCACTCTAGTGACGTAGCATTCACAAACCAGTGCATGTTGTCGATGGACCGATGTATGACATCTATGAGTCGCTGACCGAGGAGGGGTGCCGTGGAGCTGGACCTGAACCTGATGCGCGTGTTCTGCACGGTCTACGAGCAGGGCAGCGTCACGGGGGCCGCCGCCGAGCTGCACCTCACCCAGCCCACGGTGAGCCACGCTCTGAAGAACCTGCGCCGGCAGTGCAACGACCAGCTGTTCGTCCGGGAGGGCCGGGGCCTGAGCCCCACGCCGTTCGCGAGGAGCATCTTCCCGCAGGTCAAGGCGGGGATCGCCCAGGTGACCGCGGCCGTCTCCTCGGGCGGGCTGTTCGACCCGGAGACCGCCCGCGAGCGCTTCACCCTGGCGCTGACCGACCTCGGGGAGCTGGCGTTCCTGCCGTCCGTCATGGTGGCGCTGCGGGAGCAGGCACCCGGTGTGGAGCTGACCGTGCTGCCCCTGGACGTGGAGCGCGTCCCGGAGGACCTGCTGCGCAACCGGGTGGACGCCGCGATCTGCGCCCCGTACATCGGCGGGCCCGGCATCGTCCGCACCGTCGTCGGCACCGACGAGTACGTGGTGATCGCGGCCCGCGGCCACCCGCGGGTCCGGGAGCGGCTCACGCTCGAGCAGTTCGCGGAGGAGCCGCGGATCCGGCTCGCCCCGTCGATGGGCCACGACCTCGCCGAGGTCGCGGCGGAGCGGGCGGGCGCCCCGGGCAGCACGGCCCTGCGGCTGTCCCACTTCACGGGCCTGGTCTCCGTGGTGGAGCGCACCGACTGCCTCGCGGTGCTGCCACGGTTCCTCGCCGAGACGCTCCAGGAGGCGGCCGGGATCCGGGTCTTCCCGCACCCGGTCGAGATGCCGGTCCTGCAGCTGGCCGCCTACACCCGCGAGACCGCCCACCAGCGCCCGGCGCAGCAGTGGTTCGCGCGGCTGGTCGTGGACACGCTGCGGGAGTCCGTCTCGCCGGACCCGTCGGCGCCGCTGCGGCCCGGGCCCTGGCATCGTCGCCGTCTATGAGGGGATAGAAAACATCGACTGGCCGTGCCCCCGGCCCCCTTCTACTCTCGCGGTGAGGCGGCACGCCGGTGCCGCGTCCCGATTGGAGCGCAGCGTGACCACCATCCGTGCCAGGACCCACCGCTGGATGCAGGCCCGGGGCCTCGACACCGTGTTCGGCAACCCGGGCTCCAACGAGCTGCCCTTCCTGCGGGACCTGCCCCCCGGCATCCGGTACGTCCTGGGGCTGCACGAGGGAGTGGTCGTGGGCATGGCCGACGGCTACGCGCAGGCCACGGGCCGGCCGGCGCTCGTGAACCTGCACTCGGCCTCCGGCACGGGCAACGCCATGGGCGCGCTGACCAACGCCGCCAGCTCGCACACCCCGCTCGTGGTCACGGCCGGCCAGCAGGTGCGCGCCACGATCGGCGCGGAGCCCATGCTCGCCAACGTGGCGGCCCCGGACCTGACCTCCCCGCTGACGAAGTGGGCGGGCGAGCCGCTGTCCGCGCAGGACGTCCCCCGCATGCTGGACCAGGCCCTGTGGGAGGCGTGCACCGGGTCCCGCGGCCCCACCTACGTCTCGGTCCCCTACGACGACTGGGACCGGGAGTCCGCCGACAACGACGACTACCTGCTGCCCCGGCGGGTGGTCGAGGGCCTGCACCCGGCCCCCGAGCACGTGCGGGAGATCGCCGGTCTGCTGGCCGGAGCCCGCCGGCCCGCGCTGGTGCTGGGCTCCGAGGTGGACGCCGTGGCGGCGAACGGGGTCAGCCGCGAGCTCGCCGAGCTGCTCGGCGCCGACGTGTGGGTGGCGCCCTCCCCCTACCGGCTCCCCTTCCCCAACCGGCACCCGCAGTTCCGCGGGGTCCTCCCCGCCTCGGAGCGGGGCGTGCACGCCGCCCTCGAGGAGAACGACGTGGTCCTGGTGCTCGGCGCCCCCGTCTTCCGCTACCACCAGTACGAGCCCGCCCGGTACCTGGCCGAGGGCACGCAGCTGCTGCACGTCACGGAGGACCCGGGCGAGGCCGCCCGGGCGCCGTTCGGGACCTCGTTCGTGGCCGGGCTCGCCGCGACGGCCGCGGCCCTGGTGGCCGCCCTGCACGAGCGGGACGGCGGGGCGCGCCCGGCCGCCCCGGTCGGGTGGACGGTGCCGCCGCCCGCCCGCGAGCCCGTGGACGGCGTCTTCCACCCGGGCGCCGTGTTCGAGGTGCTGCGCGAGACGGCGCCGGCGGACACCGCCTACGTGGTGGAGTCGACCTCCACCAACGGGGACTTCTGGAGGCACATGGACCTGCGGGAGCCCGGCTCCTACTTCTGGCCGGCCTCCGGCGGCCTGGGCTTCGGGCTGCCCGCGGCGGTCGGCGTGAAGCTGGCCCGGCCGGACCGTCCGGTCATCGGGGTGGTCGGCGACGGGTCGGCCAACTACGGGATCACCGCCCTGTGGAGCGCGGCGCAGTACCGGGTCCCGGTCGTGTTCGTGATCCTCAACAACGGCACCTACGGCGCGCTGCGCTGGTTCGCGGGCATGCTCGGCACGGGGGACGTGCCGGGGCTGGACGTGCCGGGCATCGACTTCCTGAGCCTCGCGCGGGGCTACGGGGTGCCCGCGCAGGCCGCGGGCACGGCCGCGGAGCTCGCCGACCTGGTGCGGCAGGGTCTCGCGGCCGAGGGCCCCACGCTCATCGAGGTCCGCACGGAGCTGACCACCCCCTGAGCGGCGCCGCGAGCCGGGGGCGGCTCAGCGGCAGGAGACCGTGAACACCCTGGCGTCGCCGGACAGCTCGACGGTGCCGGGGCCGCCCCGGTGCAGCAGCGACTCCCCGCCGGCCAGCTCCCACTCCCGGCCGGCGGCCCGCACCAGCACCCGGTCCCCGGTGCTCAGCAGGACCGTGGTGCCCCGCAGCCCGACGGGCACGGCCCGTCCCGGCACGAGCTCGTGGGCGGTCAGCGACAGCCGCTCGTCCCACAGGGGGTAGACGCGGCGGCCGTGCTCGTCGGCGGCGGGCTCGACGACCTCCGGGGCCGCCTGCTCGTCGGCCAGCACGGCGAGCAGCTCGGCCACGTCCACGTGCTTGCCCGTCAGCCCGGCGCGCAGGACGTTGTCCGAGGAGCTCATCACCTCGATCGCCGTCCCGGACAGGTACGCGTGGAGCTGCCCGGCCGGGGTGTGCAGGGACTGCCCCGGGGCGAGGCGGACGTGGTGCATGCACACCGCGACCAGCAGCCCGCGGTCGCCCGGGTGCCGGTCGTGCACGTAGCGGACCAGCGAGGCCACCGGGTCCTGCGGGCCCGCGGCGCGGGCCGCGTCGACGGTCGCCGCCACGGCGGCCGCGGCGGCGGCGTCGTCGAGCGTCAGCACGGCCGGCAGCACGGGGTGCCCGCCGGCGGCGGCGTCGCGCAGCCAGTCCAGCCCCAGGCGCGCGGCGGTGGCGCGCAGCCGGTCCGCCGGCTGCACCCCCGTGAGCAGCTCCACGTCGGTGAGGGCCACGACGGTCTCGGGCTTGGCGGAGCGGTCCTTGTAGTTGCGCCGCGGGTCGTCGAGCGGGATCCCCGCCCGCTGCTCGCGCTCGAAGCCCGCCTCGGCCTGCTCCGGCGAGGGGTGCACCTGGATGGACAGGGGGGCGTCGATGGCCAGGATCTTGAGCAGGAACGGCAGGCCCTCCAGCGGCTCGTCCCGGCCGTCCCGGACGACGACGGAGGGCGCGGAGGGGTGCGCGCCGACCCACAGCTCGGCCTCGGGCTCGGGGCTCGGCACGGGTCTGCCCTGGAGGCGGGCCAGCACCTCGCGGGAGCCCCACGCATAGTGCTGGACGGGATTGCGCATGCGGAGGATCTCGACCATGCTCGTCATCCAATCACAGGACCGCCCGCGCCCCGCGGCACCCGGGAGCGCCCGTGGCCTAAGATCACCCCTTGTGACTATCGATCTCTCAGCTTCGTTCAAGGCCTACGACGTGCGCGGCATCGTGGGCGAGTCCATCACCGCGGAGACGGTCCGGGCCACCGGCGCCGCGTTCGTGGACGTCCTGGGCCTCGCCGGCCTGACGGTCCTGGTGGGCGGCGACATGCGCCCCTCCTCGCCGGAGTTCGTGGACGCCTTCGCCGAGGGCGCGGTCCGCCGCGGCGCGGACGTCGTGAAGATCGGGCTGATCTCCACCGACGAGCTGTACTACGCGTCCGGGACGTTCGGCGCCGCCGGGGTGACCTTCACGGCGAGCCACAACCCCGCCGAGTACAACGGCATGAAGATGTCGAAGGCCGGGGCCGTCCCGGTCTCCTCCGAGACGGGCCTCTACGACATCCGCGACCTCGCCCAGCGCTACCTCGACGACGGAGCGGTCCCGGAGGCCCCCGTCCCCGGCACGGTCACCGAGCGGGACGTGCTGACCGGCTACGCGGAGTACCTGCGCTCCCTGGTGGACCTGTCCGGGACCCGCCCGCTCAAGGTGGTGGTCGACGCCGGCAACGGGATGGCGGGGCTGACCACTCCCGCGGTGCTGGGCGACGCCGTGCTGGAGCCGCTGCCGCTGGAGGTCGTGCCCCTGTACTTCGAGCTGGACGGCACGTTCCCCAACCACCCCGCCAACCCGCTCGAGCCGGAGAACCTCGTGGACCTCCAGCGGGCCGTGCGCGAGCACGGCGCGGACCTGGGCATCGCGTTCGACGGCGACGCCGACCGCTGCTTCGTGGTCGACGAGCAGGGCGGGGCCGTCTCGCCCTCGGCCGTCACCGCGCTCGTGGCCGAGCGGGAGATCGAGCGCGCCCGGGCGGAGGGCGTGGAGAACCCGGTGATCATCCACAACCTCATCACGTCCCGCGCCGTGCCCGAGCTGGTCACCGCCCGCGGCGGCCGCCCCGTGCGGACCCGGGTGGGCCACTCGTTCATCAAGGCCGTCATGGCCGAGGAGGGCGCCGTGTTCGGGGGCGAGCACTCCGCGCACTACTACTTCAAGGACTTCTTTAACGCGGACACCGGGATGCTCGCCGCGATGCACCTCCTGGCCGCGCTGGGCGAGCAGGACGGGCCGCTGAGCGAGCTGATGCACCAGTACGACCCGTACGCGGCCTCCGGTGAGATCAACTCCACGGTGGAGGACAAGGCCGGTGCCGTCCGGCGGGTCGTCGACGCCCTGGCCGGCCGGGACGTGAGCGTGGAGGAGCTGGACGGCACCACGCTCAGCTGCCCGGACGAGGGCTGGTGGTTCAACCTGCGCCCCTCCAACACCGAGCCGTTCCTGCGCCTCAACGTCGAGGCGAAGGACCCGGCGACGATGGAGCGGGTCCGGGACCGGGTGCTGGACATCGTGCGCGTCTGAGACCCCGGCACGCAACGGGGCCCCGCCGGACGAGCCGTCCGGCGGGGCCCCGTGCGCTGCGGGCGCTCAGACCGCGGCGGTCTCGCGCGCCTCGTCGTGGAGCATCCACTGGTCCGGGCCCAGGATCTCGTAGGCCACGCTGCGCCCCGGGACGCCCTGGGCGATCACGGCGGAGCGGACGGCCTGCATGAAGGGCAGCGGGCCGCACAGCACCACCTGGGCGTCGGCCGGGATCCGCACGGCGCCGAGGTCCATGAACCCGTCGTGGTCGCCGTCCCCCGGGGTCTCCATCCAGGTCTCCAGGCGGGCGTGGGGCAGCTCGGCGACCAGCATCTCGTGCAGCTCGCGCAGCGCCCAGTCCTCCGCCGAGCGGTCGGCGTGCAGGACGAGGACCTGCCGCTGCGACTCCTGGCGGACGAGCCGGTCCAGGAACGCCAGCATGGGGGTCACGCCGATGCCGGCGGAGGCCAGCACGAGCGGCCCCTCCCCCTCCGGGAGCACCACGTCCCCGTAGGGGTTGGAGACCCGCAGGACGTCGCCCACCTGCACGTCGTGGCAGAGCACCGGGGTGACCTCGCCGCGCTCGTCGAGTCGCACGGCGATCCGGCGGGTCCCCTCGGGCCCGGGCACCAGCGTGAACTGCCGCGGCTGGTCCACGCCGTCGGGCATCCGCACCTCGACGGTCACGTACTGGCCGGCCACTGCGGGGGTCATCGGGGTGCCGTCGGCGGGCTCGAGGGTGATCGCCGTGGTGGTGGTCCCGGTCTGCTCCTTGGCCGCGACCCGGAACGGGGCGAAGACCACGCTGTTCGCCTGGCCCGCGTAGAGGCCCTCCTCGATCTTGATCAGGGCGTCGGCCATCAGCCAGTACACCTCGTCCCAGGCGGCCACGACCTCGGGCGTCGCGGCGTCGCCGAGGTCCCGGGCGATCGCGCCGAAGAGGTGCTCGTGGACGATCGGGTAGTGCTGGGGCAGCACGCCCAGGGACGCGTGCTTGTGCGCCACGCGGGAGAGCAGCTCGTCCGGGTAGCCCTCGGGGTGGGTCAGCAGCCAGGAGGCGAACATCGCGATGGAGCCGGCGAGGGCCTGCGCCTGGGTCCCGTTCCTCTGGTTGGAGCGGCTGAACATGCCGTCCAGCAGATCGGGGCGCGCCTCGAACATGGACCGGTAGAACTCGGGGGTGATGAACGGGATGCGCTCGGCGACGACGCCGATGGTCTGCTCGATGACGGGACGGGACTGGTCGGACAGCACGGTTGCCTCCTGGGGAGCCGGTGGATGACTCCTCAAAAGTAGCATCTCAAATGCTTGATTACGTCATCGGCGGCGGCGCGCCCCCCGCGGTGGCCGCCGGCGGCTCGGGCGGGCGCAGCCCGATGGACACCAGCACCGGGCCCACCTGCCGCTCGCTCACGAGGTCCCGCACCCGCACGTCGTCGAGCGCGCCGTAGAAGGCCTCCCGCGCGTCCGCGAGGGCGCGGCGCAGCCGGCACCCGCGGTCCAGCGGGCAGTCGCCGCCGGCCGACTCGCACTCGACCATCGCGGAGCCCGCCTCCAGCTCGCGCAGGAGCGAGCCAACGGTGGCGTCCAGGCCGGCGGGGGTGATCGACACCCCGCCGGTGCGGCCGCGGCTCGAGGCCAGCAGCCCGAGCCCGCTCAGGCGGCCCACGGTCTTGGTCACGTGGTGGTAGGGGGCGCCCACGCCCTCGGCGATGGCGCGCGTGGTGAGCTTCTCCCCCTCGGGGACGGCTCCTGTCAGCAGCAGGACGCGCAGGGCGATGTCCGAGAACGCGGTCAGCCGCACGGCGGGGTCCTCCGGTCGCTCATGGCGGCTCCTTCCGAGACCTCGCGCGTCCCGGCCGGCCGCGGGAGCGCCCCCATTGTCCCACGCGGGCGGCGGACACGGACGAGGGGCCTCCCGGCACGGGAGACCCCTCGTCCGACCGCCGGCCCCGGGGCGCCGCAGCACCCCGGGACGGGGATCACGCCTGGTTCAGGCGGTCCTCCAGCCCGGCACGCTGCTCGAGGATGGGCTCGGGCACGTGGCCGAGCCGGTGGAACCACTCGTCGATGCTGGGCAGCTCGGCCCGCCACTCCTCGACGTCGACCTTGAGGGCGGCCTCGAGCTCCTCGTCCGAGACGTCCAGGCCGGTGAGGTCGAGGTCCTCCTTGGTGGGCACGATGCCGATCGGGGTCTCCCGGCCGCCGGCCGTGCCCTCGAGGCGGTCGAAGATCCACTTGACCACGCGGGAGTTCTCGCCGAAGCCCGGCCAGGCGAAGCCGCCGCTCGGGGTGCGGCGGAACCAGTTGACGTAGAAGACCTTCGGCATGTCGTCCTCGCCGATGCGCTCACCGACCTCGACCCAGTGCTCGAGGTAGTCGTTGGCGTTGTAGCCGATGAACGGGAGCATGGCCATGGGGTCGCGCCGGACGACGCCCACGGCGCCCTTCGCGGCGGCGGTGGTCTCCGAGGACAGCGTGGCGCCCTGGAACACCCCGTGCTCCCAGCCGAAGGACTGGGACACGAGCGGGATGGTGGTCTTGCGGCGGCCGCCGAAGACGATCGCGGACAGCGGCACGCCCTCCGGGTCGTCGTACTCGGGGGCGAGGATGTCGGCCTGCTTGATCGGGGTGCAGAAGCGCGAGTTCGGGTGCGCGGCGGGACGGCCGCTCTCCGGGGTCCAGTCGCGGCCCTTCCAGTCGGTCAGGTGCTCGGGCGTCTCGTCCGTCATGCCCTCCCACCAGACGCCGCCGTCGTCGGTGAGCGCCACGTTGGTGAAGATCGTGTTGCCCCGGGCGATGGCGCGCATGGCGTTGGGGTTGGTGGGCCACCCCGTGCCCGGAGCCACGCCGAACAGACCGGCCTCCGGATTGGTCACCCGGGCCTGGCCGTCCTTGCCGAAGCGGATCCAGGAGATGTCGTCGCCGACCATCTCGGCCTTCCAGCCCTCGAGCGTGGGCTCGAGCATCGCGAAGTTGGTCTTGCCGCAGGCCGAGGGGAAGGCCGCGGAGATGAACCGGCTCCTGCCCTCGGGGTTCGTGACCTTGAGGATGAGCATGTGCTCGGCCAGCCAGCCCTCGTCGTGGGCGATGGCGGAGGCGATGCGCAGGGCGTAGCACTTCTTGCCGAGCAGGGCGTTGCCCCCGTACCCGGAGCCGAAGGACCAGACGGCCCGGTCCTCGGGGAAGTGCACGATGTACTTGGCGGGGTTGCAGGGCCAGGGCACGTCCTGCTCGCCCGGGGCCAGCGGGGCGCCCAGCGAGTGCAGGCACTCGACGAAGAAGCCGTTCTGCTCGGTCATCTTCTCCAGCACCGGGGTGCCGATGGTCGCCATGATGCGCATGGAGCACACCACGTAGGCGGAGTCGGTGATCTCCACGCCGTAGCTCGGCCGCGAGGCCTCCAGGTGGCCCATGACGAAGGGGATGACGTACATCGTGCGCCCGCGCATGGCGCCGCGGAACTTCTTGCGCAGGGAGCTGCGCATCACCTCCGGGTCCTCCCAGTTGTTGGTGGGGCCCGCCCCCTTCTCGGTCTTGGTGCAGATGAAGGTGCGCTCCTCGACCCGGGCGACGTCGTCCGGGTCCGAGAACGCGGCGAAGGAGTTGGGGAACTTCTCCTCGTCCAGGCGGACGAAGGTGCCGGCGTCCACGAGCTCGTCGGTGAGCTGCGTCCACTCGGCCTCCGAGCCGTCGACCCAGTGGATGCGGTCCGGCTGGGTCAGCTCCGCCATCTCCCGCACCCACGAGAGGAGGTGCGCATGGGTGGTGGGCGCGCTGTCCAGCGCGTCCTTCACAGCCTCGTTCAGCCCGGTGGTCTCCGTCGTTGCAGTGGGGTTGTCAGCCATTGACATGTCTCCTCGTTGAGGCCGTCCGCCGACCGCCCGGGGCTCTCGTGGTGGTGCTCGTCGTCGAACACTCGACCCGGTGTCACCGGGCCCACAGTGAGCGGCGTGGAGGTGGGCGGCCGGTCTCTACTGTGATGTGGGTCCATCGTATCGCCCCGGCCCCGGCCGCCCCAGCAGGGTTACGCGCGCCGCGGCCCGTCGCGCCGGGTGCCGGGCGGGGCGCCCCCGGATTTTGCGCAGCCGGGGGCCGCATGTAGAGTGATGTCCGGTTTGAACGGCGGTGACGCCGGGACGCCGATGCGCCTGTAGCTCAACGGATAGAGCATCTGACTACGGATCAGAAGGTTGGGGGTTCGAATCCCTTCGGGCGCACCATCCACGAAAGAGCCCCTCACCGGCGGAGACGCCGGTGAGGGGCTCTTTCGTGCCCGGCCGCTGCGGCCCGGGCCGCGGACGGCTCAGGCCGGGGCCGCGGCGAGCGCCCGGACGTCTCCCCCGGCGCGCCCCACGAGGCCGCGGGTCACCACGGTGTCGAGGCCCGGGAGGGCGGCCAGGCGCAGCGCCAGGCGCCGCGCCTGGCGGCGGGCGCGGGAGGACGGCAGGAACCACTGCGCCCCGCCGCGGGCGACGCGCTGCTTCTCCGCCACGACCGGCCGCCAGACCCGCTCCCAGCCCGTCAGCGCCTCCTCGACCGATCCGGCGCGGTCGAGCCGCTCGGCGAGCAGCCACGCCCCGGCGATCCCCAGCGAGGCGCCCTGGCCGCCCAGCAGGGACACCGCCTGGCCCGAGTCCCCGAGCAGCACGACCCGGCCGCTGCTCCACCGCGGCAGCTCGATCTGCACCACCTGGTCGTAGTAGAGCCGGTCCCCGCCGGGACAGGCCGCCAGGACACGGGGCACGATCCAGCCCAGCGAGCCGTGGACGGCACGCAGGCTCTCCCGGGGGTCGGCCGGCAGGGACGGTGCGGCGGCCCGGTGCACGGCGAACACCGCCAGGCGCCCGTCGCGCAGCCCGTAGAACCCCATCGCCCGGTCGACGCTGTCCGTGAGGCAGAAGCGGTCGCCGACCTGCCGGCACGCCTCCGGGTCGTCGACCACGAACGCCGCCGTGTGCAGGCCCAGCCAGCGGCGGAAGCGCTCCTCGGGCCCGAACGCGGAGCGCCGCACCGCCGAGTGCACCCCGTCCGCGCCGACCACCAGGTCGGCGTCGAGCACCGTGCCGTCGTCGAGCACCGCGCCCGCCCCGCCGGGCCGCTGCCGGACCCCGACGACGCGCCGGCCGTAGCGGAGCTCCGCGACGCCCCGGGCGTGCTCGCGCAGGACCCGCTCGAGGTCGGGGCGCATCACGCTGACCAGG
The DNA here is from genome assembly GCF_002287015.1 of Kocuria sp. WN036. Classification (NCBI taxonomy): domain Bacteria; kingdom Bacillati; phylum Actinomycetota; class Actinomycetes; order Micrococcales; family Micrococcaceae; genus Kocuria; species Kocuria sp. WN036. The sequence continues at coordinate 30,258 of NZ_NSKF01000019.1, forward strand.
TGCCCGTCGAGGGCGTGGGCGAACCGGGCGAACGGCAGCCCGGCCCGGTCGCGGCCGCGGTCGTCCACGTAGCTGAGCCGCTCGACCCGGTAGCCGAGCTCCAGGACCGCCGGCAGCACGCCCATCTCCTCGGCGGCGTCCCAGCCGGGGCCGAAGAAGTCCATCATGTAGCCCTGCTCCCGCGGGCGCGGCGCCCGTTCCAGGACCACCACCTCCCAGCCCCGCCGGCCCAGGCACCCGGCCAGGGCCAGTCCCGCGATGCCCGCCCCGCAGACGACCGCGCGCACGGCCGGCGCCGCTCAGTACCGGTCGCCGACGGCTGCCACGCCGTCCAGCAGGGTCAGGTCCTCGGCCGTCAGGCGCAGGTCCGCGGCCGCGGCGTCCTCCCGCAGGTGGCCGGGGTCGGTGGTGCCGGGGATCGGCAGCACGTGCTCGCCGCGCACCGTGGTCCAGGCGATCGCGACCGCCGCGGGCGAGGTCCCGTGCCGGCCGGCGACCTCGCGGAGGGGCGCCAGCACGGCGTCCTCGTTGGCGGCCATGGCCTCCGGCGTGAACCGGGGGTTGCGCGAGCGGAAGTCGGAGCCGGAGAACTCCCGGCCCGCGAGGGCGCCGGAGAGGTAGCCGCGGCCCAGCGGGGAGAAGGGGACGAACACCGCCCCGTGCTCGGCGCACCACCCGATGACGTCCCCGGAGGGGTCCCCGTCGGCGGTGGGGCCAGACCCCTCGGGGTTGCGGGTCCACAGGGAGTACTCCGACTGGACGGCCGCGACCGGGTGGATGGCGTGCGCCCGCTCGGCCTGCTCCGTGCTGACCTCGGAGAGCCCCAGGTGGCGCACCTTGCCCGCGGTCACGAGCTCGCCCATCGCGCCCCAGGTGTCCTCGAGGGGCACGTCGGGGTCCACGCGGTGCAGGTAGTAGAGGTCCACCGCGTCGGTGCGCAGCCGGCGCAGGCTGTCCTCGATCGAGCGGCGCACCTCGTCCGGGTGCCCGCAGCGCTCCGTCCGGGGCGGCTCCAGGGAGGCCGCGCGCAGCCCGGTCTTGGAGCAGAGGAACACCTCGTCCCGGCGCGGGGCGAGGGCGGCGCCGACGAGCTCCTCGTTGGCTCCCCCGCCGTAGAGCACCGCCGTGTCCACCACGTTCATGCCGAGGTCCACCGCGAGCCCGAGCACCTCGTGCTTGCGCCGCTCGGTCAGCCCGTGCCGGTCGTAGACCCAGCTCAGGCCCATGGCCCCGAACCCGATCGCGCCCACGCGGTCCCCGGACGGGGTGAATTCGATCTGTCGCATCCAGTGCTCCTTCGTCGGTCCGGCCGCCGCGCCGGCGCCCGGAGGACCGCCGGTCAGCGGTCTCCCGCGGACGGTCGCGGCACCGTGAAGTCCACCAGGCGGGCGTCGGCGCCGTCCAGTCCGGCCCAGGTGCCGGGAACCTCCAGGACCGCCAGCCCGGAGGTGGGGCAGCCGTCGGCGAGGGCCATGACGGCGTCGTAGTCGGAGTCCGGTGTGGCCAGGCGGAGGGCGGCGTCGCGCAGACCGGGCAGGTGGCCGATGAGCAGCAGGGACTCCACGGTGTCCGGCACGTGGTTGAGTACCGCGATGATCCGGCTGTCCTGGGCCGCGTATAGGGACTCGTCGAGCCGGGCGGTCGGGGCGAGGTCGCCGAGCTCGCTGCACACCCACGTGCAGGTCTGGCGCGCGCGCAGGGCGCTCGAGCACAGGATCATGTCCGGCACGTGCCCGTTCGCCAGCAGCCAGCGCCCCGCGGCGGCGGCGTCCGCGGCCCCGCCGCGGTCCAGGGGGCGGTCGTGGTCGGCCACGCCCCACGGGTGCTCGGCCTCCGCGTGGCGCATGAGGACGAGCTTCTTCCGGTCGTGGCGGGTCATCGGTTCATGATGCCACGCGTCCGCCGGGCACGGAGCGACCCCGGCTCCTCCGCGTCGCGGGACGGAACCGGGGCCTGCACGGATCGGGGACGCGGATCAGATGGAGTACTCGGGGGCCGCCCACACGACGACCTCGGGGTGCTCGTAGAAGCGGTAGCCCTGGCCGCGGACGGTGCGCACGGTGTTCGCGAGCCGGCCGAGCTTGGAGCGCAGGCGCCGGATGTGCACGTCGATGGTCCGCTCGTTGGGCACCTCCTCGGAGTCGCGCCACAGGCTGTGCAGCAGCTCGTGGCGGCCCACGGTCCGGCTGCCGTTCTCCACGAGGTAGTTCAGCAGCTCGAACTCCTTGAACGTGAGGTTCAGGAGGCCGCCGTCGAGGAAGACCTCCCGGCGGGAGAGGTCGATGAGCACCCCGGTGGACTGGCTGGTCTTCGTCTCGGGCGCCGGCGCGGGCGCGGCGGGCGCCGTGGGCCGCACAGCCCCCGAGGTGGGGTCGCCCAGGGCGTTGCGCACGACCTCGAGGTCGGTGCCGGCGGTGTTGGCGGGAGCCAGCGCCACGGCGGCGTAGGAATCGGCCTGCGGGACCAGCTGCTGGGCGTAAGCCCGGATGCTCTGGACCATCTTGACCAGCGAGGTGCCGCTGGCCGCCGCGGTCTCCTCGTCGAGGCCCACGTAGATCACGAACCCGCGCGCCTCGTTCTCCTGCACCTGCGGACGCGGCGCCGTGTCCCGCTGCAGGCGGGTGGGGAGCGGGGTCTCGCCCGGCGCGGCCGGCATGGGGCCGATCGTGCTCCGGAGGCTGCGGTAGTCGGCGGGGGCGGTCTGCCCCCGCTCGGGGGCCGCGGCCGGACCGCGGACAGCACGGGCCTCGCTCGTGCGGTTGCGCTGGGAAATGTGCACGTATCCCGGTGTGCCTGGCATCTGGTGCCCCTCGTCTTTCCGTCGTGCGGCGGACGAGGTTCCGTCCGCCTGAGTCGATCCGCCCCTCGGAACGGCCCCGCCGCTCCCAGCTCCCGAACCGGCCCGCTCCGTGGTGGTCGGGGAGGGTCCCCGCGAAGCTGGCAAATTCCTGACAGTGGCGTTGCTCTCATGGTCCACCAGCCCCCTGGATCCCGCAAGTAATATTCGAGGCGTTATCTCACGATGCGAGATTGGAACGACGGCTGTCCAAGTGCTCCGCCAAAATGAACCTCCTTCACCTTGCGGCTGTGATGCCGCTTTCCGTCCGACCCCCGGGATATCAGACCTCTGGGACGATGCAGGGGCTTTTCCGCCCCTCAAGCAGGTCCCGATCCTGTTGTCAAGACGGCTTCGTCGGTGAACTCTTCGTCTCACGATGTGAACACGTGGCCGGAGGTCGAAAAAAGGCCCGCCGAGGACGTCGGCGGGCCTTTTCAGCGCGTGGTCTGCGGTGTCACGGGACGGCGGTCAGTCGACCACGCCGTAGAGCCGGTCCCCGGCGTCCCCGAGGCCCGGGACGATGTAGGCGTTCTCGTCGAGCCGTTCGTCCCTCGCAGCCAGGACGATGTTGACCTCGGAGTCCCCCAGCTCCTCCTCGAGGGCGGCCAGGCCCTCGGGGGCGGCCAGGAGGCAGACGCACGTGATCTGCTCGGCCCCGCGGCGGTAGAGGAACTTGATCGCCTCCCGCAGCGTCCCGCCCGTGGCCAGCATCGGGTCGAGGACGAAGACCTGGCGGCCGGTGAGGTCGTCGGGCAGCCGCTCGGCGTAGGTGATGATGTCGAGGGTGTCCTCGTTGCGGGCCATGCCGAGGAAGCCCACCTCGGCCGTGGGGATCAACCGGGTCATGCCCTCGAGCATGCCCAGGCCCGCACGGAGGATCGGCACGACCAGCGGCCGGGGCTTCGACAGCCCCACGCCCGTGGTGCGCGTGACCGGCGTGTCGATCTCCACCGGTTCCACGCGGACGCCCCGGGTGGCCTCGTACGCGAGCAGCGTCACGAGCTCCTCGACGAGCAGGCGGAACACCGGGGACGTGGTGTTCTTGTCCCGGAGCACGGTCAGTTTGTGTGCCACCAATGGGTGGTCGAGAACGGTCACTCGCATGGACCAAAATTACCATCGGGCCACGGGGGCGCCCCGCCCCCTCGCCGGACCCCGCCCGGCCCGGCGACCCGCCCAGGAGGAGAACCGCATGGCACTGCCCCCGCGCACCCGCTCCGAGGCCCGGGCGGAGGAGTGGATGCGGCTGGCCCTCGCCGAGGCCCGGGCGGCGCTCGGGACGCAGGACGTGCCGATCGGCGCCGTCGTGGTCGGTCCGGACGGGACGGTGGTCGGCCGGGGCCGCAACCGCCGGGAGGCCGACGGCGACCCCACCGCCCACGCCGAGATCCTGGCGCTGCGCGACGCCGCCCGCGCCCTGGGCTCGTGGCGGCTGGACGGCTGCACGCTGGTGGTGACCCTCGAGCCCTGCGCGATGTGCGCGGGCGGGATCGTCCTGGCCCGCGTGCCCCGCGTGGTCCTGGGCGCGTGGGACGACAAGGCCGGGGCGGCCGGCTCCGTCCTCGACGTGCTCCGGGAGCGGCGGCTCAACCACTGGGTGGAGGTGACCGGCGGCGTGCTGGCCGAGGAGTGCTCCCGGCTGCTCCTCGACTTCTTCGCGGAGCACCGGCGCGGCGGGGACGACAGCGCCGGGCCCGCCGCTCCCGGTCCCGCCGGCCCCGCGGGTTTTGGCGGTTGAGCTCGCCAGCCGGTACAGTACTGCGAGCTGGTGACGTGTCCGAGCGGCCGAAGGTGCATCACTCGAAATGATGTTTGGTGTAAGAGCCAACGAGGGTTCAAATCCCTCCGTCACCGCCAGTGCAAAAGGGCCCTACTTCCCCGGATTACCGCGGAAGTAGGGCCCTTTTTCATGCCCGGCCGTCGTCGTCTGACCACATTTTGACCACACCCGCGCGCACGGCCGCCCCGTCGAGCGCGTCCGCGACGGCGTCGAGGTCCTTATCGAACAGGTCCGCGTAGACGTCGAGCGTCATGGCCGCGGAGGCGTGGCCGAGCATCCTCTGGACGGCCTTGACGTTCGCGCCGGCCGACACGGCGAACGACGCCGCAGTGTGCCGCAGATCGTGCGGCGTCACCCTCGGCACCCCGGCCGCGTCCAGCGCCGAGGCGAACCATGAGTAGTTGTCCGCGTGCACGCGCGCCGTCCGCAGGTGCCGGCCATCGGGGCCAGGGAACACGAGGTCGCCCGGCCCCTTCCCCTCGAGCTGCCCGGCTAGCTCCTCGCCGAGGAACCGCGGGAAGGGCACCGCCCGCGCCTTATGCCCTTTGGTCGTGCCGACGTGCACCTTGCCGGCGACCTCGACGGCGTTTTCGTGCACCATGAGGCGTCTCTTGTCGATGTCCACATCCCGCACCCGCAGCGCGACGGCCTCGCCCCACCGGAGGCCGCAGTAGGCCAGGACGAGTACGAGCGCCGGATACTTCGAGGCGTCCGCGACGGCGTGCACTTGCTCGTGAGACAGGTAGACGTGCGCCTTGCGCGTCTTGCGCGGGAGCGTGTCGATAGCTCGCGCCGGGTTGCTCACGAGTCGCCGGTCCCGGACAGCGCCGTCGAGGATGCCGGCGAGGACGCCGTAGACCCTCAGCACCGTCGTCGCCGACTTCTCCGCCGACAGCTCGCTCACCCACAGTTGAACCTCTGTCGGCCGGATATCGCTGACCGTGACGCCGGCCCACCGCGGCTCGACGTAGTTGCGCCACGCTGCCTCGAGCGGCTGGAAGCTGGAGGGCTTGAGGCCGCGCTTCCCCTCGAGCCATGCCGGGGCCAGGCCGCCGACCGTCGCACGCGCGTCCGCAGGGTTGATGTACTCACCCCGATCCTTGGACACCTCGACGGTCCTAGCGAACCTCTCGGCGTCGCGCTTGGTCCTGAAACCGCGCTTGGTCGTCTGCCGCCTGTCCGGCGTCCTGTAGCGCACCCGGTAGCGCCGGCCGCCCTTGGTGTCGTAGGGCTCAATCGTCGCCATCGGGAGCGTCCCCCCACGCCCCGCCTGTGAGGCCCCACTTCTCCCGATCCTCATGCGACATGCCGCGCAGCAGCGTGAGAGCCTTCCCTTCTGCGAACAAGCGCTGCATCGCCGCCTTCGCTTGGGCGTCACTCATGTCCAGCTTGTGAGTGCCGTCCGGTTGCTGGATGAAGGCCATGCCCTCCGTTGTGCGCTCGTCGACGGCCGGCACGACTCGCGCGCTGTAGAGAGCACGCTCCCGCATGTGGTCGTCATCCCACTCACTGGCCAGTTCTAACGGCTCCTGACCGAGCGCCCATAGCCACTGCACGTTGTGTGCAACGGGCCGGTCAGGAACGCCCGTCAGTGGCGAGGCCGCGAACCTCGACCCGTCCGCCGGCAGGAGGAGTGTGAGGGGGGACACGTCGAGGGCGACGGCGAGGGCGACGAGGTCATCGACAGTGACCCGCCGGGCCCCCGTCTCGATCCGCCGTAGGCCGAGCGGCGGAATGGCATGGCCGAGCTCGGCGAGCTTCTCAGAGAGCGCCTTGTACTGCATCCCTCCCCGGAGCCGCTTCACATTCTCCCTGACCGTCTGACCTGTGCCGCCTAGTTCCAGTTCCTTCATGCGCCCATTGTCATCTAGGTACATCGTGGATCAAAACGTGACGCTCAGCGATCATATTGACAGGTTCCAGGAGTGGTCATAGTGTTCTGACCTGACCTACCGACGATCAAAATGATCCTCAGTAATCACAATCAGAAGATAGGAGAACGTCATGGGACCTGATGACAAGCTCCTGACGCCGGCCGAGCTGGCCGAGTGGCGCGGCACAACCATCCGCTCGCTCGCCCAGGAACGCTACATGGGCCGCGGCCCCAAGTTCCTCAAGCTCGGCACCCGCACCGTGCGATACCGCGTCAAGGACGTCCGCGAGTGGCTCGACGAGAGCACCCGGACCATCACCGAGGGCTAGACAGCCCCCACCCCGCACACCCCCGCACCACCTACGGCCTCCGCTTACGGGGCCGGCCCGCTGCCTTGAAAACCGAATAGAGACACCGCACCACCGCCGGCCCCGACGAGGCCGGCACCGGGCCCATGCTCGACCACAGACCAAAGAAAAAGGCCCTGGTGCTCAGCCGCCAAGCGACACCAGGGCCGTCCACCAACACTCCACAGAGAGAAGGCAAACCATGTCCCTCCAGATTACCACCCGCGCCACCGCCCCCGCCGGCTTCACCCCCGAGCCCACCGACTACCTCGGCGACGCCCCCGACCACTGGAACGGCCCCACGCTCCGCGTCAACACCGTCGCCGTCGCTACCTATTGGGAGCCCGACACCGGCCTCTACTTCGACCTCCACCGCACCGGCAACGAGGCACCCCTCGGACTCGCCGAGCTCAAGAGCGTCCACGCCGCGCTCAGCGTGTTCCTCGAGGAGCTCGCCCGATGACCCACCGCGCACTCGTCGAGGCCCTCGCCGTCCCGCTCATCCTCGCCGCTGCCATCGCCGCCCTGCTCGTCGCCGGCGCACTCACCGGCCCCGAGCTCGCGCTGGCCATGCCGTAGAGCGCCCGGCCGCATGACGGCGGGCCCCGGCCGCACAGCCGGGCCCGCCGACCACGGCCCCACACGTTCAAGCACAGGCAGGACACCACCGACCATGCACACCGACTCCACTGCGGCCCCGCCCGCGCCCAGGGCCCGCGACGCACCCGCGGTCCGCACCTACACCGAGGCGAGGCTCGACAAGTTCGCCTATCACCGCGCCATCAAGCGGGCCCGCGACCTCACCCCCGCGCAGAAGTGCGCCCTGTACGCCGCATGGGACTACGCCGACGCCACCGACGGCACGTTCTTCCTCGGCGCGGCGACGCTGTCCGCCGACATGGGCTACAAGGACAAGGACCACAAGACGGCCAAGCGCCTCCTCACCTCGCTCCAGGACAAGGGCTACCTCGTCCTCATCAGGCAGGGCGGCACCGTGAACCAGGGCCCACGACTCGCCAACGCCTACGAGCTGGCACTACCCATCGTCTCGACGAGCACCACGAGCGAGGAACCTGACGTCGTCGAGCACCCGGGGGGCAACACGCCCCCCGGTCCCGGGGGCAACACGCCCCCCGGTCCGGGGGGCAACACGCCCCCCCCCAATAGACCCTGTACAAGACCCTGGACTAAACCCACGTGATACGCCGCTGGCATGTTCCACGCCGACGGCTTCGCCGCCAGCCTCTCGAGCTGCCCAGAACAAGCCGAGGAGCACCGTGCGCCCCCGCCCGGGCCGCACTCCTCATCAACTCATCCTCGACGCCATGCAGGACGCCGCAAGGACCAACGGCGGCCTCCCCACCGAGGCACTCATCGCCAGAGTCCGAGCCCGACACGGCGACGACGCCGCCGACCGCCTCGACGAGTACCAATGGACGATGCCCCAGGACCTCGCCCCGCACGAGGACGCCGAGAGGAACCTCCGCGACCGCAAGGCCCGCACTCGCGCCGGTGCCAAGCTCCGCACGTTCCTGAACACCTGCCTCCTCGACGGCCTCGAGGTCGACAATCACCCCGACGTCGTCGACCCGTACCCCGAGCGGCCCCTCTACGTCGCCGGCCGCGACGAGCTCGTCCCCGCTGACCGCGTGCTCACAGCCCCCGAGAGCCCCTAGAACGCCACGCCCGCCCCCGCGGACGGTGACACCAGGAACGGCCGCCAGCGACGCGCACAGCGACGCACAGACCCACCACCGGGCCACAACCGCCAACCAAGGCCCGCCACACCCACACAGGAGAAACCATGTCCACCACCACGGCCCTCAAGCGCTGCCTCAAGTGCTCCACCGAGAAGGCCCTCGAGGACTTCGCCCGCCAGGCCAAGGCCCCCGACGGCCGGCACCCCTACTGCCGCGACTGTGACCGCGTCCGCCGCCGCGCCGACCGCGCCGCGTCCCCGCACCTCTCGTGGGAGGCCAACTACCGCCAGCGCGCCCACGCCTACGGCAACGCCGCCATCGTGGACCCCTTCACCCGCGAGGACATCGTCGCCCGCTACGGCCCCGACTGTTGGTACTGCGGGGGGCCTTTCGAGGAGCTCGACCACAACATCCCCATCGCCGCCAACGGCCCGCACTCGCTCGAGAACTGCCGCCCCTCGTGCTCCTCGTGCGGCCGCAAGGACAGCCAGCCGGCCAAGGTCCAGAAGCGCCGCCGCGAGGCCGTCCTCGCCGCCGTGAGGGCCCGCCAGGCCGCCGCCCAGGCCGAGGCCCAGCTCGCCGCCGTCCTCGCCCGCCAGAGCCGCGCCGGGGGCCGCTGACCATGTCCGCACTCAACGCACGCCTCCGCGCCGCCCGACAGGCCCGCGCCGAGCGCAAGGCCGTCCGCGTCGCCACCGACGCCCTCGAGCACGCCCGCGCCGCCCGCACCTACGCCCAGCACACCGCACAGGAGGTCCACACCGCATGAACAGGAGCGAGCCCCGCATCGACGTCGAGGCCACCGAGGAGGCCCGCGTCGTCCTCTCCATCCCCCAGGGCAACCGCGCCCGCACCCTCGCCCCGGAGCACGCCCGCGACCTCGCCGGCATCCTCCTCGAGGCCGCCGAGGCTGCCCAGGCCCACCGCGCCGCCCTCGGCCAGCTCGGCCCCAAGCGGAACCGGCCTAATGCGAGGCCGGCCTACGACGGCCGCGTCCGCTTGTCCCTCGGCAACGTGTACGTCGACGTCGACGTCGCTGAGGCGTTGCGCCATGCGGAAGATCGTCGACACCGTCGAGGAGCTCGAGGCCGGCGCGCTGACCACGCCGGCCCCCGACGGCCCCGTCGCCGCCGCGTTCGCCCAGCTCGCCGAGGCCGCCCATGAGGACGCCGAGGTCGCGCCGTGACGGTCCCTCGCGTGATCCCGCGCCGTGGGGACGGCCTGACGACCAAGCGGCCCGGTGTGCTCATCGCCCCGGCCGCCGGTCGCCCGATGTGGCTGCCGCTCGAGGATGCCTACGCGCTGGCCGACGAGCTCGTCGACGTCGCCGAGGCCATGGAACAGCGCCACGCCGAGAGGGCCGCACAGTGACGGCCACCGTCCACCGCCGACCCACGGCACATGCGCCGGCCGTTCTCGACGCCGACCAGGCCGCCGCGCTCAACAGGCTCACCGCGGCCCTCGCCGAGCACGTGGACGCCGGCGTCGAGCTGCCCTGCATCGGCCCCGACGCCCCGCTGTGGATCAGCGACCGCAACGAGGACCAGGATCGCGCCGTCGCCGGCTGCGCCACCTGCCCCGCCCGGCGACTCTGCGCGGCCTACGCGCTGGCCTTCCCCGAGCCCGCCGGCGTATATGGCGGCCTCAAGCCGTCCGACCGCGCCACCCACTGACCCCGGAGACAACATGACCACCAAGACGTGCACTAAGTGCGGCGTCGACAAGCAGCTCGACGAGTACACCCGCGACAAGCGAGCCAGCGACGGCCGCCGGTCCGAGTGCAAGGCATGTGTCGCGACCCGCAACGCCGCCTACCGCGACGCGAACCGCGAGAAGGTAGCCCGCTGGCGGGCCTCGTACCGCGACGCAAACCGCGAGACGCTCCGCGTGCGCAACGCCGCCTATTTCGCCGCCAATCCGCACATCGGATGGGCACGCGCCTACCGCCGGCGGGCCCGCGCGTTTGGCTTCCCCATAGTCCAGGAGGACTTCACTCGCGAGGACGTCGTCAGCGAGTACGGCGACCGCTGCGCTCACTGCATCAACGGCCCGTTCGAGGAGCTGGATCACCTCGTCGCCGTCCGCGACGGCGGCGCGCACGTCTTGAGCGGCGTGAGGCCGTCATGCCGGCCGTGCAACCTCCGCCGCGAGCAGGAGGCCGCCAAGGCCCGCAAGGCCGCCGCGGCCACCGCCTGACCAGCCCACCCCCACCACACAGGAGAACCCATGATCGACGCCCTCGACCCCGGCCCCGCCGGCGACTTCCCCCACCTGCCCCGCACCCCCGACGGCTACCTCGACACGACCCGCATGCCCGTCGGCCCCCGCCACCAGCTCACCCCCGACGGCCGGCGCGTCCTCATCGACGTCACCCCGACCGTGCGCACGCTCGACGGCCGCCTCGTGCCCGTCACCGACGTCGTCCCCGTCGCCGGCCAGTGACCAGCACCGCCCGCCCGAACCGCTACGGCCAGCCGGCCCCCGCCGGCGGCCACCACCACCCCCACCAGGAGGCCCCCACCATGAACAGCACCCCCACCCCGGCCCAGCGCCTCGCCGCCGCCTACGGCCGCACCGAGACCCCCCAGGACGAGCGCCGCCGCGCCGACGCCGCCGCCAACTACCGCCCCGGCCAGGCCGAGGAGCTCACCGCCGCCGCCGACCGCTTCCCCGGCCGCGGCACCCTCCGCCTCCAGGCCGCCTACGCCCAGGCCGCCAAGGCCGCCCACGACGAGCTCGGCAAGCAGTAGCACCCCGAGCACCACCCCCGCCGGCGGCCGACCACCACGGCCGGCCGCCGGCCCCTTTGACACCCCCACCAGCACCAGGAGACACCCCATGACCTACTTCACCCACACCACGCGCACCGAGGCCAACCTCGACCGGGCCCTCAGCGCCGTCTACGAGCTCGACGGCCTCCAGCTCGTCGACAACACCAAGGAGAACAGCAGGGCCCTCCTCGGCTGGCCCACGGCGACCGCCCTGTCCTACCAGCTCGCCGACGAGGCCATCCATGCCGAGGACCACGAGGAGTTCGCCCGCTCCGCGGCCGCCCGCCTGGCCGAGGCCGCGGCCGTCGACGCCATCCGCGAGAGCTGGCACGACGCGACGCGCATGGCTCACCGCGACGCCCGCCCCGCCCGCCTCGCCGACACCATCGAGGACACGCGGCACAGGTTCGACAAGGCCGCCGAGGACCTCACCAGCGCCGTCGAGAAGCTCGACCAGCGGGCCCCGATGAACACCGACCCGCTCCGCGACGACGAGGCCGCCCCGGCCCTCCGCACCGCCCGCGCCGCCCTCGCCACCCTGTCCCGCTTCGCCAACCTGTCCCACGTCGACCCCAATGACGACCGGCCCGCCGGCCTCGCTACCCTCCTCCGCGTCATCGCCATCGACGGCGTCGTCCAGGAGCTCGCCCGCAACGGCGCACCCGAGGCCGACCGCACCGTGAATGAGGAGGAGCTGACCGTGACCCGCGCCGTCCGCCAGCTCGCCGAGGACTACCGCGCCGACCGTGACAACGCCGTGGCGAACATCGCCGCCGGCCGCTACGCCGGCATCACGCTCCACCTGAGCACCGACCAGGAGGCCGCCGAGGTCCGCACCGCCGTCGGCCAGGCCATTCAGCCCAAGTGGGTCAGCGGCGACGAGGCCGGACAGCACCGCGAGAGCCTGACCACCCGCGGCCAGAAGCTCAAGGCCGAGGGCCGCGCCGCCCGCGCCCGCGCCCTCCGCGCCGGCTAGCACCCCCACCCCTCGAGGGCCAGGACACCCCCCGCCCCTGGCCCTCGAGGCCCCTCCCCCTGGCCACGGAACAGCACCCCCTCCCCTCGCACAGACGAGACCCCCGGCCCCCTCGAGCAAGGCCCCCACCACTCGAGCAGACACCCCCCGGCACACCCCCACGGCCCCCTCGCCCCGCACTCACCAGCGGACAGCGAAGGGGCCATCGTCATACCCACGCAGCAGCACGAGGACGCCCTCGAGCACGACAGCACCAGCACCACGGCCAGGCACTCGAGCACCACGCACAGCCGGCACCACGGCCGAGCACCAGGCACCAGCACGAGGAGCACCACGAGCAGGACGACAGCACGACCACGACGACGAGCTCGACCTCGACGAGCACGACGACCAACAGCGACGAGAGACACGCGGCCACGACGACGAGGACGAGCGCAACGCCGAGCACGAGCACGACCACGACGACCTCAAGGCATGAGCACGACCTCGACGAGCACCTCGAGGCAAGGCAAGGCACGAGCACGACGAGCACACGCGAGGCCGGCCAGCACGGCCCAGGACGCCCCAGGAGCTCGACGACGTCCTCCAGGACCACCACGGCCGCGCCAGGCCATCACGCAAGCACACGCGGCCGCTGAGCACCACGACGCCAACGACGAGCATGAGCACGACGACCCCTTCGCCCCCTCGCCGAGCTCAACGACCTCGAGATATGGGGGGAGGAGCCCCTCCCCCCTGCCCCGCGGGAGCCCCCTTCGGCATAGCAACATCTCTCTCCGGTAGGTCCCCCCCGTCTGACCGGGATACCCCTCCCGGTATTACGCGAGAGTCGCCCCGTTCCCCTTGTCTGACCGCCTCGAGCGTGTCTGTGAACGCAAGCAGCACGTGTGCGGCCAGGCTGCGCCTCGTCGCCCACCCTGGTCGCTACCGTGAACGCCAGGCCCACCCCCGAGGCCACCCTCCCGAAAGGACAGTCGTGATCCCCAATCCCGACCCCCGTTTCCGCGCGCTCTATCTGGACACCTACACCGGCGACGACCTGGACGGCGACGTCGCTCACGCATTCACCGCCGAGCCGGTCCTCGCGTGGTCTGAGACTGGCGAGCCCCTCGTCTACGATCCCGAGGCCGGCAAGCTCGTCCCCGCCGACCAGGCCGAGCACAAGGAGGCTGGGCACGTCAGCAAGTTCCTCACCGTCCGCGGCCCGGAGCGCACTTACTACACGATCCGGCGGGCCCCTGAGGACGCCGCCCTGTCGGAAGCCATCGTCAGCGAGGGTCTTGATGGCCTAATGGAGAACCTTCGCAGCACCGACGCCGAGAAAGTCCTGGCCGAGCGACTCGAGTGGCACCGCGCCGACCGTGCGGCACGACGGCAACTCGACGAGGAGGAGAAGCAAGCATGGCTTGCCGACGGGCCAAATGAGGAGCACGCGCGCCTGTGAGGTGTCCACACCAAGCCACATGACGTTTCGTTACAAGTGCAAATTCATGATTCTGACTTGCACAAACGCCCGCACCCCCACATGCACTCGCAAGGTCGCCAGCTTGATAAGCTGTCATCAAGCAACTAGCTTGACGGGACACGCACCCGAGCGCACTGTGACGGGGAACACCCCCGCAGATGAAGGAACCACCGTGAACACCATAGAGAAGAACGGTTCCGCCGAAGTGGTACGAACCCCTGAGGTGGGGCTCACGCGAAAAGACTTAGCCGACCTTGACCTCATCCGCCGGTCACCCGAACGACTGCGCGAACTCGGCACTGAAGAGGGGTCCGCCAGCGACAAGATCCTCGTCCATGCAGTTTTCGAAGAGGGCATGCGCGCGATCAAGGACAGGAACATGGCAGACGCATACGCCGAAATGGCGGAAGAGCAGTTCACCGATGAAGGCCAAGCTGAGCGGAGTGCCCACAAGGCACGCCGCGCTCGACGCAACCTTGACCCCTGGGAGGACTGAGATTGCCAGCCGAATTCGTGCGCGGAGCCGTTTTCCTGGCTGACCTCGGAGGTGGCAAGCGGCCATGGATCGTAGTGTCGAATAATCACAGAAATCGATCCCTGGACAACGTAGCCGCAGTCAAGGTCACAACGACGGCAAAGTACACGAGCCTGGCTACCGTGGTCACCCTTCCCGAGGGAGAGTGCATCAGTGGATACGTCCGTTGTGACTCACTCACGATGATCTACAAGGACGAGTTCGACCGGCACCTCGGTGGACTGGGACGCCAAACTATGGCGGAGGTCGCAGAGGGCCTCAAGGCAGCTCTCTCCCTGAGCTAATACCCCTGATTCGTGGCCACATTTTGACCACACCCGACGCGGATTGGCGCTCATTCGTGATGACTCATGGTGGCCAAAAATCCTTGTTATAACAGGGATTCTGGCTACTTTCCCCGAATAGCAAGGTCACCGACGAGGGTTCAAATCCCTCCGTCACCGCCAGTCGGGAAGGCCCCGGGTCCTGAGGGATCCGGGGCCTTCCGCATGCCCGCCCGCCGGTCCCGCCCCGTCCGGCGCCCCCGGAGGACGTGGACGGCCCCGGCCCGGGGCGGCCGGCGGCGGGGAGCGCGGGCCGCCGTTGGATACCGTGGTGGCGATCACCACGCCCGCCGTGCGGCGGGCCCGGACGGAAACGGAAGAGGGGCAGCATGACGACGTCGGCGCAGGCAGTCGGACACCTGGGAGCGGACGGGGAGGAGTACCCGGACGCGTACTTCGTGCGGCTGGACCGCACCCGGTTCCGCTCGACGCTGCACTCGCAGGGCGCCTGGAGCGAGGCCGAGCAGCACATGGGCGCCGCCTCCGGGCTGCTCGCCCACGCCGTGGAGGCCGACCACCCCCGCGCGGACCTCCTGCCCGTGCGCTTCTCCTACGACATCCTCGGCTTCATCCCCGGCGGCGAGGTCGAGGTGACCACGCGCGTGGTCCGCCCGGGCCGCACCATCGAGCTGGTCGAGGCCACCATGAGCCACGCCGGGCGCTCCTGCATCCGGCTGAGCGTGTGGCGGCTGCTCCGGGGCGAGACCGCCGACACCGCCGGCACGCACCGGGAGGCCCTGCCGCCGGTGGGCGACGCCCTGCCCGCCACGATGACCGGGCGGTGGCCGGGCGGCTACATCGCCTCCCTCGAGGGCCGCACCGTGCGCGAGCACCGGCCCGGCCGGGCGGCCATGTGGCTGCGGGCGCCGCACGCCGTCGTCGCCGGGGAGGAGTCCTCCACCACGGCGCGGTTCCTGGCGGCCGTGGACGCCGCCAACGGCATCGCCGTGCGGGTGGGCCCCGACGAGATGGTCTTCCCCAACGTGGACCTGAGCGTGCACCTGGTCCGGGAGCCGGTCTCCCCGTGGGTGGGCCTCGACACGCACGTCACCTTCGGCGACACCGGCGTGGGCCTCACCGAGTCCGCGCTGCACGACGAGGCCGGCTACCTGGGCCAGGTCGCCCAGTCCCTGACGATCCGCCCGCTCCCGGTCTCCGGCTGAGCCGCACCGACGGGCCGGCGCGGGCCCCGGCCCGTCGGTGGGCGCCGCCGCGCGACCGTACAATGGGGCGGGATTTCCGACGTCGAGACCAGGGGCGACCGTGCCCCGAGGAGGCCACCCAGTGAGCAGCATCAACATCACCGTGATCGACCGCGAGGGCAACCGCACCGAGGGCGTCGAGTGGAAGGACTACGAGAGCCTCATGGAGGCCCTCACCCGCCACAAGTACCCGATCCTCGCGACCTGCGGCGGCAACGCGTCCTGCTCCACCTGCCACTCCTACCTCGACCAGGCCGCCTTCTCGAAGGCCAACGAGATCAACGACGAGGAGGAGGACCTCCTCGACATGCTCGACGACACCCGCCACGACACCTCCCGGCTCAGCTGCCAGGTCGAGTGGGCGGAGGAGCTCGACGGCGCCGAGGTCACCATCGCCCCCGAGTGGTGAGCCCCCCGTCCCCGCGGGGACGCCCCCGCCAGCCCTGACCAGACCCCGGACGGACCGGCCTCGCCGGCGCGCAGGAAAGTGGACCATGACCGACATCCGCGAGGACCTCACCACCCGCGCCGCCTACGTCTCGGACGCGTCGATCTACCGGCGGCTGCCCGAGGCGGTGGCCGAGCCGCGCAGCGTCGAGGAGGTCCGCGAGCTGCTGGCGCTGGCGAAGGAGCGGGGCTGGTCGGTGGTCTCCCGCGGCGGCGGCACCTCCGTGGCGGGCAACGCGATCGGCGACGGGCTGGTCATCGACACCTCCCGGCACTTCAACAGGATCCTGTCGATCGACCCCGAGGCGATGACCGCCACGATCGAGCCCGGGGTGATCTGCGACCAGCTGCGCTCCGCGGCGTCCGAGTTCGGCCTCACCTACGGACCCGACCCCTCGACGCACTCACGGTGCACGATCGGCGGGATGGTCGCCAACAACGCCTGCGGCTCCCACTCCGTGGCGTGGGGCACGTCCGCGGACAACCTGGTCTCGCTGAAGGTCATGCTCGCCGACGGCCGGGTGGTGGAGCTGCACGAGGGCGGCACCTCCGAACCGGGGATCGACCGGGCGCTGACCGGGATCCGGGACCGGCACCTGGCCATGCTGCGCACCGAGCTCGGCCAGTTCCCGCGCCAGGTCTCCGGGTACGGGCTGCACTACCTGCTCGGCGAGAAGGGCTTCGACGCCGCCAAGGCCTTCGCCGGCACGGAGGGCACCTGTGGGGTCATCACCGAGCTCACGGTCCGTCTGGTCCGCAGGCCCGCCCACACGGCCCTGGCCGTGCTGGGCTTCGAGGACGCATTCGAGGCCGCCACGGCGGCGCCGAAGCTGCGCGTGCCCGGGGTGTACACCATCGAGGGCATGGGCGCGGACCTGCTCGACGCCCTGCGCACCCGGCAGGGCCAGGAGCACGCCGGCGGCGAGCTGCCCCGCGGCGGCGGCTGGCTCTACTGCGAGGTCGGCGCGGACACCCTCGAGGAGGCCGAGGCGGCCGCCCGCACCCTGCCGGGGCTCGTCCCGGAGAACGTCGTGGACTCCGTGATCGTCTCCGACGCGGGGCAGGCCCGCGCCCTGTGGCGGATCCGCGAGGCCGGCGCCGGGATCGTCACCCGCTTGCCCGACGGCGGGGAGGCCTGGCCGGGGTGGGAGGACTCCGCGGTGCCCCCGGCGCGCCTGGGCGAGTACCTGCGCGACCTCTACGACCTGCTGCACGAGCTGGGCCTCACCGGCATCCCCTTCGGGCACTTCGGAGAGGGCTGCGTGCACATCCGCATCTCCTTCGACCTCGGCACCGAGGAGGGGATGGCGACCTACCGCACGTTCATCGAGCGCGCCGCGCGGCTCGTGCACCGCTACGGCGGCTCGGTCTCCGGCGAGCACGGCGACGGCCGCGCCCGGTCCGAGCTGCTGGCCACGATCTACTCCCCCGAGGCCCTGGCCGCCTTCGCGGCGTTCAAGGCCGTCTTCGACCCGGACGGCGTCTTCAACCCCGGCGTGCTCGTGGACCCGGAGCCCATCGACCAGGGCGTGCGCCCCGGGCCCGGCGCCCGCACGTTCGAGCTGACGCCCGTGCATGCGTTCTCCCGCGACGGCGGCTCGTTCTCCAGCGCGGTCAACCGGTGCGTGGGCGTGGGCTCCTGCCGCTCCGACGTCGGCGCCATGTGCCCGTCCTTCCAGGCGACCCACGACGAGGTGCACTCGACCCGCGGCCGCGCCCGGTCCCTCGCCGAGATGCTGCGCGGGGAGTCCATCACGGACGGCTGGAAGTCGAAGGAGACCCTCGAGGCCCTCGACCTGTGCCTGTCCTGCAAGGCCTGCGCGTCCGAGTGCCCGGTCAACGTGGACATGGCGACGTACAAGGCCGAGTTCCTGCACCACCACTACCGGCACGGCCTGAGCTCCTTCCTGGGCCGGAACCGGCGGCCGATGGCCCACTTCACGATGGGCTGGATGCCGCTGCTGATGCGGATCGTGGAGAAGGTGCCCCTCTCCTTCCGGCTGATCAACCTCCTCGAGTCCCACCGCGGCGTCGAGGAGCTGACCAAGCGGCTCGGCGGGATCGAGCCGAGGCGGCGGATGATCACCTTCGCCGAGCAGCCGCTCACCCGGTGGTTCCGCGGCCGTCCCGCCGCGCGGTCCGGGGGCGGGTCCGCCGAGGCCCGACCGTCCGTGGTGCTGTGGCCGGACACGTTCACGAACTTCTCCGCCGACGCCCCCGGCAGGGCCGCCGTGGAGGTGCTCGAGGCCATGGGCTACCGGGTGCTGATGCCCATGGGCAACGTCTGCTGCGGGCTGACCTGGCACTCCACCGGGCAGCTGGAGATGACGCAGAAGGTGCTCCGCCAGACCCTGGACGTGATGGAGCCGCTGATCGAGGCCGGGTACCCGATCATCGGGCTCGAGCCCTCGTGCACGGTCATGCTCCAGGAGGAGATCACCGAGCTGCTCCCCGGCGACCCCCGGGCCCGGCGGGTCACCGAGCTGACGACGACGATCGGCGCGTTCGCGGCCCGCCACCTGGCCGAGGGCGGCGCGTGGCCGTTCCGGGAGCTGGCCACCGAGGCGGGCCCCGCCGGCGCCGTGTGCCAGGTCCACTGCCACCAGCAGTCCATGAGCGGCTACGGCCCGGAGCTGGAGGTCCTCGCGAAGCTGGGCGTGGACACCGCCGTGGTCGGCGGCGGGTGCTGCGGGCTCGCGGGCAACTGGGGCTTCGAGCCCGGCCACTACGAGGTCTCGCAGACCCTCGGCGAGCGGGAGCTGTTCCCCGCGATCCGCAGTGCGGCGGACGGGACGATCGTGCTCGCCGACGGCTTCTCGTGCCGCACCCAGATCGCCCAGGGCACGGGCGCGGACGGCGTCCACCTCGCCGAGGTGATGCGCGCGGCGCTGCCCCCGGCGGAGCCCGGCGAGCGGTAGCCCCGCCGGGAGCGGCCCCGGCCGGGGCGGGCGCCGCCTCCGGCAGCGGTGTCGGTGGCCCTGCCTAGAATGAAGCACCTGGGAGGGATCCCTTCCCGGGACGTGGCACGCCACGACGTCCGTCCGAGGAGGATATCCCCCCGTGTCTTCGCTCTCCCCCGCCCCCCGCCCCGTCCTGGGAGCCCTCGCCCTCGCCGCAGCCCTGCTCCTCACCGCCTGCGCGGGCGAGGAGCCGGAGCAGACCGGCACCGCCGGCGCCCCCGCCGAGAGCGGGCCGGCCCCGACCTCGGCGGCGACCCCGGAGACCGCCCCGGCCACCGGGACGGAGGACACCACGGCCCCGGCCGAGGACCGGGCCGGCGGGCAGGGCACCGCCGGTCCGGCGGAGGACCCGTCGGCGGAGAACCCGGCGGCGGAGCCCGCCGCGGACGGGCCGGCGGCGGACCGGACGGACGACGACAGGGCCGACGACGACGGGCCGGACGAGGCGGCGGAGCGGACGGACGGCGGTGCCCCCGGCGCGGAGGGCGACGGCACGGCCGCCCGCGGCGGCACCGCGGGCACCCGCACCGGCGGCTCGCCCCTGTGCACCACCTCCCGGCTCGAGGTCGCGGCCGCCCCCGTGGGCGGCGCCGCCGGCTCCGTCCACGTGGACGTCGTCCTCACCAACGCGGGCGAGGACCCGTGCACGCTCGCCGGCTACGCCGGGGTGTCCTTCGTCGACGCCGACGGCACGATGATCGGCTCCCCGGCCCTGCGGGACGCCACCGTCCCCGGCACCGGGCAGGTCCTGGCACCCGGGGAGTCCGTCACCGCCGGCCTGCGCATCAGCCAGGCCGGCAACCACCCGACCTGCGACGCCCGGACCGCCACCGGTCTGCGCGTCTACCCGCCCGAGAACACGGAGTCCGTCGTGATCCCCTTCCCCGTGGAGGCCTGCGGCGATCCGCGGATCCACCAGCTCGAGATCCAGGGCTTTGGCGCCTGAACCAGCCCTGAGCCTGTTCACCGAGCACACCCGGGCCTGGTTCTCGGGTGCGTTCGCCGCGCCCACCGCCGCCCAGGAGGGCGCGTGGCGGGCCATCGCCGCGCGGCGCCACGCCCTGATCGTGGCGCCCACCGGCTCGGGCAAGACCCTGGCCGCGTTCCTGTGGGCCCTGGACCGGTTCGTGGCGGAGGCCGCGCCCGGCGCCGGGACGCCGGGCGCCGGGCCCGCCCCCGGCCCTGCGGGCGGCGCCCCGGCCCCCGGCGGGACCCTGCGGGCCAAGGCCCGCTCCGCGAGCACCGCGGGCGAGCGGCGCGGGACCCGCGTCCTCTACATCTCCCCGCTCAAGGCCCTGGGCGTGGACGTGGAGCGCAACCTGCGGGCCCCCCTGATCGGCATCTCGCAGACGGCCCGGCACGCCGGGATCGAGCCGCCGGAGATCAGCGTGGGCGTCCGCTCCGGGGACACACCGCAGGCGATCCGCCGGGCCCTGCTCACGAACCCCCCGGACATCCTCATCACCACCCCCGAGTCGCTGTACCTGATGCTGACCTCCAAGGCGCGGGAGACCCTCACGGACGTGCAGACGGTCATCGTGGACGAGGTGCACGCCGTGGCCGGCACCAAGCGGGGCGCGCACCTGGCGCTCACGCTCGAACGGCTGGACGCCCTGCTGGAGCAGCCGGTGCAGCGCATCGGGCTGTCCGCGACCGTCGAGCCGATCGAGACGGTCGCCCGGTTCCTGGGCGGCCGGGAGCCGGTCACCGTCGTCGCGCCGCGCACGGAGAAGACGTGGGACCTCACCGTCTCGGTGCCCATCCCGGACATGACCGTGCTGGGCGGGCCGAGCGCCTCGCCGTCCCTGGCCGGCTCGGCCTTCGGGGACGACGACCTCGACGCCCTCGCCCCCACGACCACGGCGTCGATCTGGCCGCACGTCGAGGAGCGGGTCGTGGACCTGGTGCTCGAGAACCGGTCGACCATCGTGTTCGCCAACTCCCGCGGCCTCGCCGAGAAGCTCACCGCGCGGCTCAACGAGATCTACGCGTTCCGCGTGGAGCACGCGGACCCGCACGACGGGCCCCGGGACGGCGCCCCCGCGGACGGCGCCGGTCCGGGCGACGACGGGGCGCCGGGGCCCCCTGCCGGCTCCGCGCCCCAGCAGGTCGGGGACGTGCTGCGCTCCGCCCTCGCCGGGCAGGAGCCGGCCGCGGCCCGCGGGCCCGCCGCCCCCGAGCCCGCGGACCTGCGCCGGCAGACCGGCCGCTACGAGGGCGCGGCGCCGGTGCTGGCCCGCGCCCACCACGGGTCGGTCTCGAAGGACCAGCGGGCGGTGATCGAGGACGACCTCAAGACCGGACGGCTGCGCTGCGTGGTGGCCACCTCCTCCCTGGAGCTGGGCATCGACATGGGTGCGGTGGACCTGGTGGTCCAGATCGAGGCCCCGCCCTCGGCGGCCTCGGGCCTCCAGCGCGTGGGCCGCGCCGGCCACCAGGTGGGCGAGGTCTCGCGCGGCTGGTTCTACCCGAAGCACCGCGGGGACCTACTGGACGCCGCCGTCACGGTGGAGCGGATGCTGCAGGGACGGATCGAGCCGCTCGCGGTCCCGCTCAACCCCCTGGACGTCCTGGCCCAGCAGACGGTCGCGGCGACCGCGCTGGGGCCGATCGACGTCGAGGAGTGGTTCGACACCGTCCGCCGGTCCTGCCCGTTCCTGACCCTGCCCCGCTCCGCCTACGACGCGACCCTGGACCTGCTCGCGGGCCGCTACCCGTCCGACGAGTTCGCCGAGCTGCGCCCGCGGATCGTGTGGGACCGGGAGACCGGCACCATCGAGGGCCGGCCCGGGGCGCAGCGCCTGGCCGTGACCTCCGGCGGCACGATCCCGGACCGCGGCCTGTTCGCGGTCTACCTCGTGGGCGAGCAGGACGGGAAGAACTCCCGGCGGGTGGGCGAGCTCGACGAGGAGATGGTCTACGAGTCCCGCGTGGGGGACGTGATCGCCCTGGGCGCCTCGAGCTGGCGGATCGAGGAGATCACCCACGACCGCGTCATCGTCTCCCCCGCCCCCGGCGTGCCGGGCAAGCTCCCGTTCTGGCACGGCGACGGCCCCGGCCGGCCCGTGGAGCTGGGCCGCGCGGTGGGCCGGTTCAACCGCGAGATCGCCGGGGCCTCCGCGGAGGACGCCCGCGCCCGGCTGCGCGCGGCCGGTCTCGACGAGTGGGCCGCCGACAACCTGCTGGCCTACGTGGGCGAGCAGAAGGAGGCCGTGGGGCAGGTCCCGTCGGACCGGCTGTTCGTCGTCGAACGCTTCCACGACGAGCTCGGGGACTGGCGCGTGGTGCTGCACTCCCCGTTCGGGATGCCCGTGCACGCCCCGTGGGCGCTGGCCGTGGGGGCCCGGCTGCACGAGCGGTACGGCCTCGACGGCTCCGCGCAGGCCGCCGACGACGGGATCGTGCTGCGCGTGCCGGCCATGGAGGACGAGCCCCCGGGCGCGGAGCTGTTCCTCTTCGACGCCGACGAGCTCGACCAGATCGTCACCGAGGAGGTGGGCGGCTCCGCGCTGTTCGCCTCCCGGTTCCGGGAGTGCGCCGCCCGGGCCCTGCTGCTGCCCCGGCGCGACCCCGGCCGGCGCTCCCCGCTGTGGCAGCAGCGCCAGCGCTCGGCGCAGCTGCTGGACGTCGCCCGGAAGTACCCGCAGTTCCCGATCATCCTCGAGACGATCCGCGAGTGCCTCCAGGACGTCTACGACCTGCCCGCGCTCAAGGAGCTGCACCGGGCGGTCGAGCGGCGCGCGATCCGGGTGGTCGAGACCACCACGGAGCAGCCCTCGCCCTTCGCCCGGACCCTGCTCTTCGGCTACGTGGCCCAGTTCCTCTACGAGGGCGACTCCCCGCTGGCGGAGCGCAAGGCGGCCGTCCTGTCCCTCGACGCCGCCCTGCTCAACGAGCTCCTGGGCCGCGCCGAGCTGCGGGAGCTGCTGGACCCCGACGTCATCGAGCGCACGGAGGCGGAGCTGCAGCGACTGGCCCCGGACCGGCGGCTGCGCGGGGTCGAGGGCGCGGCCGACCTGCTGCGCCTGCTCGGCCCGCTCACCACCGCCGAGGCCGTCCGCCGGCTCCAGGACCCCGGGGACCCGGAGTCCGCGTGCCCCGAGGACGTCGCCGCCGGGTGGCTCGAGCAGCTCGTGACCGCCAACCGCGCCCTGCGCGTGCACCTGCGCGGCGTCGAGCACTGGGCCGCGATCGAGGACGCCTCCCGGCTGCGCGACGCGCTCGGCGTGCCCCTGCCCATGGGGGTGCCGCTGGCCTTCGTGGAACCGGTCGAGGACCCGCTGGCCGACCTCGTCTCCCGCTACGCCCGCACCCACGGGCCCTTCACCGTGGACGAGGCCGCGGCGCGGCTCGGGCTGGGCACGGCCGTGGTGCGCACCACGCTGGAGCGGCTGGCCGCGGACCGGCGCGTGGTCGAGGGCGAGTTCCGGCCGGTGCGCCCCGACGGCGGCGGGGCCGGCCCGGCGGCCTCCGAGTGGTGCGAGTCCGAGGTGCTGCGCCGGATCCGGCGCCGCTCGCTGGCCGCGCTGCGCCGGGACGTGGAGCCCGTCTCCGGGCAGGTCTACGCCCGGTTCCTGCCGGCCTGGCAGCACGTGGGCCGGGGCCACCAGCTGCGCGGCGAGGACGGGGTGCTGACGGTGGTGGACCAGCTCGCGGGCGTCGCCGTCCCCGCCTCGGCCTGGGAGCCGCTGGTGCTCGCCGCCCGGGTGGCGGACTACCGGCCCGAGCTGCTGGACGAGCTGACCGCCACCGGGGAGATCCTGTGGTCCGGGGCCGGGTCCCTGGCGGGCGACGACGGGTGGGTGTCGCTGCACCTGAGCGAGGCGGCCCAGCTCACCCTGCCCCCGGCCGAGACCCTCGAGGTCGCGGCGGCGGCCCTGGACTCCACGCTGGAGCGGCGGGTCCTCGACGTCCTGGCCCCCGGCGGCGCGTGGTTCTTCCCGCAGCTGCTGGGCCTGCTCGACGCCGCCGGGGACCCGGTTCCCGCCCCGGCGCTGACCACCGCGCTGTGGAACCTCGTCTGGTCCGGGCTGGTCACCAACGACACCTTCCTGCCCGTGCGCTCCCTGCTCTCCGGCGGGCAGGCCGCCCACCGGCACCGGGCCCAGGCCCCGCGGGGACGCACCACGTCCCGCCGGGGCGCCGCCCGGCTGCGGCCCGGCGCGGCCTCCCGCCCGGGGATCGGCGGGGCGCTGCGCGCCCCGGCGCGGGCGGCCACCCTGGAGCGCCACGACTCCCCGCTCGTGGCCGGGCGCTGGTCGATGCTGCGCCCCGAGCCCCTCGACCCCACGCTGCGGGCGTCGGCCACCGCGGAGCTGCTCATGGACCGCTACGGCGT
The DNA here is from genome assembly GCF_002287015.1 of Kocuria sp. WN036. Taxonomy (NCBI): domain Bacteria; kingdom Bacillati; phylum Actinomycetota; class Actinomycetes; order Micrococcales; family Micrococcaceae; genus Kocuria; species Kocuria sp. WN036. The sequence continues at coordinate 54,814 of NZ_NSKF01000019.1, forward strand.
GGTGACCAAGGGCCCCGTGGCGGTCGAGGAGCTCTCCGGCGGCTTCGCCACCGTCTACAAGGTGCTCTCCACGCTCGAGGACACGGGCCGGGCCCGCCGCGGCTACTTCATCGAGGGCCTGGGCGCCGCCCAGTTCGCGCAGGCCGCCACGGTGGACCACCTGCGCACGTTCAGCACCGACGACCAGGTCCGCGCCGAGGAGCCCGTGGCGCTGGCGCTCGCCGCGACCGACCCCGCCAACCCCTACGGGGCGGCCCTCGAGTGGCCGGAGCCCGTGTCCGTGCCCGCCCCGGACGGCGGGGACGCGCCCGCGGGGCGGCACCGGCCCGGGCGCAAGGCGGGCGCCGTCGTCGTGCTCGTGGACGGCGCCCTGGCCCTGTACGTGGAGCGCGGCGGGCGGACCGTGCTCGCGTTCACCGACGACGCGGCCGCCCTGGCCGCCGCCGGACCCGCCGTGGCCGAGACCGTCCGCCGGGGCGCGGTGGACAAGCTGACCGTCGAGAAGGTCAACGGCGCCGGGGTCCTGGGGCACGGCCCCGTCGAGACCGCGGTGCGGGAGTCCCTGCTGGCCGGCGGGTTCTACTCGACGCCGCGCGGCCTGAGGATGCGCCGATGAGCGCGGACCCGAGCACCGGGGGCGGCCGTGCCCGAGGGTGACACCGTCTACCGCCAGGCCGTCCTGCTGCGCCGCGCCCTGGCCGGGAGGATCCTGACCCGCAGCGACCTCCGGTTCCCGTCGATCGCCACCGCGGACCTCTCGGGGCGCACCGTGACCGAGGTGGTGCCGCGGGGCAAGCACCTGCTGGTCCGCACCGACGGCGGGCCCGACGGCCTGCCCCCGCTCACCCTGCACTCCCACCTGCTCATGGAGGGCATGTGGCACGTCTACCCGCGGGGCGCCCGGTGGCGGCGCCCCGGCCACCAGGCGCGGGCGGTGCTCGAGAACGCGGCCGCGCAGGCCGTCGGCTTCGACCTCGGCATGCTGGACCTCGTGGCCACCGCCGACGAGGACGAGCTCGTGGGCCACCTCGGCCCGGACCTGCTGGGCCCCGACTGGGACCGGGCGGAGGCCCTGGCCCGGCTCGCCCGCCACCCGCTCCGGCGGGTGGGGGCCGCGCTGATGGACCAGCGCAACCTCGCCGGCATCGGCAACGTCTACCGCAACGAGATCCTGTTCCTCCAGCGGCTGCACCCCTTCACCCCGGTGGCCGAGGTCCCGGACCTCGGCGCGGTCGTGGACCTCTCCCACCGGCTGCTGCACGTCAACCGGGACCGCTCGCAGCGCTCCACGGTGGGGGGCCCGGCCCGCCGCGGCGAGCAGTTCTGGGTCTACGGCCGCGGCCGGCAGCCGTGCCGCCGGTGCGGGGCCCCGGTCCGGGAGGCGCGGATCGACGACGCCGAGCTCGTGCCCGGCGAGCCGTACCCCGGGCCGCCGCGGGACCGGGCGGTGTGGTTCTGCGAGCGCTGCCAGCCCCTCCCCTCCTGAGTCCGGCCGTCGCGGCTTATCATGAGATCGCCGCCCCAGCGGCCCGACACCATGAGGAGGCACCATCAACACGACCCTGCTCGGCGCAGAGTACTTCGCGGCACCCGAGGACGGCACGGACGGCGAGGTGTTCCGCTCCGCTTCCCGTGCCTCTGCCGCGGCCCTGGACCAGCGCGAGGACGTGGTCCGCTACAAGGACCGCTTCGCGCTGCGGATCACGGACCAGACCCCGCACGACGTCATGGTCCAGAACCTGCTCTTCCTGCGCGGGGTCCTGGACTCGGCGGGCGTCGACTACCTGCTGGTGCGGGGCAACGACGAGCGCCCCGTCATCGCCGTGGACCTCAAGGACCGTCCCCGGCTCCGGCAGGCCCTGGTGGACGCGGCCGTGGGCGAGCCGTACTACGTCAAGCCGATGGACACCAAGAAGAAGACCGTGCAGCTGCTGGCCGACGGCGAGCTGTCCTCGCGCCGCAACGCGCGGGTCCTGCGGCTGTTCCGGCCCCACTACTCCGCGGAGGCCAGGCTCTACTACGGCGCCGGCACCGGGGTGCAGGTGGAGCTGTGGGAGTTCGGCGAGGACGAGATCCGGCTTCCCATCGAGAACTCGCTGACCCGGCGCACCGTCCCGGTGGCCGAGGCCGTGCGCGGCACCGTGGAGCGCTTCGGCCTCACCTGGCCCACGATCGAGAACATGTTCGCCGACCACGCCATCGACATCGACTTCGCGGTCGACATGATCTTCTCGTGGGTGGACGGCTCCGACGAGGAGTACCGCCGGGTCCGGGCCTCGTACATGGCCGACGCCGTGGTGGGCGAGGGCGACGCGCACGAGGCCCGCTTCCGGCAGGTCGACGAGCTGAAGTACGCCCTGCGCTCGGTGCACATGTTCGCCCCCTGGGTGCGCAACATCTACATCGCCACCGACTCCCGGCCGCCGGCGTGGCTGGCCGAGCACCCGCGCGTGCGGGTCGTGCGCAGCGAGGAGTTCTTCGCGGACACCTCGGCCCTGCCGATCTACAACTCCCAGGCGGTGGAGGCGCAGCTGCACCACATCGAGGGGCTCTCGGAGCACTACCTGTACTCCAACGACGACATGTTCTTCGGCCGCCCGATCGGCCCGGCGCTGTTCTTCTCCCCGGGCGGGATCACGAAGTTCGTGGAGAACGAGACCCGCATCGGCCTGGGCGAGAACTCCGCCGAGCGCTCCGGCTTCGAGAACGCCGCCCGCGTCAACCGCCGGCTCCTGTGGGAGCGCTTCGGCCGGATCACCACCCGCCACCTGCAGCACTGCGCCGCGCCCCTGCGGCGCAGCGTGGTGGCCGAGATGGAGCGGGAGTTCCCGGCGGAGTTCGCCCGCACCGCGTCCAGCCGCTTCCGCGCGGCGGACAACATCTCGGTGACGAACTCGCTCTACCACTACTACGCGCTGCTGACCGGCCGGGCCGTGACCCAGGAGACGGCCCGCACGGAGTACGTGGACACCACCACGCGCGCCGGGCTGCAGCAGATGGAGAAGCTGCTCGGCCGCCGCAACCTCGACATGTTCTGCCTCAACGACGGCAGCTTCCCGGAGGTGCCCGGTCCCGAGCGCGCGGAGCGGATGACGGAGTTCCTGGAGCGCTACTACCCCATCAAGGCTCCCTGGGAGAAGTGACCGCGGAGAATGAGCGGGGCTGGTGCGGGATCCCGCACCGGCCCCGCTCGCTCTCCGCGGCTCGACGACCGCCGCGTCCGAGCCGGGGCTCAGGTGCGCGGCCGGTCCCCGGGGCCGGGGTCGCCGTCGGGGCGGGCGCTGCCGTCGTGCAGGGTGTCCCCGTGCAGGGTGTCGCCGTCGTGCCGGGTCCGGGTGTCCGGTCCGGCGTCGCCGTCCTGCCAGGGGGCCTCGTCGGAGCGCGTCCCGGAGGCGCGATCGGTGACGTCCTCGCGGCGTCCGCGGGAGGCATCAGAAGGGGTGGAGTCGTCCCCGTCCGGGACGAGCGAGGCGGCGTCCCGGCGATGGGTCTCCGCCTCCTGGCGGACCTTCTCGGCGTCCTCGGTGCGCCGCTGGGCGTCCTGCTCGAGGCGGTCGGCCTCGATCCGGGCCTTCTCGGCCTCGGCGCGGGCCGCGTCCGCGTCCGCCTTCCGCTCGCGGGCCGAGAGGTCCTCCTCCTCGCTGCGGGCGCGCAGCTCGGCGGCGCGCTGCTGGTTCTCCCGCCGCTCCACGGCCTCGCGCTCCTTCTTCTTGCGACTCCCGGCCAGCACGGCCAGGACGACCACGGCCAGCACGGCCAGGGCCAGCACGATCCAGATCCAGGTTTCCATCGGATGTTCCTCCTCGGTAGGTCCCCACGTTCCTCAATAGAAGCAGAGCCGGACGGGTCCGGCTACAGGCCCCGGCGCCCCGGCGGGCGGCTCCGTGCCGGAGCACCCCGGGGTCGTGCCACCGGCACGGGGCGCACCGGCCGCCGGGCGGCGTGCACGGGAGACCCGCGCCGCCCGGGTGCGTGCTCCGCCGGCGCAGTGGCCGGGGGATCGTGCCTTGCCAGCGGCGGTTTCGGCAGCACGCTTCCCGCTCCGCCCCGCCGCGCCCCCGGGCCACCCGAGCAGCGCGATGCCGGGCCGGGGAGCACGGGTCGCCCCGCGGGACACGGGGCGCCCGCGCCGTCGTGACCGAACATGACCCTCCGCGTCGGGCCGGGTCACCGCCGCCGTGCCGTCCCGGCGCCGCTCCACCCGCCGCACGGTGGCGGACCCCGGCACCGGGGAGCGCATCGAGCGCTCCGAGACCGACCTCATCTGAGCGGACGCGGAGCGGCTCACACCAGGGCGGGGACCTTCCGCAGCGCCTCCTGGAGGGCGCCCAGGACGAGGGTCACCGACCCGGCGTCGGCGTTGGGGCCCATCAGGCCGATCCGCCACACGGTGTTCGCGTACTCCTTCACGCCCGCCCCGATCTCCACGGAGAAGTGCTCCAGCAGGTAGGCCCGCACCCAGGCGGAGTCGACGCCCTCGGGCACCTTGACCGTGGTCAGCTCCGGGAGGCGGTGCCCCTCGGCGGCGAACAGCTCCAGCCCCATGTCCTGCAGCCCGGCCTGGAGCGCGTCGCCCGCGGCCTGGTGACGGGCCCAGACGTTCTCCAGGCCCTCCTCGGCGATCCGGCGCAGCGCGGCGTCCAGGGACGCGATCATCGCCGTGGGCGCGGTGTGGTGGTAGGTCCGGGCCCGGCCCTGGGCCTCGCCCACGTAGCCGCCGAGCATGCCCAGGTCCAGGTACCAGGAGCGGGGGTGCTGCACCCGGCGCTCGAACGCGGCGTCCGAGATCGTGAACGGCGCCAGTCCCGGGGCGACCCCCAGGCACTTCTGGGTGCCCGCGTAGCCGAGGTCCACCCCCCAGTCGTCCGCGCGCAGCTCGATACCGCCGATGGACGTGACCGCGTCCACGAGCAGCAGGGCGTCGCCCTTGAGCTCCCCCAGCGCGGCGATGTCGGAGCGCACGCCCGTGGAGGTCTCCGCGTGCACCGCCGCGATGATCTTCGGGGACGGGTGCGCCTCCGCGACGCGCTGCGGGTCGATCGGCTCCCCGTAGGGGAAGTCCACGCGCACCACCTCGGCGCCGCACCGGGCCGCGACGTCGCACATGCGCTCGCCGAACAGCCCGTTGACGGCGACGACGACGACGTCGCCCTCCTCCACCGTGTTGACGAACGCCGCCTCCATGCCGGCGGAGCCCGTGGCGCTCAGCGGCAGGGTGCGCCGGTTGTCCGTGCCCCAGACGGTGCGCAGGCCGTCGCAGGCGCTGTCCATGACGTCGAGGAAGGCGGGATCCAGGTGGCCGAGGAGCGGGTGGCCCAGCGCCGCCGTGGCCTCCGGGTAGGGGTTGGACGGGCCGGGGCCGAACAGGTGTCGCTGGATCAGGGGCACGGTGCACTCCTCAGGGGAACGGGTGGACGGGTCCGCCGACCAGCCTATGGCCTGCCCGTGCCGGCGGCCGTCAGCGTGCGGCCCCGCAGGTCGCCGGAGACCTCACCGGCGTCCGAGCCGGCGGAGCAGCGGGCCGAGGCGCCGCGCCGGGGCCCGCCGCGGGGCGGAGCCCTCCGTGCGTCCGTCCGGGCGGCGGGGCTGCCGGGCGATCTCCGACCAGGAGGCGAACATCGCGCTGCCCTCGGTGGCCGTCACGCGGTTCTGCAGCGTGGGGCGCCCCGCGGGGCCCTGGACCACACCGGTGCGCTTGTCGTAGGTGAAGCCGTCGTCGAGGACGATGTGCCGGTCCGTCTCGGTGACCACGGTGTACAGCACCACGTGCTCGCCGGAGTCCGCCCCGGGGTGGACGGCGGCGCGAGCGCCGGGGTGCGTGGCGCCGCCGTGGTTGAAGTCGAACAGGTCGGCCATGGGAGGGGCGTCCTCCTGAGAGCTCGGGGACTCCGGTCGCCGGCACGGCGCCGGCGACGGTCCGGCCCGGGCCCGGTGGCGTGCGGACCCGGTGCGGCGGGTGGGCGCTCCCCACTCTAGCGACCGGTCGCGGGGCCCTCGAGGCGCCGGGTCGCTCTCCCGGCCGGGGCCCCGGGCCGGGGGAGCGCCCGAGGGCTTCCCGCCCCGCGGGCTCGGTCCCGCGGACTCAGTCCCGGGGGCCGGCCGGGACCGGCTGGTGGGTCTCGTACATCCGCGCCGCCACGACCAGGGCCGAGACGGCGCTGATGCCGGCGGCGGCCCAGACCGCGGCGTGCAGGCCCAGCAGGTCGGCCACGATCCCCCCGAGCACGGCCCCGACCGCGTAGCCCAGGTCGCGCCAGACCCGGTAGACGCCCACGGCCCGGCCGCGCCACACGGGGTGGGCGACGTCGCCCACCACCGCCAGCAGCGTCGGGTAGACCATCGCGGTGCCCGCCCCGAGCAGGACCGTCCCGGCGGCCCAGCCGCCGAACCCGTCGCCGGCGGCGATGACGGCCAGGGCCGCGGCCTGGGTGGCCATCCCGGCGGTGATCAGGTGCTTGCGCCCGACCCGGTCCGACAGGGCGCCGGTGACCAGCTGCCCGACGCCCCACACCCCGGGGTAGAGGGCGAAGAGCAGCCCGATCTGGGACACGGTGAGCTCCGCGGTGGCGAACAGCAGGGGGAACAGGCCCCAGGAGAGCCCGAAGTTGAGGTTGTTGACCAGCCCCGCCTGGCTGGCCGAGGACAGCGCGGGCTCCCTCAGGCTGGTCTGGGCGATGATCTGGCGGTCGGTGAGACCGGCGTGCAGGTGGTCGTGCATCCCGTCGGCGCGCGGGGTGTGCCGGCCGGCGTCGAGCAGCGCGTGGCCGCGGGTCTCCTTGACGAAGGCCCCCGACAGCAGCAGCGCCAGGGCGGTGTAGGCCAGGCCCAGCAGGAACGGGGCCGGGCGCAGCCCGTACTGCTCGGCCAGGTACCCGGCCAGCAGGGAGGTCACGGCCACCGCACCGTAGCCGGCGGCCTCGTTGAGCCCCATGGCCAGTCCGCGCTGGGCCGGGCCCACCAGGTCGATCTTCATCACCACGGTCGTGGACCAGGTCAGGCCCTGGTTGACGCCGAGCAGCACGTTGGCGGCCACCACCCACCCCCAGTCCGGGGCGAAGATCAGCATCAGCGGCACCGGCACGGCGAACAGCCAGCCCACCAGCAGCACCGGCTTGCGCCCGTACCGGTCGGAGAAGGTGCCGGCGAACCAGTTGGCGATCGCCTTGGTGATCCCGAACGCGGCCACGTAGGTGAAGATGAAGGTGTAGCCGGTCAGCCCGAACTCGTCGGCGGCCAGCAGCGGCAGCACGGTCTGCTGCTGGCCGACCATGCCGCCGACCAGGGCGTTGACCGCCACCAGAAGCGTGAACTGGGCGGCGTTGGCGCGCAGCCCCAGACGGAGGGGCTCGGGCATGCCGGAGGGTCTCGTCTGCCGACCCATGGCCGCTCCTTCCGGTGTCGTGGGCCCGCCGGACGGCGTGCCCGCTGATGCTCCGAGGAACCGGGAGCAGTGCTGTCAGCAGTGTTCCACGGTTCGCCGGAGGATCGGCCGAGGGAGGGGCGGCGTGACACAGCGCGGGCGGCGCGGCACGCGGAGCCCGGCCCTCCTCCCCCGCCGGCACGCCGGGGCACCTGTTGTGGTCCGGCACACTCCTCGGTAACCTCTGGACAGGCCCACGGCGGGCCCGGATCCCCGGGCCATCTACCAGGCAGAACCGCACCATCGACCACGCAGCGGCCGCCGTCGGCGCACGTCCCCCCGCCCCGGCCCGGGACGCTCCCCGGCGGCATCTGCCCCCACCCCGGGAGTTCCGCATGGACACTGACCGCACCCCGCCCGCCGACGCCCGGCAGCTGCTGCTGGAGGCCATCGACCTGGCGGTGGGCAACGCCGCCGTCGACGGCGGCCCCTTCGGCGCCGTCGTCGTCACCGCCGACGGCCGCCGCTTCAGCGGCGTCAACCGCGTCACGGCCGACAACGACCCCACCGCGCACGCGGAGGTCATGGCGATCCGCGCCGCCTGCCGCGAGCTGGGCACCTTCGACCTCTCGGGCGCGACCCTCTACACCAGCTGCGAGCCGTGCCCCATGTGCCTGTCCGCCTCGCTGTGGGCCCGGCTGGACGCCGTCTGGTTCGCCGCGGACCGGCACGACGCGGCCGCCGGCGGCTTCGACGACGCCGAGTTCTACGAGTACTTCGCCACGCCCGAGCACGAACGGTCGCTGCCCGTGCGTCCGGTGGCCCTTGCCGAGCGCACCGCGCCGTTCGAGGCCTGGGCCAGGAACGTCGCGCGCACGGCCTACTGAGCCTCCGTGCGGTCGCGCTCCCGGGCCGCCGCGGCGACCTGCCGGAGGACGTCACCGCACGTCGGAGCCGATCCGTACCGGAATTGTGAGCCGCCTTACGAAATGGTGAACATTTATTTACATGTCAGTACCCTTGCATCGGCGAGCAGCGGCCGGCTCACGGGTCCGATGTGCGATGCACGTGGGGGGACACCGGAGCACAGCCGGTCGAGCTCCACGGGCGCCGCCCTCGTCCTGATGCATCGAGGACGGCGCCCCTCCTGTCCAGCGCCGGAACCGTTTCCCGAACTGGATTCACGGCCCCGGACCGAGGTCCGGGGCCGTGGCCGGAAGAGCCGCTAGACCAGCTCGTCCGTGAGGTGGTTCGGCGTGCCGAACCGGTGGGCGGTGATGCTGATCGCCTGCTCGTGCAGGAACGGCAGCAGCTCGACCCGGCCGGCCCCGGTGACGGGGTGGGCGTAGACGGCCAGGTCCGGGCGCGAGCCCGTCGCGGCGATGAGGGCCGCGCGGTCCCCGCCGATGAGGCGGACGCGCCCGCCCCCGAGGGCGGGGGCGCCGGCCAGCCACGCGGCGTCGTCCTCCACCCGCACGGGCACGCCGCGGTCGGTGAGCACGGCGCGCACCGGGGCGGGCAGCTCGTGCGCCGTGGAGACGGTCAGCGCGGAGCCCGCCCGCAGCCCGGCGGCGACGACGCGCAGCAGGTCGGCGAGCGGCTCGCCCTCGGACAGGCGCACCGTGACGGGCAGGGGCAGGTAGCGGAAGACGTTGCGCTCGGCGTAGAGCCCGGTGACGTCCTCGGCGACGCCGAACTCCTCGGCCCAGGCGGCCTCGTCGCTGCGCAGCGCCTGCTCGAGGCCCTGCGCCTCGGCCGGCCCGAGGTCCGCCGTGCCCGAGTGCGCGGCCTGCAGCAGCTCGACGGCGGCCGCGTCGGCCACGGGGAGCCCGGCCCCGCGCAGCGGCGCCGGCTCCCACTCGCCCAGGCCCATGAGGTAGCTGGGCCCGCCGGCCTTGGTGCCGGGGCCGACGGCCGACTTCTTCCACCCGCCGAAGGGCTGGCGCTGGACGATGGCCCCGGTGATGTGGCGGTTGACGTACAGGTTGCCGGCCTGGACGTGCTCGAGCCAGTAGCCGATGTCCTCCGGGTCCAGGGAGTGCAGGCCGGCGGTGAGGCCGTACTCCACCTCGTTCTGGAGGGCCACGGCCTCCTCCAGGGTCTCGGCGGTCATCACGCCGAGCACCGGGCCGAAGTACTCCACCAGGTGGAACTCGGAGCCGCGCTGCACGCCGGTGCGCACGCCCGGGGACCACAACCGGCCGGTCCCGTCGAGCTGCTGCGGCTCGATCAGCCAGGACTGCCCCTCCTCGAGGGTGGTCAGGGCCTGGAGCAGCTTGCCCTCGGCGGGCTCGGTGAGCGGGCCCATCTGCGCGGCAGGGTTGGTCGGGTGGTCGACGGTCAGGGAGGTCACGGCGTCCACGAGCTGGTTGCGGAAGCGGCGGGACTGCGCCACGGAGCCGACCAGGATCACCAGGGAGGCCGCCGAGCACTTCTGCCCGGCGTGGCCGAACGCCGAGTAGGCGACGTCCTTGGCGGCGAGGTCGAAGTCGGCGCTGGGCGTGACGATCAGCGCGTTCTTCCCCGAGGTCTCGGCCAGCAGCGGCAGATCGGAGCGGAAGGTGCGGAACAGCTCCGCCGTCTCGTAGGCGCCGGTGAGGATCAGCCGGTCCACCGCCGGGTGGGAGATCAGCTGGCGGCCGAGGGCGCGCTCCTCGAGGTCCACGAGGGCGAGCACGTCGCGGGGGATCCCGGAGGCGTCGAGGGCCTCCCAGAGTGCCTCGGCGACCACGGCGCCGCAGCGCTTGGTCGGGCCGGCCGGCTTGAACACCACCGGGGAGCCGGCAGCGAGGGCCGCCAGCGCGGACCCTGCCGGGATGGCCACCGGGAAGTTCCACGGCGGGGTCACCACGGTGAGCCGGGAGGGCACGAAGGACGCGCCGTCGACCTCGTCCAGCTCACGGGCGCGCTCGGCGTAGTAGTGGGCGAAGTCGATCGCCTCGCTGATCTCCGGGTCGGCCTGGTCGAGGGTCTTGCCGGCCTCGGCGGCGGCGACCTCGAGCAGCTCGGCCCGGCGGGCGGACAGGGCGTCGCCCGCGCGGTGGAGCACCTCGGCGCGCTGGGCGCCGCTCAGCGCGGCCCAGCCGCGCCCGGCCTCGAGGGCCGCCTCGATGACACGGTCGAGCTGCTCCTCCGTGCGCAGCGCCGCGGCCGTGACGGTCGCCACGCCGGCCCGGGAGCCGGGGACCCGGGCGAGGATCGCCCGCCCCCAGTCCCGGTTGGCGGCCACGGCCGGGTCGGTGTCCGGCGTGTTGGTGAACGCGTCGACCGGGGCGGGCGGCTCGGGCAGGCTGCGGTCCTGGACCCGGTGGGGGGCCGGCACGGTGTCGTCGAGGCCGGCCAGGGAGGCGAGGAAGCGCTGCTTCTCGCGCTCGAAGAGCTCCTCGTCGGTGGAGAGCTCGAAGACCGCGGACATGAAGTTCTCGCGGGACGCGCCCTCCTCGAGCCGGCGGATCAGGTAGGCGATGGCCACGTCGAACTCGGCCGGGTGCACCACGGGGGTGTAGAGCAGCAGGGACCCGACGTCGCGCTTGACGGCCTCGGCCTGGCCGGTGGCCATGCCGAGCAGCATCTCGAAGTCCACGGCCCCGGCCACGCCGCGCTCGGTGGCCAGCAGCCAGGCGAAGGCGATGTCGAAGAGGTTGTGCCCGGCGACGCCGATGCGCACGGCGTCCGTGTGCTCGGGCTGCAGCGCGTAGTTGAGGACCCGCTTGTAGTGGGTGTCCGAGTCCTGCTTGGTGCCCCAGGTCGCCAGGGGCCAGTCGTGCAGGGACGCCTCGACCTGCTCCATCGGCAGGTTCGCGCCCTTGACCACGCGCACCTTCACGGGGGCGCCGCCGGCGGCGCGGCGGGCGGCGGCCCACTCCTGCAGGCGGATCATCGCGGCCAGGGCGTCGGGCAGGTAGGTCTGCAGGACGATGCCGGCCTCCAGGTCCTTGAACCGGGGCTGGTCGAGGATCCGGGTGAAGACCTCGAGGGTCATGTCCAGGTCCTTGTACTCCTCCATGTCCAGGTTGATGAACTTGGGCGCGGTGAAGGAGGCGGCCCGCTCGTACAGCGGGGCGAGCTTCTCGACGACCTCGGTCACGGCCTCGTCGAAGGCCCAGGGCGAGTGCGGGGCGACGGTGGAGGAGACCTTGATGGAGACGTAGTCGACGTCGGGGCGGGCCAGCAGGTCGTGGGTGCCCTGCAGCCGCCGGGCGGCCTCGCGGTCCCCGAGCACGGCCTCGCCCAGGAGGTTGACGTTGAGCCGGACGTCGTCCTTGCGGATCTTCGCGATCGACCTCCCCAGCTTGGCCTCGCTGGCGTCCACGATGAGGTGGCCCACCATCTCGCGCAGCGCCTTGCGGGCCGCGGGGATGACGACCTGCGGGGCCACGGGGGCGAGGGCCCCGCCCGCGCGCACCGCGGAGCGCAGGTACCAGGGCAGGAAGCCGGGGACCTTCGGCGCCAGCCGGGCCAGGTTGCGGGCCGCCACCCGGAGGTCCTCGGGGCGGATGACGCCGTCGACGAAGCCCACCGTGAAGTCCAGGCCGGCGGGATCCTTCAGCACCCCCGCCAGCTGCTCCCCCGAGGCGTCCCTGGGGAACTGCTCCGCCTCGGTGAGCCAGCGGCGCACCGTGGCCACGGCCTGCTCGGGCAGCGACGCCGGGATGGCGGCGTGGGAAAGGGTGCGTCCCACCGCGGGGCGGCCGGGGGCCTGCGCTGCCGGGGGGACGGGGATCGTCGTCATGGGTGGTACTCCCTGGGTTGGGTCGAAAGCACTGCGGTACGTCCAGTGTGCGCCCCGGGACGATTCGGATAAAGTGAAGAATTCCACAGATGATTCATCAGCAGTACTAATCTTTGGGAGGCGGCGGAATGCTGGACGTGCGCAAGCTGCGGCTGCTGCGGGAACTCGCGCTGCGGGGCACCCTCGCGGAGGTCGCCGCCGCCCTGAACTTCAGCCCCTCGGCGGTCTCCCAGCAGCTCTCGGCGCTGGAGAAGGAGGCGGGGGTGGCCCTGCTCTCGAAGGCCGGCCGGCGGGTCCAGCTCACGCCGCAGGCGGAGATCCTGGTGGCGCGCACCACCGAGCTGCTGGACGTCCTGGAGCGCACCGAGTCGGACCTGGCGGCGTCGCTGAGCACGGTCACCGGCACCGTGCGGGTCGCCGTGTTCCAGTCCGCGGCCCTGGCGCTGCTGCCGGAGGTGCTGGGCGCCATGCGCCGCGAGCACCCGGACGTACGGGTCGAGATGGTGCAGGCCGAGCCGGAGCGGGCCCTCTACGAGACCTGGGCCCGGGAGTTCGACGTGGTCGTGGCGGAGCAGTACCCGAGCCACGCCGCCGCCCACCACCCGGACCTGGACCGGCGGCGGCTGATCACGGACGCCATCCGCCTGGCCGTCCCCCCGGGCCCCGAGCACGCGTCCGTCGCCTCCCTGCGGGACGCCCGCGAGCTCCCGTGGGTCATGGAACCGCGGGGAGCCGCCTCGCGGCACTGGGGCGAGCAGCTGTGCCGGCGGGCGGGCTTCGAGCCGGACGTCCGGTTCTCGACGGCGGACCTGCAGGCGCAGACCCGGCTCGTGGAGTCCGGCAACGCCGTGGCGCTCATGCCGGACCTGATGTGGGCGGGCGGGGACTCGCCCTGCCGGCTGGTCGACCTGCCGACCGGGCCCCGGCGGACGGTGTTCACCTCGATCCGCGGGGCGAGCGCCCACCGCCCGGCGATCCTCGCGCTGCGCGCCGCCCTCGAGACGGTGGCCGCCGGCCTGGCCGGACGGATGGAGTGAGCCGGAGGGAGCCGGCCGGGCGGAGCGCTACGGGCGGAGCGCTGCCCGGCTCGTGAGCGCCCCGCGCAGCCGGTCGTCCGCGATCTGCTCCAGCAGCCACGGGCTGAGCAGGAACGGCGCGGCCTCCGCCGCGGCGAACAGCTCCCCCGGGGCGATCCAGGCGACCTCCGCGACCTCGGCGGGCAGCGGCCGGGGCCGCCCGGTGGCCCGCGCCAGGTAGACGGGGCAGAACTCGTTCTCCACGATCCCGGAGGCGTCCACCGCCCGGTAGCGGAAGTCGGGCAGCACCTCCGTCATCGCCGTCACCTCGAAGCCCAGCTCCTGGCCGGCGCGGCGCGCGATGGCCTCCACGAACCCCTCGCCGGGGCCCGGGTGACCGCAGAAGCTGTTGGTCCACACCCCGGGCCAGGTCTTCTTCGCGAGCGCCCGGCGGGTCAGCAGCAGCCGCCCGTCGTCGTCGAGGACGTAGCACGAGACCGCCAGGTGCAGGGGGGTGTCCGTGGTGTGCACCCCGGCCTTGGGCGCGGTTCCGATGGGACGGTGCGCCTCGTCGAGGAGGACGACTTCTTCGGCTGACATGGGCCTCGTTCCGGTCGGCGGGCGGGTGCGGGTGCTCCCCCATTCTCGCAGGATCCGCGGGGCGGCGGTACGCGGGCCCGCCGAGTGGACAACGGGGCGCGGGCGGAGCACGATCGGGAACCATGCGACGACGTCGGCCCGCCACCGCCCCCCTGCCGCTGCGGGACGGGGTGGACCCGGTCCGGGTGCGGCTGCCGGCCGCCGGGGCCGACGCCCCCGGGACCGTCCGCGGCTATCTGCTGAGCAGGTTCCCCGCGTCCGCGCCCGAGCTCGAGGAGCTCTTCGCGGCCGGCGGGATCGTCGACGACGCCGGGCGGCCCCTCCCCCACGACGCTCCCCTCCGCCCCGGCGGCTCGGTCTGGTACCACCGCGCCCTGCCCGAGGAGCCGGAGCTGCCCGGGGACCTGCCGGTCCTGTTCGAGGACGAGTGGCTGCTGGCGGTCGACAAGCCGCACGGGCTGCCCACCACGCCGCGCGGCGGCTTCGTGGCGCAGAGCGCGCTCGTGAAGCTGCGCCGCTCCCGCCGCGAGGACCGGCTCTCCCCGCTGCACCGGCTCGACCGCGGCACCGCGGGGGTGCTGCTGCTCTCGCGGGACCCCGGCACCCGGGGCCGGTTCCAGACCCTCTTCCAGGAGCGTGCGGTGGCGAAGGAGTACGAGGCCGTGGCCGCGCACCGGCCCGGGCTGCGCCTCCCGCGGCTCGTCGAGTCCCGCATCGTCAAGGACCGCACGTCCCTGCAGGCGCGGGAGGTGCCGGGACCCGTCAACGCCCGCACCCAGGTGGAGAGCGCCGGGCCGCCGTTCGCGGACGAGGAGGGGACGTGGGCCCGCTACGTCCTCCGGCCCGAGACCGGGCGCACCCACCAGATCCGGGTGCACCTGGCCGGCCTGGGCGTCCCGGTGCGCCACGACCCCCTGTACCCGCAGGTGCGGCCGGCCGGCGCCGAGGACCCCGGCCGGCCGCTTCAGCTGCTGGCCCGCCGCATCGCCCTCGTCCACCCGGTGACCGGCGAGCCGCTCGTGCTCGAGAGCCGCCGCGCCCTGCCGTCCGGGGACGCCGCGTGAGGGCTCCGCACGCCCCCCGGGCGACGGGCCGCGTCCCGGCGCCGGACGTGGCCCGGGGGCTCATGCTCTGGGTCATCGCGGTCGCCAACGTCACCGTCTGGATCTGGGCTGCCGGGCCCACGGACGGTCCCCGGGACCGGACGCTGGGCACCGGTGCGGGCACCGCGGCGTGGACGGCGGACGACGTCGTCAACATGGCCATGTCGATGCTCGTGGACGGCCGCGGCTTCCCCCTGTTCTCGTTCCTGGTCGGCTACGGCGTGGGCCAGATCGCCGCGCGGGAGGCCGCCCGCGGCACGCCGCCGCCCCTGGCGCGCCGGCTGCTGCTGCGCCGCTACGGGTGGCTGCTCCTCATCGGGGCCCTGCACGCGTGCCTGCTCTTCCCCGGGGACATCATCACCGCCTACGCGTTCGGCGGGCTCTTCCTCGCCGTGCTGATCGCCGAGAGCACGCGCACCCTCGTGATCCTCTCCGCCCTCGGCTCGGTGCTCATGGTGCTCTACGGCGCGGCGAGCTGGTCCGTGCGGACACCCGGCACGCCGCCCTTCCCCAGCCTGGTGGCGGACTCCGTCCCGGAGCGGCTGGTCCTCGGGCTCGTGGAGGGGCTCGGGGTGGTGTCCTTCGCCCCGCTCCAGCTGCTGGGCCTGCTGCCCATGCTGCTGCTCGGGCTGGCCCTGAGCCGGTACCGGGTGCTCGAGGACCCCGGGCCCCGCCGCGGCCGGCTGCTGGTCACGGCCCTGGTCTGCATCGGGCTCGGGCTGCTCACGGGCGTGGGCACCGGGCTGCTGACCACGGACCGGCTCGAGCCCTCGCCGGCCGCCGGTTCCGTGCTCACCGGCCTGGACGCGGTGACCGGCGCCGCGCAGGGCATCGGCTACGCGCTGCTCGTGGCGCTGGTCTGCGACCGCGTGCTGGGCCCCCGGGCCGCGGCCCTCCGGGCGCGCGAGCATCCCGCGCTGTGGTCGCTGCAGGCCCTCGGCCGCCGGTCGATGAGCGGCTATCTCGCCCAGTCCGTGCTGTTCACCGTGCTGCTGCCCCCGTTCGCGCTGGGGCTCGGCCGCTCCCTGACGCCCACCGCCGCGCTGCTGCTCGGCTCCGCCGTGTGGCTGGTCACGCTGCTCGGCGCGGCCCTGCTGGAGCGGCGCGGCCTCCCCGGACCGGCCGAGACCCTGCACCGGCGGCTCTTCCTCGGCCCCGGCGGGAACCGCGCCGAGGACCGCGGCGGGCCGCCGGCCCCGGCGAGCGCCTAGGCTCGGAACCAGCACCCCTCCCCCGCCAGCACAGGAGTTCCCATGCCCCCGACGACCGGAGCGGGCGCCGCGCCCACCGCGGCGACCCCCGAGCCCACCGCACACCCCACGCCCACCGAGCACCCCGGCGCCGCCGCACCGGGCGCCGCGGCCGCGCTGCGTGCCGACAAGGCCGCCCACTCGGTCCGAGAGCTGTTCGCCGGACGGGCGCTGGGGGTGCCCGGCACGCTGCTCGGCGCCCCGGCGCACCCGCGTCCCACGTCCCCGAAGGCCCCGTGGCACTACTGGTGGCAGGCGCACCTGCTCGACGCCCTCGTGGACGCCGGGCTGCGGCACCGGGACGACCCGGCGCGGGCCCGGCGGTTCCGCCGGGAGGGGCACCGCCTGCTGCGGGGCATCACCCTGCGCAGCGGCGGCCGGGTGACCCACAACTCCTACTACGACGACATGGCGTGGCTGCTGCTGGCCGTGGGCCGTCTCGCCGAGCTGGACCGCGCCCTGACCGGCCGGCCGGACGTCGCGTGCCTGGACGCGGGCAGCGCCCTGCTCGCCCGGCTCGAGCGGGGCCACACCGGGGACCTCGGGGGCGGGGTCTTCTGGAACACCCGCCACGACGTCAAGAACACGGCGTCCTCCGCGCCCACGGCCCTCGGCTTCGTGCGCACGCACCGCCGGGAACAGGCCGGCGCGGTGCTCGACTGGCTGCGGGCCACCCTCTGGGACCCGGAACGGAAGGTCTTCCACGACGGTCTGCAGCTGGTCGCCGCCGGGTCCGGCACCGAGGTGACGCGCCGGGACGAGAGGCTGTTCAGCTACAACTCCGGGCCGGTGCTCGGTCTGCTCCTCGAGCTCGCGGACGCCCCGGGCACGGGCGAGCAGGACCGGGCGGACCTGCTGCGCACGGCCGCCGACGTGGTGGCGGGCGCCGCGCAGGAGTACGGCCGCGACCTGGACGGACGCCCCGTCCTGCGCACCCACGGCGGCGGGGACGGCGGCCTGTTCAGCGGGATCCTGGCCCGCTACCTCTCCGATGCCGCCCTGCACCCGGGACTGCCCGCCGCGGCGCGCCGCACCGCGGCCGCGCTCGTGACCGGCACCGCCGACGCCCTGTGGGCGGGCCGGCGGGAGTTCGATCCCGCGGTGGACTTCAACGCGCCGCCCACCGCACCGGCGGCCGCCGGCGAGACGGTCGCGATCTTCTCCCCGGACCCGGCACGGCACGCCGACGAGTCGCAGCGCCCCGGCGTGCCGGTCGAGCTGTCCACGCAGGTGCAGGCGTGGACGGTCCTGGAGGCCGCCGCCCGGCTGGCCCGCCCGGGAGCGGTCTTCGGGGACACCGGCTCCGCTGAGCGCTGAACCGGCCGCCCCGGGCGGTGCGGGCCGTGGCCCCGCCCGGGGTCTTGGGATAGAACAGCAGTATGAACTTCCTCCGCACCCCCGATCCGAACCCCGGTTGGCTCAACGAGGACGACCTGCAGGAGGCCCGGCGCCGCCTGCCGATGGTCTACGTGCAGGCCCTGCCGGTCCGGCTCGATCCGCTGGGCTACCTCTCCGAGATCGGGCTGCTGCTGCAGGCGACCCCCGAGGGGAAGATGATGTACACCTTCGTCTCCGGCCGGGTGCTGTACCGGGAGACCATCCGGGCCGCGCTGCTGCGCCACCTGGAGAAGGACCTGGGGGCCATGGCGTTCCCGCAGCTGCCGGTCTCCACCACGCCCTTCGCCGTGGCCGAGTTCTTCCCCTCGCCGTCCGAGACGGGGCTGACCGACGACCGGCAGCACGCGGTGGCCCTGAGCTACATCGTGCCGGTGCGCGGGGAGTGCAGCCCCCGCCAGGACGCCCTGCAGCTGTCCTGGATGAGCCCCGAGGAGGCGCTCAGCCCCGAGGTGCAGGCGGAGTTCGCGGGCGGTCGCGGAGACCTGGTGCGCCAGGCCGTGGCCCACGCCGGCTGGGGCCGCTGAGCGGCGTCACCGGCGCACGGGCGCTCGCCGTCACCCGCCCCCGGGGCGGTGACGCACAATGGACGGGTGCCCGCTCCAGAAGAGACCCTGCTCCCCGCCGCCGCCCGCTCCGACTTCGGCTTCGCGGTGGAGCACCGGCTCGCCGAGACCGCCACGATCGCCGGCGGGCGCCTCGAGGCCAACGGCGGCCCGTTCCTGGGCCGCACCGGGACCATCACCACCCCGCACGGGACGATCCGCACCCCCGCGTTCGTCCCCGTCGGCACCGCCGCCACCGTCAAGGCGGTGCTGCCCGAGTCCATGGCGGAGCTCGGCGCGCAGGCCCTGCTCGCCAACGCCTACCACCTCTACCTCCAGCCCGGCGCGGACGTCCTGGACGCCGCGGGCGGGCTCGGAGCGTTCATGAACTGGTCCGGCCCCACCTTCACGGACTCCGGGGGCTTCCAGGTCATGTCCCTGGGCTCGGGGTTCCGGAAGGTCATCGACATGTCCACGGTCGCGGCCTCGGCGGCGGGGGACGACGACGTCGCGACCGGCAAGGAGCGCATGGCGCGGGTCGACGACGACGGGGTCACGTTCACGTCCCACATCAACGGGGACGTCCACCGCTTCACCCCGGAGATCTCCATGCAGGTGCAGCACCGGCTGGGCGCGGACATCATGTTCGCGTTCGACGAGCTGACCACGCTGCACAACTCCCGCGGCTACCAGGAGACGTCCCTCGAGCGGACCCGCCGGTGGGCGCTGCGGTGCGTCGCCGAGCACGCCCGGCTCACCGAGGAGCGCGCCGACCGGCCCTACCAGGCCCTGTTCGGCGTGATCCAGGGCGCCCAGTACGAGGACCTGCGCCGGAAGGCGTGCCGGGACCTGGGCGCGATGGACTTCGACGGGTTCGGCATCGGCGGGGCCCTCGAGAAGGAGAACCTCGGCACGATCGTGCGCTGGTGCAACGAGGAGCTGCCCGAGGACCGGCCACGGCACCTGCTGGGGATCTCGGAGCCGGACGACATCTTCACGGCTCTCGAGAACGGCGCGGACACCTTCGACTGCGTCTCCCCCACCCGGGTGGCCCGCACCGGGACCGTGTACGCCCCGGACGGACGCTTCACCGTCAGCAACGCCCGCTTCCGCACGGACCTCGCCCCGATCGACAGCGGCTGCGACTGCTACACGTGCGCCCACTACACCCGGGCGTACCTGCACCACCTGTTCAAGGCCAAGGAGCGCCTGTCCGCGACGCTCACGTCGATCCACAACGAGCGGTTCGTCGTGCGCATGGTGGACGGCGCCCGCGAGGCCATGGCCGACGGGACGTACTTCGAGTACCGGGACGAGGTCCTGGGCCGCTACTACGCGGGACGTTCCTGAGCCGGCCCCTCCGCCTCGGGGTGCTCGTGGATCACGAGCACCGGGCACTTCGCGTGGGCGACGCACGCGGCGCTGACCGAGCCCAGCAGCAGCCCGCGGAACCCGCCGTGGCCCCGGCGCCCGACGACGAGCATCGTGGCGTCCTCGCTCTCGTGCACCAGGACCTTCGACGGGTGGCCGAACACCACGGAGGTGGTGAGCCCGGCCGGCACGTCGTCGCCGAAGGCCTCCCGCACCGCCTTGTCCACCTGCTTCTGGGTGACCTCGTCGAAGTTGTCGCTGCCCAGCGGGACGTACCCGGCGTACTCGGGCGGGTAGTCCCACGCCCCGACCGCCCTGATGCCCGCACCGAAGGACGGCGCGATCCGCGCCGCCCAGCGCAGCGCCTCGACGGACTGCTGGGAGCCGTCGACCCCGACGACGATCGCTGCTGCGGTTCCGTTGCTCATGCCGAATCCTTTGCTCACGTGATCACGCTGACGTGATCAGTATCACAGAGCCCGCGGCGCCGCGCGCACGATCGCGGGAGCATGTTGTGGGGACACGGCGGACGAGTCCCTCCGGTCCCGGGCGGGACGGGCGGCGCCTCAGCCGGCGGGCCCGGCCCCCTGCGCCTGCCCGGAGTCCTCCGCCCGCCCGGCATCGACCGTCTCGTCGGGGAGGACGAGCACCGGGCACGGGGCGTGGGCGACGCACGCGGAGCTCGTCGACCCCATCAGCAGCCCTTTGAAGCCGCCGTGGCCCCGGCGTCCCACGACCAGCAGCTCGGCCCCCTCGCAGTGGCGCATCAGCACCTTGGACGGGTGGCCGAACTCCACCACGGTGCTGAGTCCGGCCGGCACGTCCGCCCCGAACGCCTCCTGGACGGCCCGCTCCACCCGCTCCCGGGCGAGCTCGTCGAACCGGTCGTCCTTGAAGTGGACGAAGCCGACGTACTCGGGCGGGTTCTCCCACGCCCCCACCACCTTGACGGTCGCCCCGTACGCGGGCGCGAGACGCGCGCCCCAGCGCAGCGCCTCCACGGACTGGGGGGATCCGTCGACCCCGACGACGACGACTGCTTCCGCTGCGTTCTCCATGACCGGTCCTCCGATGCGGTGACGAGGGTGCTGTGCGGCCAGTATTCCAGAGCCCGGCGGGCCGCGCTCAGAGGTGCGAGAGGATGACCGAGCTCCTCGTGTGGTTGATGCCCTTCCACTCCCTGATCCGGACCATGACGTCCTCCAGGTGGGTGGTGTTCTCGGCCCGGATGAGGAAGATGCCGTCCGCCTCGCCGGTCACCGTGTAGGCCGCGGTCACCTCGGCGATCTCGGCGGCCATGGTGCGCATCATCGACGGCGAGAGCCCGCCGTCGCAGTGCAGCTCCACGAACGCCTGGATGTTCCACCCCATGACCGACGGGTCGAGCTCCGCCGTGAAGCGCTTGATGGCCCCGGTCTGCTGCAGGACGTCGACCCGCCGCTTCACCGCGGGGGCCGACAGACCCACCTTCTGGCCGATGGCCGCGTAGCTCTCCCGGCTGTCCTGGACCAAGGACGCAACGATCTGCTGGTCAATCTCGTCAAGACGCAACGATTCACCTCTCTGGTGAGGGTTCTCACATTGATTGATTCACTATCGGCCCGTTAGACTTCAGATGTCAACCGAGGCGCCGCTGCTCGCCGGACCACCCGGCCGCACGCCCTCGGACCCCAGGACCTCCCCGCACCACCCACAGAAAGTTGCCTGCTGCCATGGCTCTCCTCCTCGTCTTCGGCCTCCCCGCCCTCCTCTTCACCGCCATCGGCCGGGCTGCGGCACCGTCCCGCGCCACCTCGGTGGGCGGCGCCCTCCGCAGCGCCGGCAGCGACCTGGCCCGCGGCCTGCGCGTGTGCGCCATGACCGCCCCCCAGTTCCTGGCCGGCGGGACCCGCGCCGGTCGTTGACCCCGCGCCGGCGGCGTCAACGGTGACGCCGCCCCGGCACCGCCTGCGGCCCGGCCCCCTCGCGACGAGACGTCCTCGCGCGGAGGCCGGGCCGCTGCGTGTTAATTCTTTGTTGCCACGGCAAGATGGCTCTTTCGGCGACAAGCGTGTCTGTTGCCAACGGGCTGTCCACAGGGTGTAGTGGTGAGATGCAGATCACGCAGGCGTTACCCATGACTACCGTCACCGACGACGTCGGGTGGCTCGCAGCGATCGACAACGCCATCAACAGTGCGTTCGCTCCGATCACCGAGGTCTTCTCGACCATCGTCTTCTATCCCATCACCATCGCGGGGGTGAGCTTCCCGTTCGTCGTGGCCTGGCTCATCGCGGCCGGCGTGATCTTCACGATCTACTTCGGGTTCATCCAGTTCCGCGGTCTGAAGGTCGCCGCCGACGTGGTGCGGGGCAAGTTCTCGACCAAGGACGACCCCGGCGAGGTGCCGCACTTCCAGGCCCTGACCTCCGCCCTGTCGGGGACCGTGGGGCTGGGCAACATCGCCGGCGTCGGCGCGGCCATGGCCCTCGGCGGCCCCGGCGCGACGTTCTGGATGATCTGCGCCGGCCTGCTCGGCATGGCGACCAAGTTCGCCGAGTGCACCCTGGGCGTGAAGTACCGCGAGGTCCACGACGACGGCACGGTCAGCGGCGGGCCCTTCCGCTACCTGCCCATCGCCTTCAGCAAGTTCGGCCGCATCCCCGCCAAGATCCTCACCGGCGTCTTCGCCGTGGCGATCCTGTTCTTCGGCGCGGCCGGCGGCAACATGTTCCAGGCCAACCAGACCTTCGCCCAGGTGCAGAACGTCACCGGCGGCGCCGACGGCTTCCTCGGCAGCGCCGGGGCGGCCCTGATCTTCGGCATCGTCCTCGCCCTGTTCGTGGGCCTGGTCATCATCGGCGGCATCAAGTCGATCGGCGCCACCACCAGCCGGCTCGTGCCGGCCATGGGCGCCGTCTACGTCACCGCCTGCCTGATCGTCATCCTCACCAACCTCGACCACGTGCCGGGCGCGGTCGCGTCGATCATCGACGGCGCGTTCTCTCCCGAGGGCATGGCCGGCGGCGTCCTGGGCGTCATGATCGTGGGCTTCCAGCGTGCCGCGTTCTCCAACGAGGCCGGTCTCGGCTCCGCCGCGATCGCCCACTCCGCCGTCAAGACCCGCCGCCCCGTGAGCGAGGGCTTCGTGGCCCTGTTCGAGCCGCTCGTCGACACCGTGCTGATCTGCACCATGACGGCCCTGGCCATCATCATCGCCGGCGCGCCGAGCCTGCAGGCCGGCATCGACCAGGTGCAGGCCGGCGGGGGCGCCCCGGACGGCGTCATCCTCACCTCGGACGCCTTCGCGACGGTCATCCCCTGGTTCCCGATCGTGCTGGCCGTCGCGGTGGTCCTGTTCGCCTTCTCCACCCTGATCACCTGGTTCTACTACGGGCTCAAGGCGTGGGAGTACCTGTTCGGGCGCAGCCGGCTCAGCGACAACATCTTCCGCGGCATCTACCTGTTCTTCACGATCGCGGGCTGCGTCCTGACCTTCAGCGAGGTCATCAGCTTCGCGGACGCGGCGCTGTTCGTCTGCGGGTTCGTGAACCTGCTGGGCGTCTACCTGCTGCTGCCCGTCATCAAGCGGGACATGAAGGAGTACCTCGCCGACCGCAGGAGCGGCAAGCTCCATCTCCTCGGCAACGAGCCGACCGACGGGTCCACCGCGGTCCGGCCCCAGGTCTAGGCCCGGGGACCGCACGGCCGCACCGGCCGGTCACCCCGAACGGCGTCCGCCCGGTCCTCGCTCCGAGGACCGGGCGTCGCCGTGCCGTGGACCCGCGGCGCGGCCGAGCCTAGTCGGCGCTCCCCACGCCGTCGGCCTCGGGGGCGCGCTCGGACTCGCCGCGGGAGCGCCGCCAGGCGAGCACGCCCACGACCACCACGACCGCCCAGGAGGCTGCGACCGCCGCGAGGGCCGGCCACGACGGCCGGGACGTGAAGGCCCCCACGGCGGCGAAGCTCACCTGGCCCGGCATCCCGCCGAGCAGGGTGGCGCCGAGGTAGTCGCGCTGCGGGATGCGCACGAGGCCCGCACCGTAGCTGAGGGTCCAGTTGGGCAGGACGGGCCGGAGCACGAGCACCGTGAGGAAGCCCTTGCCGACGAGCTTGCGCTCCACCAGCTCGACCCGGTTGCCCGCGAGCCGGTACAGGGCGTCGCGGCCGAGGAACCGCGCGAGCCAGTACCCCAGCCAGGCTCCCGCCGTGGTGGCCAGGACGCCGACCACGCTGCCCTGGGCCATGCCGAAGAGGAATCCCCCGGACACGGCCATGATCGTCACCGGGACCGGCGTGGCCGCCACGAGGACGAAGACCGCGGCGAAGACGACGGGCCCCCACGCGCCGAAGCCCTCGACGAAGACCCGGACCTGCTCCACGGTGGGCAGCTCGTGGCCGATGAGGTACCAGACCGCCACGGCCAGCAGCAGCAGGAGCGCACCGCCCTTGAGCGCGGTGACCCAGGCCGGCCGCGTGCCGGGCTCGCGGGGCCCCGGCTCCGGCGCGGGTTCGGTGCTCACGTGCGCCACTGTACCGACCGCCGCGCCCGGGGGCCGAGAGCGACCGGGGACAATGGGGGGCATGGACGTCACCGATCTGGACCCCGCGGAGGTCTTCTCCGTCTCCCACGCCCTCGCGCACCCCCCGGCCGCGGTCTTCGCCGCCTTCACGGAGCCGGACCGGCTCGCCGCCTGGTTCGGTCCGCCGGGCTGGAGCGTGCCCCGGGAGTCGGTGCTGCTCGAGGTCAGGCCCGGGGGCCGGCAGCGCTTCCGCATGGTCCACGACACCGACCCCGCCCAGGTGGCACCGGTGCACGGCACCTATCTGCGGGTCGAGCGGGACGTCCTGCTCGAGGGCCGCGAGGCGCTGCCCGGACCGGACGGCCGGCCCACCGCCGGCCACGTGCTGACGCGCACCGAGTTCGTCCCCACCCAGGAGGGGGGCACCCTGCTGGTGCTCACGCAGGGGCCGCTGCCCCCCGCGGTGCACCCCGGGGCGGCCGCGGCGTGGCGCGGCTCCTTCGCCCGGCTCGAGACCCTGCTGGCCGCGGGGTGAGCCGGGGCGCCGGTCCCCCGCCGGGCTCGGATAGTCTGCCCGCATGACCCAGGACGCCGGCACCCGCACCACCGCCCTGACCCGGCGGCTGACCGCCCCCAACCCGGGCCCCATGACCCTGGACGGCACCAACTCGTGGCTGGTCGGGGCGCCGGGGCAGCAGGACGTCGTCGTCGTCGACCCGGGGCCGGCCGACCGCGGGCACCTCGCCGCCCTGGCCGCGGCGGGGCGGACCGTCCTGACGCTGATCACGCACCGCCACGCGGACCACACCGAGGCCGTCGACGACTTCCACGCGCTCACCGGCGCGCCCGTGCGCGCCGTCCTGCCGCAGTTCTGCCGCGACGCCGGACCGCTGCTCGACCGCGAGACGATCGAGGCCGCCGGGTGCCGCATCCGGGTGCTGCACACCCCCGGGCACACCTCCGACTCCGTGAGCTTCCACCTGCCCGACGACACCCCGGTCGCGGGCGCGGCCACCGCCGCCGCGGGGCGCACCTCGGGCTCGGTGCTCACGGGCGACACGGTCCTGGGGCGGGGGACCACGATGCTCGACCACCCGGACGGGAGCCTGGGCGACTACCTGCGCTCCCTGCAGCGCCTGGCGGTGCTGGGCGACGCCCTGGTCCTCCCGGCGCACGGGGACGTGCGGGAGGACGTGGAGGCGGTGTGCGAGGAGCTGCTCGAGCACCGGATGGAGCGTCTCGGCGAGGTCCGGGAGGCCCTGCGGGCCCTGGGCCGCGCCGCGACGCTCGAGGCCATCACGGCGCGGATCTACGCCGACGTCCCGGAGCACGTGCTGCCCGCCGCCCGGAGCTCGGTGGGCGCGCAGCTGGCCTATCTCGGCTTCTGAGCCGTGCCGGCGGCGCCCGGCCGGCCGGGGTCCGGCCCCGGCCGGCGGCGGCGCCGGAGCCCGCGGTAGAGGAAGAACAGCAGGACGGCGACGGCGGCCAGCAGCACGAGGACGAGCAGCGGCAGGAGGACGGCCACGAGGGACAGCGTGAGCGCGGAGACGTCCTCCACGGTCGAGACCACGGGCGCCGCGGCCCCGGCGCTGAGGGTGTTGACGGCCGGCCGCGAGACCGTCTTGGTCACGTGCACCACCAGGGCGATCACCACCCCGGTGGCCACGGGGATCCAGGCGTGCGAGGAGAGGAACGCCTCCGGGTCCGTGACGGTCGCCGTCTGCCCGCCGAGGTCGATCCCGGCGATCTGGGCGGTGGCCGAGGAGCCGAAGACGATGCCCCCGGCGGTCGGGCGCACGAAGGTCTGCAGCAGGTCGTTGAAGGAGTCCACGACCGGGACCTTGTCCGCCACCACCTCCACGGCCAGCAGCACGGCCAGGACCGTCAGGACCCACCCGTTCGACAGCCAGGCGAAGCCCGGGCCGAGGTCGACGACCTCGGTCCAGCGGTCCAGCAGGCCCAGCACCACGAGCGGGATGTAGGCGTTCAGCCCCGCCGAGGCCGCGAGTCCGGTGCCCGTGAGGAGATCCATGCGCTCATCGTAGGCCCGCGCACCGCCCCGGCCGGGCGGGGCGCCCGGGCCCGTCAGCGCTGGGGCGCGAGGGCCGCCCCCGGGACGGCGGACTCGCCGTAGGTCGGCTCCCGGCGCTTGAGCCAGCCGATCACGGCGTAGGTCACCGGCATGACCAGCACCTCGACCAGGACCTTGTACACGTAGCCCACCACCACGTAGTTGAGGAAGTCGGCCGCGGTGGTGATGCCGATGACCGGGGCCGCCACGGAGCAGAAGATCACGGTGTCCACGAGCTCGCCCACGAGCGTCGAGCCGATGAGCCGGGCCCACAGGTGCTTCTCCCGCGTGCGCGCCTTGATCCGGACCATCACGAACGCGTTCAGCAGCTGCCCCGCGAGATAGCCCAGCAGGGAGCCGGCCACGATGAGCGGGACGGGGCCGAGCACGGACTCGAAGGCCGCCTGGCCCTCGTAGAACTCCGCCGGGGGCAGAGCGATGACCAGCCAGAACACGACCGAGGAGAACAGCCCCGCGGCGAAGGACGTGACGATGGCGCGGCGCGCGGCCCGGAAGCCGTAGACCTCCGCCACGACGTCGCCCAGGACGTAGGCGAGGGGGAAGAGGAAGAAGCCTCCGTCGGTGATGACGGGGCCGAACGCGACGCCCTTGGTCGCGGCGACGTTGGAGAGCACCAGGACCACGCAGTACGCCGCGACCACCAGGTCGAAGTACGTGCGGGGACGGCGGGCGAACCCGGCGGGGGCAGGAGCGGAGGAGGACACGGTCGGTCACCAATCTGTCGTGACACGGCGCGGCCCGCGCGGGGCGGACGCCGAGGGTCGATCTGTGCGGTGTGCTGGACGGACCCGGGGCACCCGCCTGCCACCCGGGAGCCCCTTTCCCGCCGCCGCGGGCCCCTGCGGGGACCGCGTGCCGGCCGGAGACCGTCCGACAGTCTAGCCCCGGCGGTTGGCCCCGGCACCGCGCGGGGGCGCAGAATGGCTCCCATGACCGACACCAGCACCGTTCCCACGCCCGCCGCGGCGGGCCCCGCCGACCAGCCGTCCGTTGCCCTGACGATCGCCGGCTCCGAGGCCACCGGCGGCGCCGGCGCCCAGGCGGACCTCAAGACCTTCCAGGAGCTCGGGGTCTTCGGCTCCCTCGCGCTGACCTGCATCGTGTCCTTCGACCCGTCCGCCGACTGGGGGCACCGCCTGTTCCCCGTGCCGCAGGACGTCCTGCGCGAGCAGCTCGAGGCGATCACGGCCGCCCACGCGCTCGACGCCGTGAAGATCGGCATGCTGGGCAGCCCCGCGACCATCGCCACCACCGCCGAGGTGCTCACCGCGCTGGCGCCGCGCCACCTCGTCCTGGACCCGGTCCTCATCTGCAAGGGCCAGGAGCCCGGCGCGGCCCTGGACACGGACGAGGCGCTGAAGGCGAAGATCCTGCCGCTGGCCACGTTCGTGACCCCGAACCACTTCGAGTCCCTCTCCCTGGCCGGCATGGACGAGATCAGCACGGTCGAGGACCTCGAGGAGGCCGCCCGGCGGATCCACGAGACGTCCGGCGCCGTGGTCCTCGCCAAGGGCGGGGTCCGCCTCGCGGGCCCCGACGCCGTCGACGTCTTCTACGACGGGACCACCCTCGAGGTGCTCTCCGAGCCCAAGGTCGGCGAGGTCCCGGTGGCCGGGGCCGGCTGCACGCTGGCCGCCGCGGTCGCCGCGGAGCTGGCGAAGGGGGCCGCGCCCCTCGAGGCGGCCCGCACCGCGAAGGCCTTCGTCTCCGCCGGCATCCGGCGCCGGATCACCTCGCGCGCCCCGTTCGACTCCCTCTGGCAGGGCGGCTCGGCCGCCGAACGGTGAGCGGGCGGCGGGCCCGGCCGCCGGATCGGCACCCGGGCCCGCCGTGCCTCACCCCGCCCGTGCTGGGGGTTTCCTGGACGTTTCCCCAGACTGTCTGCGCGAAGGAGCCCGAACGCGGGAAACGGTGGTGTCATAGTCAGACACACCGTCACCAAGGCCCAGAAAAGTGTGCATAATTTGGTGACACGGACAGATAAGGTGTCATCATGCCTCGTATTTCTGCGGCCACCAACGCCGCGCAGCGGGAGAACACCAAACGAGCGATCCTCGACTCCTTCGGCCAGCTGCTCTACCAGCAGGGCCTCACCGGTCTGACCATGACGCACGTGGCCAAGAACGCCGGCGTGGGCCGCACCGCGGTCTACAACTACTTCGCGGACATGGGCGAGCTCCTCGTGGCCTACGCCCTGGACGAGACCGAGCGGTTCATGACCGACCTGCGCCGCGACCTCGAGGGCGTCGCCAACCCGGTCGACCGGCTCGCCGTCTACATCCGCGCCCAGATCGAGGACCTCACCCGGCGCCACCTGCCCCCGGGCCCCACCATGCGCACCGTCCTCTCCCCGGAGGACTACCAGAAGCTGGGCGAGCACGTGGGCGAGCTGCAGGGCCTGCTGGCCGCGATCCTGCGGGACGCGATCGGCCGGGCCTACCTGCCGGAGGGCGACATCTCGGAGCTCGCCGCCCTGGTCCACGGGTCCCTGACCGCCGCGGCGGACCGCGGCCAGAACTCCGACCAGGACCGGGCGGCGCGGGAGCAGCACATCCGCTCCACCGTCCGCTTCATCCAGCAGGGCCTGGGGGCGCAGTTCGACGCCGGGGGCCACCCCGTGCCGCTCGCGTCCGAGCGGCCACCCCTCAGCGCGGCGTCCTGACCGCGCCCCGCTCGCTCCCCGCCCGCGTGCCCGGCGCCGGGGCGAGCTCCAGCACGCGCGCGTGCAGCACGGTGCGGTGGTGCAGCGCGGTGCGCAGGGCCCGGTGCAGCCCGTCCTCCAGGTAGAGGTCGCCTCCCCACCGCACCACGTGCGGGAAGAGGTCGCCGTAGAAGGTGGAGTCCGCGTCCAGCAGGGTCGCCAGGTCCAGGGTGGTCTTCGTGGTGACCAGCTCGTCCAGCCGGACCTGCCGCGGCGCGATGCCGGACCAGTCGGTCGGCGTGACGAGGCCGTGGTCCGGGTACGGGCGGGAGTCGCCCACGGCCTTGAAGATCATGCGTTCATCCTAGGGGCGGGCCCCGCAGGAGGCACCTGCGGGGCCCGCCGGCCGGCGCCTGCCCGGGGTCAGCCGCGGGTCACGGTGACGGCCCGGGTGGTGGCGTTCCACTCGATCCGCCCACCGGTGTAGTTCTGGGCCGCGCCGCCCGGGGTGCTGTACTCGTCGGTGGTCGGATAGCCCAGGCCCCGCTCGTGGCCCAGCGCCGCCCACTTCCGGCCGATGGCCCCGTACTCCTTGACCGCGTTCGAGCCGGTGCGCGCGGACCACAGGATCTTGGTCCGCTTCCCGGACGCGTCGAAGAGCTGGTAGGCGCCGCCGTCGGCGGCACGCTGCTCGTCGGTCCGCGGCGGGCCGTAGCTGCCCGCGTAGCCGCCGGCCGCGAACTTCCGGCCGATGGACCCGCCGTAGTCGACCACCCGGGTCCCGGTGGTCGCGGACCAGTAGAGGGCCTTGTCCCGTCCGTCGGCGCCGGCGAAGCGCTGGTAGACGGAGCCGTGCCCGGAGGCGTACTCCGCGCTGACCGGGGTGGCCCACGCGGTGCCGCCCAGCGCCGCCCACGTGCGCCCGATCGCACCGGTGAGCTGGTAGCCGTCGACCACGTCGTTGCCCGTCGGCGCGACGGTCTCGGGCCTCGGGGCGGCTCCGGCGTAGAGGCGGTCGACGTCGTCGCCGACCAGGTCGGCCAGGTCGTAGTTGGTGTGGTGCAGCCCGGGCATCACCACGCGGTCGGCCTTCGTGAACCCGGCCTTCTGGTACGCGGCGGCGCCCTTGCCGGCCGCTTCCAGCGCGGACCAGGTGGACGGCTGGGTGGCGCCGTAGCTGTCGAGGGAGCCGACGTACCAGGTCGGGTCCGTGGCCCGGAGCGCGGCGTCGGGAGTGCTCTCGAGCCTGCCATTGTAGACGCCGCCGCCGCCGATGAGGGTCGACCCGCCGCCGCGGATCCAGCCGGCCCGGTCGGAGAGCACCTCGGTGGAGATGAACTCGGCGCCGCCGGAGTACCCGGCCAGGTGGATGCGGGTCGCGTCGACGCGCTGCTCGGCGACGACCTTGGCCGCCAGGGCGCGGAACCAGTCCCCGACCGCCTCGCTGTTGGAGGTCCAGGACCGGTTGGCCGGGGCGACCGGCACCACGAGGATCATGTTACGGGCCGCGGCCCGGGCGGCCATGCTCTTGAGCATCGACGTGGTGGGGCGCTGGGCGTAGTACTGTCCGTCGCCGTCGAAGTAGAAGACCACGCCCACGGTCTTCGAGCGGTCCACCCCGGCGTCGTAGAGGTGGTACTGCGAGGAGATGCCGGCGGCGGTGTGGACCGTGTTGGTCGTCGAGGCGTGGGCCGGGGCGGCCGCGCCGGCCATCGTCCCGGCGAGCATCGCGCCGGCCAGCAGAGCGGCGGGCAGAGCGGTCGAGGGCATGGGGAATGAAGGCAGCTTCATGAGGACCTCTTGGGGGGAGAGAGGACGGGGGGCGCGCAGCCGGGGGGCAGCTGCGAGTGCGGCGGAACAGCCCGTTCCGCCACATCAGCAGGGTATTGCATTAGTGAACGCAGGGGACGGAACGACGTAAAGTTACGGTGTGCTCCTGTCCCGCCCGCTTCCCCCCGGAGAGACCGCCCCCATGACCCTTCGCCCCCTGGCGCTGGCCGCCCTGCTCCTGCTCGCCCCCGTGCCGGGAGCGGCCCACGCAGCCGAGACCGCACCGCCCCCCGCGCCGGGCGCAGACTCCCCCGCCGGAGTTCCGTCCCCCGCGCCCCCGTCCGACGACGAGCCGGCCGACCCCCGACCGGGAACCGGTCCCGCCGAGGCCCCCGACACCACGCCCGAGCCCGGCGGCGCCCCCGCCCCGGAGCCCGGCGGCACGGCGCCGGGCGCGCGCCCCTCCCCCGCTCCCGGGGGGCACGCGGCACCGGAGCCCGGCGGAGTCCGCGCCGAGGACGGCCGTGCCGGAGACGCCCGCGCAGAGGACGGCGGCGCGGGGAACGACCGTGCAGGAGGTGACCGCGCAGGGGATGCCCGCCCGGAGGCGGCCCCCGGCACGCCCTCGGGTGCGGACTCGAACCCCGGCTCGGACCCGGACCCGGACCGGGACCCGGACCCGGGGGAGCTCTCCGCCCTGGAGCGCGCCTCCTTCGTCGGGCCCGGCCCCGCCGTGGCCCACCGTCCCGGCTCCGGAGCGCTGGTCCGGGACGGGGCCGCGCTGCGGGCGCAGGTCCTGGCGGGGCAGCAGCAGGTGACGCCCGGGACGCTCACGCGCATCTCGGTGGGTACCGTGACCCGGGTTCCCGCGCAGGACGCGACCGGGGACTCCTCCACCGCGTGGTGGGTCGGTGGGCTCGCGGCACTGGGCGCCGCGGCGGCCGGCGGCGTCGTCGCCCGCGGCTCCCGCGCGCGCCGCCCGCACTGAGGGGCGGCCGCCGGGGCGCCGCGGCGGCCGGAGCCGCGGGCCGGCGACCCTCGGGCCGGTGGGCCGCGAGCCGGCGGAGGAACGAGAAAGAGCCCCGCACCGGGATGAACGTCTCCGGTACGGGGCTCTTGCTGCGAGTGCGGAGGATGGGGGATTTGAACCCCCGAGGGCGTGAACCCAACACGCGTTCCAGGCGTGCGCCATAGGCCGCTAGGCGAATCCTCCAGGCACGCACGACCGGCGGCCTGACGGTGCCGGAACATGCGGGGTCCAGCATAACCGAACCGCCGGGCAATGCCGAATCCACGGCGCCGGGGCCGGGTTTCGACCCGGCCCGCCGCATCCGCTAGACTTGTCGACAGCCCCTCGCGTGGCGTCATCCTGTTGAACTCCCCCAGGACCGGAAGGTAGCAAGGGTAAATGGGCTCTGGCGGGTGCGCGAGGGGTCTTCTCGTCCCCGCGGCGGCCCGCGTCCCCAGCGCCGATCCGCCCGGCCCGCCTGTCGGATTCCGTCGCTAAGGTGTCATCTGTGACTACCGCCCTGTACCGCCGCTACCGCCCGGAGACCTTCGAGGACGTCATCGGTCAGGAGCACGTGACCGAGCCGCTGATGACGGCGCTGCGCAAGGACAGGGTCAGCCACGCCTACCTCTTCTCCGGCCCGCGCGGCTGCGGCAAGACCACCTCCGCCCGCATCCTGGCCCGCTGCCTCAACTGCGCGGAGGGCCCCACCGCCACCCCGTGCGGCCGCTGCGACAGCTGCCGCGACCTGGCCCGGGACGGCGCCGGCTCCCTCGACGTGATCGAGATGGACGCGGCCAGCCACGGCGGCGTGGACCACGCCCGCGACCTGCGGGAGCGCGCCACGTTCGCGCCCGTCCGGGACCGGTACAAGATCTTCATCATCGACGAGGCGCACATGGTCACGCGCGAGGGCTTCAACGCCCTGCTCAAGATCGTCGAGGAGCCGCCGGAGCACATCAAGTTCATCTTCGCGACCACCGAGCCGAGCAAGGTGCTCACCACCATCCGGTCCCGCACCCACCACTACCCCTTCCGGCTGGTCCCCACCGAGCCGCTCATGCACTACCTGGAGCAGCTCTGCGCCGAGGAGCACGTGCAGGTGGCCCCGGGGGTGCTCTCCCTCGTGGTCCGCGCGGGCGCCGGATCCGTCCGCGACACCCTCTCCGTGCTCGACCAGCTCATGGCCGGCTCCGACGAGCAGGGCATCGGCTACGACCTCGCCGTGGCCCTGCTGGGCTACACGCACGGCGCCCTGCTCGACGACGTGGTCGACGCCTTCGCGTCCGGGGACGGCACCACGGTGTTCCGCGCGGTGGACCGGGTGGTGCAGACGGGCCAGGACCCGCGCCGCTTCGTGGAGGACCTGCTCGAGCGGTTCCGAGACCTGATCATCGTCAACGCGGTCCCGGAGTCCGCGGGCAACATCCTGCACGGCATGCCCCAGGACCAGATCGCCCGGCTGCGCAACCAGGCGTCCCAGCTCGGAGCGGCGGAGCTCTCCCGCGCCGCCGACATCACGAACACGGCCCTCACCGAGATGACGGGGGCCACCTCGCCCCAGCTGCACCTCGAGCTGCTGTGCGCGCGCATCCTCCTGCCGTCCTCGGAGGACACCACGCGCGGCGTCACGGCCCGCGTCGACCGGCTGGAACGGCGCCTGAGCATCGGGCGGGGCGCCGCCGCGGCCGGTCCGGACGAGACCCCCGACGCCCCCGCGGCCTCCCCCGCGGCCTCCTCCTCCGCGCCGACCGCGCCGGCGGGTCCGGGCGCCCCGCCCGGGGGCCGGAGCCACTCGCAGCCCGCCTCGCAGTCTGCCCCGGCGCCGGAGCGACCGGCACCGCCCGCGCCCGGCGGGGACGCGCAGCAGGCGGTCCCGGCGGTCCCGCGGGGGACGGATCCGCGCGAGCGGACCGCCCAGGGCGCTGGACAGGGCTTTGGACAGGAACCCGGGCACGCCGCGGCGGCTCCCGAGCGCCCGTCCGCCCGGGAGGACAGCGGACCGGAGCGGCCCACCGGACGGGAGGCGCCCGCCGCAGCGGAGCGTCCTGACGCGCCGCGGCAGGACGCCGCGGCGCAGGCGCCCCGCCAGGACACGCCCCGGGCGGGCGAGCAGGGCGGCAACGAGATCGACCTGCTGCGGGCCTCCTGGCCGGAGATCGTCAACGCCCTCGCGGACATCCGCCGCGTCGCGTGGTTCACGGTCCAGCGCGGCACCCCGCAGTCCTTCGACGGCAAGGTGCTGCGCATCATGTTCGACGCCGAGGGCGACCTCATGAACTTCCCGCGCTTCGAGGACGACCTGCGGCAGGCGGTCCAGCAGATCCTCGGCATCGACTGCCGTGCGGAGGCCGTCCCGCCGGGCGGCGGCGGGCACGGACGGGGCGGTGGCGGCGGCGGAGCCCCGCGCGGCCCGGAGCCGTCGACGCGCCCGCCCGGGCGCCCGGACGAACCGGGGCCCGGGACCGACGGGGAGCGCCCCGAGCGGCGCGCCCCCGAGGACCGGTCCCGGGGC
>NZ_NSKF01000002.1:0-286916 GCF_002287015.1 Kocuria sp. WN036
GCCCGGCCGTGCGCCGCCCGGCCCGCGCGCTCAGCCCGGGCGCTGCTCGCGGGCGAGCACGCGCCGGCGGGTGGCGCGCACCAGGGCGGCCACCAGCCGCTCGAGGGGGCCCTGCCCCATGGCCTGGCGCCAGAGGAGGGCGAAGGCCATCGCCACGGCCACGTGGATCCAGAACCACAGCGGCTCGTCGTAGTGCACCTCGGCGGCCAGCGCGAGCAGGTGCGCCGAGTACACGGTGAGGGTCATCGCGCCCATCGCGCTCAGCGGCAGCAGCCAGGAGGCCCAGCGGCGGGCCAGCAGGAGGAACACGCCCAGGGCGGCCACCGCGGAGCCCAGGCCCAGCAGCAGGGCCGGCGGGGTGTTCGTGTACGGGCCGCCGACCGCCAGCCACCACCACGTGGTCGTCGGCAGCGTCGGGTCGGGCCCGAACACGATGACCTCGGTGACGAGCTCCTCGTCGAAGCCGGGGGTGCGGGTCACGAGCTGGTCGAGGCCGCCGGCCCGGTCGACGAGCACCCAGGAGGCCAGCGAGGCCCCGGCGGCCAGCAGTGCCCCGCCCAGCACCAGCCCGGTCTGGACCCGGATCCCGGCGAGGTCGAGCCGGCCGATGGCCAGGCCGGTCAGCAGATAGGCCAGGTACGGCAGGGCGGGGAAGGTTCCGGTCAGCAGCAGCCGGGCCGCGGTGGCCCCGGGGTCCCCGACGAGATCGAGGTAGTCCGGGTTGTAGCGCTCCACGACCGGCAGGACGTCCCGCAGCAGGTGCACCAGCGCGGGACCGGCCAGGGCGAAGACCCCCGCCCAGACGAACAGGGCGCGGGCGGGCAGGCGCAGGAACGGGATCGCCAGCAGGAAGAAGGCCCCGTAGTAGACGAGGATGTTGACGGCCGGGACCTCGTCGATCGTGCTCCCCGGCAGCACGTGGTTGATCGCCAGCCCCAGGCCCGCGATCAGCAGCGCGCGGACGGCCACCCCCTCCCGGTCGGCGGTCATCGCCCGGCCGGTGTGCGGTGTCCGGCCACCGGTGCTGAAGGCCAGGCCCACGCCCGCCAGGAGGGCGAACAGCGCCGCGGAGCGGCCGGCGAAGACGGTCCACTGCGCGGTGGGCTCGAAGGTCTCCGGGTCCCACGAGGGCAGGATGTGGATCGCGATCATCCCGATCAGGGCCAGGCCGCGGGCGGCGTCCACCCCGACGAGGCGGCGCTTGGCGGGTGCGGCGGCCGAGCTCGCGGTGGACCTCGCGGTGGAGCTCGTGGCCGAGCCCGTGGCCGGGTCGGCCGTCGCGCGGCCGGTGGAGGGCTCGTCCGCGGGCGGAGTGCTCGCCGGCCGCGCGGGGACCGGCGCCCACGGCACGGTCCTCGGCGGGCGGCCCCGGGAATCGGTCATGGCAGCGGCCCCCTCAGCGCGGCAGGACGGCGGACCCCCTGCCCGCCGGACCGGTCGGAGGACCGGTGCACACCCCACCTTTGCTGGCGCACATGTGGTGGGCTTTTCGGAATGCTGTGCTTCTGCTGTGACGCGGGCCACGCGACCGGTCCGGCGGGCGACGGGCCGCAGGACCTCCCGAGGTCTACACGGCCTCGGGGCGCCTCGACGACCGGAGTGCGCCGAGGACGGCGCGCACCCGGCGCGGCGCCGCAGCGGGAGCGGTGACCGGGGCCGCGACCGGGGCCGACGACGACGGCACCCCGACGGGGCGCTGGGCCGCCGTGTGCCGGTAGGCCATGGCCCGCAGCTCCACCACCGGGTACTCGAGGCTGCGCCGGGCGGACTCGCTGGGGCGGGTGGTGGCGAAGGCGGTGGCCGCGTCCTGCAGAGACCGCGCGGCGATGAACGGGGCGGCCGCTTCGACGTGGGGCCGCACCGCGTGGCGGTAGACGGCGCGGTCGGACTCGGCGCAGTCCTCCCACCGGGGTGCTCCGGGGTGGGCGGCCCGCTCGTACTGGGCGCGGGCGGCGGCCTCGACGGCGTCGGTGATGGTGATGGTGCGCATGTCCGCTCCTGGGTGTCCGGTGGGTGGCTGGCTCGAGTGGTTCCACTGTCCATCCGGAGTCTGTGCCGGAGCTGTGCCGACCGCCCCGGCCTGTCTGAGAATCCCGGCGGCACGGCACAGGCTGCGCACAGCTTCCACAGGACGTGCGCCTAATCTGGTGCGCAACAGTGGCAGTGTCACGTCCGCCCGGCACCGGGAGCTCCCATGTCCTACTCCTCCAGCTTCTCCGTCCTCACCGAGGTCCTGCCTCGCCTGACCCACCCTGACGGCTCGCCGATCCGGGTGCTGGTGGTGGACGACGAGCCGGCGCTGGCCGATCTCGTGGCCATGGGCACGGGCATGTGCGGGTGGGACGCCCGGATCTCCCACGAGGGGTTCGACGCCGTCCAGCAGGCGCGGGACTTCGCCCCCGACGTGCTGGTCCTGGACCGGATGCTGCCCGGCCTGGACGGGCTGGAGGTCCTGGCCCGGATCCGCCAGTCCTATCCCGAGGTGCCGGTGCTGTTCCTCACGGCCAAGGACACGGTCCAGGACCGGATCGAGGGGCTCGCCTCCGGCGGGGACGACTACGTGACCAAGCCGTTCTCGATCGAGGAGGTGCTCATCCGGCTGCACCGGCTCGTGCAGCGCTCCGGGGTCGCCGCGCAGGACAGCGCCACCCTGGTGGTCGGGGACCTGGTGCTCAACATCGACAGCCGCGAGGTCACCCGCGCCGGGGAGCCGGTCGAGCTGACCACCACGCAGTTCGAGCTGCTGCGCTACCTGATGGAGAACCCGCGCCGGGTCCTGTCCAAGGCCCAGATCCTGGACAACGTGTGGCACTACGACTTCTCGGGCCAGGCCAACATCGTGGAGCTCTACATCTCCTACCTCCGCAAGCGGATCGACGCCGGCCGCGCCCCCATGATCCACACCGTGCGCGGCGCCGGGTACGTCATCAAGCCCGCGTCCTGATGCCGCACGGCCCGCTCCCCCCGCGCCGCCTGCGCCTGGCCACCCGGCTCATCGCCGGCGTGCTCGTCCTCCTGGCGGTGGTCCTCCTCGTGCTGGGCGCCACGATCGTGGAGCTCACCCGCCAGGACCTCGTCGAGCGGCTCGACGGGTCGCTGCGCCAGGCCACCGGGCGGGCGCTGACCTTCACCCGGGGGGACCCCGCCCTGGAGCGGGACCCCCTCGACGCCCCCGGCCAGCCGGTGGGCGTCCTGGTGGCCGTGCTGCGGGAGGACGAGGTGGTCACGGCGTCCTACCGCACCGAGTCCGGGGAGCCCGCGCCGCTGCCCGAGGAGGACGTCGCCGCCCTGCGGGAGGCGGGCGCCTTCGCGGCCGAGAGCCCGGACGAGCGCGGCTTCGGGGACCCTCGGCGCTCCACGGGCACGGAGCAGGGGCGGCTCTCCGACGTGGACCTGTCCGTGGGCGAGTACCGGGTCGAGTCGGTCGCCCGGGACGGGCGCAGCGGCAGCCAGGTGCTGGTGACCGGGCTGCCCACCGCGTCGGTCGACGACACCGTGGCGGAGCTCGTCACCACCATGACCGCGGGCAGCCTGCTCGCGCTGGTGACCACGGCGGTGGCCGGGACCGTCGTCGTGCGCCGTGCCCTGCGGCCGCTGGAACAGGTCTCGGCGGCGGCGTCCCGCGTCGCCCGCCTGCCGCTGGCCTCGGGCGAGGTCTCCCTGGCCGACCAGCACGTCCCCGCCGGGCTGGCTCGCCCCGGCACGGAGGTCGGGGAGGTGGGCCGCGCCCTGAACTCCCTGCTCGAGAACGTGGACTCGGCCCTGGCCGCGCGCCAGCACTCCGAGACCCGGCTGCGCGAGTTCGTGGCGGACGCCTCCCACGAGCTGCGCACCCCCCTGGCGGCCGTGCGCGGCTACACGGACATGCTGCAGCTTACCGAGCCGCTGACCGGCACCGGCCGCGCCTCGCTGGCCCGGGTGGAGCAGCAGACGCTGCGGATGACCGCCCTGGTCGAGGACCTGCTGCTGCTCGCCCGCCTGGACCAGGGCCGCCCCCCGGAGCTGCGGGACGCCGACCTCGGCGAGCTCGTGCTCGAGGCCCTCACCGACGCCTCGGCCGCGGGCCCCGACCACGACTGGGCCCTGGACGTGCCGGCGGAGCCGGTGCCCGTGCGGGCGGACGTCGCCCAGCTCCACCAGGTGCTGGCCAACCTGCTCTCCAACGCCCGCAAGCACACCCCGCCCGGCACCGCGGTGACCGCCGCCGTGCGGGCCACCCGGGACGGCTGGGCGGAGGCCTCCGTGCTCGACGCCGGCCCGGGCATCCCGCGGGAGTTCCAGGCCAGGCTCTTCGAGCGCTTCAGCCGCCTGGACACCTCCCGGCAGACCCGGGAGGGCAGCACCGGCCTGGGCCTGTCCATCGTCCGCTCGGTGGTGCAGGCGCACGGCGGCACGGTGGACGTGGAGTCCCGCCCAGGCCGCACGCTCTTCACCGTCCGGCTCCCGCTGGGCACCGGCGCAGCGGTGCCCGCCGCGCCCCGGTGACCGACGGCCGCGGGCGCCTCAGCTCCGACGACGACGGCGTCGTCGGCGGCCGAGCCAGCCCGCCGGGCCGCCGTGGACGAGCAGGTGCCGGGTGTGGGGATCCAGGAGCATCAGGTAGGCGGTGAACACCAGGGCGGTGACGAACGCGATCGTCGAGGCGTCCACCGTCAGCTCGATGAAGGGCCACACGGAGAGCTGGTCCTGGGCGCCGAAGATCACGAAGAAGGTGATCACGATGTACAGGGAGCGGATCTGCCAGTTGTCCCTGATCCCGGTCGCGGCGAGGAAGGGGAGGAACCACAGGATGTACCAGGGCTGGATGATCGGGGAGAGCAGCACCACGGCGGCGAACGCCAGGCCGAGCCTGCGGACCACCTGGTGGTCGTCGCCGCGGAACATCAGGAGCAGGACCAGGCCGATGGCGGCGTACTGCAGGACGTCGCGCAGCACGGAGGCCATGGCCGCGCCCGGCAGGCCCACCGCGTTCGCGAGGTCGCGGACCTGCTGGCCCAGGAACCCGGAGGGCGAGTACCCGGTGTACCCCGGCGTGGGGTCGACCAGCGCCCAGACCCACCCGGTGCCCAGCTGGTAGGGGAGCCCGCTCAGCAGCAGCACCCCGAAGCTGATCGCCGCCGTGGCCGCCCACAGGGCGAACTTCCGCCGCCAGGACGCTCTCGGCCCCGCCCACAGGAGGCCGATGAACGGCAGCAGGAGGATGGTGATCGGCTTGATCCCGATCGAGGCGGTCACCAGGAGGACCCCGGTCACCGGGCGGCCCGTGGCCGCGAAGTACGTTCCCGCCACGGCCAGTCCGAGCATCAGCGCGTCGTTGTGCGCGCTGGCCACGAAGCTGATGAGGAACAGCGGGTTGGCCACCGCGATCCACAGCGCACGGGCCGGGTCGACCCCGTGCAGCCGCGCGAGCCTGGGCACGTACACGACGCAGAGGAGGACACCCGCGCAGGCCAGGATCCGGAAGAGCAGGACGGAGAGATCCGGCTGCGCGCCCGTGAGGGCCACGACCGCGCGCGCCAGCCACAGGAAGTACGGCCCGTAGGGCGTCCGGGCCTCGGCCCAGGTCGGGTCCGTGCCCAGCATGAACCAGTTCTCCAGGGCGGAGATGCCGGTCGTGTACGGGTTCTGCCCGGCCAGCATCAGACGGCCCTGGCCGACGTAGGCGTACACGTCCCGGGAGAAGATGGGCACGGCGAAGAACAGCGGCAGCGACCAGGCGCACACGGCCAGCACCACGGAGCGCTGGGCGCCCGCCGGCCCGCCCTGGAGCCGCTGCCCGAGCCGGAGCCAGGAGCGCACCAGCAGCATGGCGCCGACGGTCAGCAGCACGGTGCAGGCGTAGACGCCCCATCCCTCGACCCGCAGCGCGATGACGAGGGGGTGGCGGACCATGGGCGAGCCGTTGGCGATCCACCCGGTGCCGACCGAGCCGACGAGCATCATCAGGGAGCCGACGAACCCCTGCAGGACGGCGACGTGCGCTCGCGGGTCCGGGTGGGCGCCGGGCGTGTCCTGGCGGAAGGGGACGGTGCTGACGGCCCGGCCCCCGCGGCTCCGCGGCCCCTCCGGATGCGAACCCCCTGCCGTCATGACGTGCGCTGATCCCCTATGTGTGTCGCTGCCGGGCGGACAGGTGTGCTGAGCGCTCTCCAGGAGCGTGTTCCAGCCATGATGCCACCTCATCGCCCCGGCGTCCCGGGACGCCGCCGCGCCCTCCGGCCCGGGGTCGCTGCGCACGGATCATGACGCCCGGTTCCGGTCGGTCCGCGCCCGGCCACGTAGCATGGTGGGGCAGCGGCCCTGTGGTCCTGCGACCCCACCCCCTTGACGAGGATTGACCCATGTCCACGGACACGACCTTCAGCATGCTCACCCGGTTCCGGAACCGCCTCGCGACCCCGCGGTGGCACGCCTGGTCGAGATCCCCGCGCGGACTGCTCGCCGGCTTCGTCCTGGTGCACCTCGTGTTCCTGGGATTCGCCCTGTCCCTGTCCCTGTCCGGCGCCGCCTTCAGCGACACCTACATCTACCGTGCGTGGGCCGAGGCCGGCTTCGACGAGCAGAACCTGAACGGGGAGCCCACCCCCTGGGTCTATCCGGTGCTGGCGCTGGTGCCCGTCGCGCTGGCCGGCGCGGCCGGCCCGGGGCCGTTCTTCTTCCTGTGGGTCCTGATGATCACCGTGCTCAACGGCTGGGCCGTGGGGAAGCTGACGGACTGGGGACGCGCCCGGCACGCCGTCCCCGCCGCGTGGTGGTGGCTGGGCTTCGTCTTCCTCATGGGGTGGCTGGGCTTCGCCCGCGTCGACGGGCTCACGGCCCCCCTGGTGCTCGTCGCCCTGGTCTACGGCGTGGCGCACCCGGTGGCCGCCTCGGTCCTGCTCAGTGTCGCCACCTGGATGAAGGTCTGGCCGGCGGCGGTCGTGCTCGCCCTCGTCACCGTGGTGCGCCGGCGGGTGGCGGTCGTCGTCGCGGGCCTGCTGGTCAGCGCGGCCGCGGCCGGGGTCGCCGCCGCCATGGGTGCGCTGCCGAGGCTCTTCGACTTCCTCACCCAGCAGGGGGACCGGGGCATGCAGCTGGAGGCCACGTTCACCACCCCGTGGCTGTGGTCGTCCGTGCTGGGGGTGGGCGGGTCCCGGATGTACATGAACACGGAGATCAACTCCATGCAGGTCGACGGCCCCGGCACGGCCACGATGGCCGTGCTCATGCAGCCGCTGCTGCTGGTGGCCGCCGCCGCGGTGACCCTCCTGATCGCCCGGGGCCTGCGCAACGGCGAGCGGTCCGGCGAGACCGACCGGACCGAGCTGCTGCTGGCGGGGTCGCTGACCATGGTCACCGCCTTCATCGTGTTCAACAAGGTCGGCTCCCCGCAGTTCATGGTGTGGCTGGCGCCGGCCGTGGCCGTGGGGCTGACCCACCACTGGAAGGCGTGGCGGGTGCCGGCGGTCATGCTGATCGCCATCGCCGTGGCCACGTTCCTCGTCTACCCGATGTTCTACTACGAGCTGAGTCACAACGACCCGTGGATGGCCCTCGTGCTGACCCTGCGCAACGCCCTGCTGGTGGTGCTCCTGTGGTGGTCGGTGCGCCGCCTGTACCAGCTGGGCTCCCGGCGCCCCGCCAGCGCGCCCGCTACGGCACCCGCCCCCGCCGCGCCGGCGCCCGCCGCGAAGGAGGCCTGAGATCTCCGCCGCCCTCTTCGACCGGCTGACCCGCGTCCGCGACGCCGTCCTGCCCGCCCGCGCCGTGGCCTGGTTCGCCCGCCCGGCCGGCGTGTGGTGGGGCTTCGCCGTCGTCCACCTGTACTTCCTGGGCTGGATGATGTCCTTCGTCATCCACGGCGATGCCTTCAGCGACACCGAGCAGTACCGCCAGTGGGCCATGGCCGGGTACGACCCGGCCGATGCCGGGGACGGGATCAGCCCGTGGGTGTACCCGGTGCTGGCGCAGATCCCGATCCACCTGGCGGGGATCGCCGGCCACGGCCCCTACCTGCTGGTCTGGACGCTGATCGTCACCGTGCTCAACGCCGTCGCCCTGGTCTGCCTCACGCGGGGCCGGCGGGCCCGGCAGGGCATCGCCCCGGCCTGGTGGTGGCTGTTCTTCACCGTGTTCCTGGGCTACCTGAGCTTCGCCCGGGTGGAGGGCATCGCGGCCCCGATCGTGCTGATCGGACTCCTGTACGCGTCCGAGCGGCCCGTGCTCGGCTCCGTGCTCCTGAGCGTCGCCACGTGGATCAAGGTGTGGCCGGCCGCCGTCCTGCTCGCCCTGTTCATCGCCTGCCGGCAGCGCGTCCAGGTGGTGGCCGCCGGGGTGGGGGTCACCGCCGTGGTGGTGCTGGGCACGTACCTGACAGGCGGCCTGCCGCACATCGCGGACTTCCTGGTCAACCAGGGGAAGCGCGGCATGCAGCTGGAGGCCACCTTCTCCACCCCGTGGGTGTGGGCGAGCGTCTTCGACGTGACCGGATCGCGGATGGCCGACAACGTGGCCATCAACTCCACCGAGGTCTACGGGCCCGGCACCGAGATCGTCGCGTTCCTGATGCAGCCGCTGCTCGTGCTCGCCGTCCTCGCGGGAGCCGTCCTGCTGGTCCGTGCGCTGAAGCGCGGGGCCGAGCGGGAGGAGCTCTTCTACGAGGGGGCGCTGATGATGACCGCGGTCTTCATCGTGTTCAACAAGGTGGGGTCCCCGCAGTTCATGATCTGGCTCGCCCCCGTCGTCGTGGCCGGGCTGGTGCACGACTGGCAGCGGTGGCGGACGCCGGCGGCGCTGCTGATGGGCATCGCGGTCACCACGTTCGTGATCTATCCGCTGTTCTACACCCCGCTCATCCACGCGCACCCGGCGATGGCGGCCGTGCTGACCACCCGCAACGTGCTGCTCGTCGTCCTGCTGTGCTGGTCCGTGCAGCGCGTGGCCCGGCTGCAGCAGGTCCCCGCCCGCCCCGCGGAGCTGGCCACCACCTGAGCCCGCGGCCCGTCTCCGCGGCGGGACGACGACGTCACCGGCCCGCCGCCGCGCGGGGACCGGCGCCCAGGGCCAGACCGCGGGCGGCGCCGGCGGCCCGGGCCAGGAGCCGCTCCAGCGGGCCCCGGCCGAAGGCGCGCTGCCAGGCCGCCGCGAACAGCGCCGCGACCGCCACGTGGATGAGGAACCACAGGAGCGGCACCTCGTAGTGGAGCATGGCGGCCAGGGCCAGCAGGTGCGCCGAGTAGAGCGTCAGGGTCATCGACCCCATCGCGCTCAGCGGCAGCAGCCAGCCACCGGCCCGCCGGGCCACGAGGAGGAGAAGACCCAGCACGGCGGCGCCGGAGCCGAGGTCCTGGAGGATCGCCACCGGGGTGTTGGTGTGCGGGCCGGGGATCAGCAGCCACCACCAGGAGGTGTCGGGCAGGACCGGGTCCGACCCCCAGACGATGATCTCGTCGATCAGGTCCTCGCTCAGCCACGGGGTGGAGCTCATGAGCTGGTCGTAGCCCCCGGCCTGGAGGACCAGCACCCAGTACACCAGCCACGCCCCCACGGCCAGCGCGAGCCCCGCCACCAGCAGCCGGCCCTGGACGCGCACGGCCCGCAGGTTCAGCCGGCCGATGGCCATCCCGGCGAGCAGGTAGGCCAGGTACGGGACCGCGGGATAGGTGCCGGTGAACAGCACCTGGGCCAGGACGGTCCCCGGCTCGGCGAGCACGTCGGCGAAGGTCGGGTTGTACACCTCCAGCGCGGGCAGCGCTCCCCGGAGCGCCTGCATCAGCACCGGTCCCACCACGGCGGCCGCGGCGGCGAGACCGAACAGCGTCCGCGCCGGCAGGTGCAGGAAGGGGATCGCCAGCAGGAAGAACATGCCGTAGTAGACGAGGATGTCGTAGGCGGGCGGGTCCGCCGGCATGACCTGGTTGATCAGCAGCCCCAGCCCGGCGATCAGCACGGCCCGGACGAGCAGCCCCACGCGGTCCGCGGTCATCGTCCGGCCCCGGTGCGGGGTGCGCCCGCCGGAG
Organism: Kocuria sp. WN036; assembly: GCF_002287015.1. Lineage (NCBI taxonomy): Bacteria > Bacillati > Actinomycetota > Actinomycetes > Micrococcales > Micrococcaceae > Kocuria > Kocuria sp. WN036. Next base: position 9,999 of record NZ_NSKF01000002.1, read on the forward strand.
GAGAAGGCCAGGCCCACCCCGGCCAGGAGCGCGAAGAGGGCCGCGGCGCGGCCCGCGAACAGCTCCCACTGCAGCGTGGGCCCGTAGGTCTCGGGGTTCCAGGCGGGCAGAATGTGGATCGACATCATCCCGACCAGGGCGAGGCCCCGGGCGGCGTCGACCCCCACGAGCCGGCGCCTGCGGACCAGCGGCAGGACCGGGTCCTCATCTGCTGACCGTGCACCGGGTGCAGGGTGGTGGACGTTGACCATGGCGGCGGGTTCCTTCTGTCGGACGTGCCGACGAGCTCCCGCCCGCCGGCCCGGACCTCTCGGTCCTTCTCGTCCTCCAGCTGACCAGCCGGGATTGTGCCGCCGTTGTGGCGTCCCTGTGCCGGGGCTGTCGAAGTGGTCCCCCGGCCCCGGCTACCGCCGCACGGTCTTCTCCAGCCCGCTGACCAGCAGCACCGCGCACGTGGACCAGATCGCCCCGGCCGGGCCGAGCGGCGCGGCCACCAGGCCGGCCAGCAGGGGCATGGCGACCTGCCCCGCCCGGTTCCCGACCAGCCGCACGGCGAGCGCCGAGCCCCGCCACGAGGTGGGCACGGCGGTGGAGACCAGGGTCATGGTGATCGGCTGGCCCAGGCCCAGGCAGAAGCCGCCCACGAACAGGAGCACCGCGGCGAGCCACGGCACCGTGATGACGGCCGGCGGGACAGCCAGGGTGATGCCGGCGCCGTAGAGGCTGACCAGCAGCAGCGCCCGGCGGGACATCCGGTGCGCGAGCCACGGCAGCAGAACGCGCGAGACGATCGAGGCGCCGCCGCGCACGGCCAGCAGGACGCCGATCCACGCCGGGGAGACCCCGGCCCGCTCCCCCACCAGCGGCAGGAAGGCCGTGAGGATGTCGAGCATCGCGAGCAGGGCCAGGGACGCCAGCATGTGGGACGGGATGCCGGGGACCTCGAGGATCCGCAGCATCGACGCCCGCGGCGCCGTGCCCGGGACCACCTCGAGCTCACCGGTGGCGGGAGCCGCCTGCGCCGCGGCAGCGGCGTCGTCGTTCCGAGCGGGGGCCCCGGCGGCCCCGGACGCCGGCCGGCGCAGGAGCATGACGGGCACCACGAGGACCGAGAGCCCTGCCCCGATCCACAGGGACAGGGTGATGTCGGCGACCCGCTCGGGCGAGGCGACGTCGCTGCCCGTGCCCAGGAGCACCCCGACCAGCAGCGGGCCCACCAGCTGCCCGGCGGAGAAGGCGGCGGTGAACCAGCCGAAGCCCTTGTCCAGCTGGTCCGGCGGGGAGAAGCGGGCGACCGCCGACTGCCCGGCGATGGTGAACACCAGGTGCCCCATGCCCAGCAGGGCGCTCGCCACGGCGACGAGCGCCACGCTGGGCGCCAGGGCCAGCGCCCCCGCGCCGAGGGCCAGGACCAGGGCGCCGACGACCACCATGGTCCGCAGGTCCCGCACCCGGTCGGTCATCCGGCCCAGCCACATGGCCGTGACGAGCGGGACCACGGCGTAGGCGGCCGTGACCAGGCCGACCGTCACGGAGTCGGCGTCCAGGGACAGCAGCTTGTAGGTGGTGACCGGGCGCACCAGGTTCAGGGCGGTCTGCGTGAGCAGGGCCCCGGCCACGAGGAACCACAGCCATGCTCCGGACCGGGCCCTCGGAGCGGTCGAGGCCATGCCTCAGGAGCGCCGGGGCTTGACCGCGATCACCGGGGCGTTGGCCTCGAGGAGCACCTGCTGGGCGGCGCTGCCGAGCAGCAGCTTGCCCACGGGGCTGCGGTGCTTCACGCCGATCACCACGGCGGAGGCGTTGACCTGCTCCGCGGCGTCGAGGAGCTCGCCCACGGCGTCGCGGTTGCGGGTGTCGGGGGTGCGGAAGGTGACGGGCACGCCGTTCAGCTCGCTCCCCTCGGGGTCGAGCTGGGCGCCCTCGAGGTTGAAGACCAGCAGGTCCTCCTGGCGGCGTCCGGCCTCCTCGACCGCGGCCGCGAGCGCGGCCTCGCCCTCGGGGGTGCTGGTTCGGGCAACGACGACGGTCATGGGAGCCTCCGCGGTGGGGTGGGGAAATCGGGTGGTGGGAAAGGGGCGTACAAAACGAGGTCCACCCTACGGCCGAACGTGTGAGGGACGTCTCTTCCGGCGTGAGCAGAATGCGCAGAACCAGCACAACGATCAGTACGCACGAAAGATGGATCAACGGCCGGCGCGTGACCCGGGTCACTTATCGTCGTCGGGAGAGGCTCGGACCGAGCCATGCACCCGCACCCTCCGACCCAGGAAAGTGGATCCCCGTGAGTTCACCACCAGATCAGGCCCAGCAGGGCACGCGACGCCGGCACCCGGTCGCCATGACGGTCTACGGCGTCGTCGCCGCCGCCGTGATCGGCCTGGCCTCGTTCACCTCGATCCAGGCCGCGAGCGGCGGGTCGGACCTGCGCGCGAACATGACCCTGATCGCCCCGGCCGGCGCCGGCGGCGGCTGGGACACGTTCGTGCGCGAGCAGCAGCAGGCGATGCGCACCAACAACATCGTCAACAACGCCCAGGTGGTCAACATCCCGGGCGCGGGCGGAACGATCGGCCTGGGCCAGCTCACCACCATGGAGGGCCAGGCGAGCACCATCATGTCCACCGGAACGGTCATGCTGGGCGGCGTCGCGCTCAACGACTCCCCGGTGGGTCTCGACGACGTCCGGCCGATCGCCCGCATGGCGGAGGAGTACGACGCGCTCGTGGTGCCGGCCGATTCGCCGTACGACACCCTCGACGAGCTGATCGCCGACTGGAAGAAGGACCCGAAGGCCTTCCCGTTCACGGGCGGCTCCGCAGGGTCGATCGACCACCTCATCATCGCGGACCTGGCCCTGCAGGCCGGGATCGACCCCGCGGACCTCACCTACATCCCCAAGACCTCCGGCGGCGAGGCGATCCAGACGATCTCCTCCGGCACCGCCAAGGCGGCCACCTCGGGCTTCACCGAGTTCGCCGACCAGGTCGAGGCCGGGCGCCTGAAGATCCTCGGGATCGCCGCGCCCGAGCGGCTCGAGGGCTTCGACGCCCCAACCTTCAAGGAGCAGGGCTACGACGTCGAGCTGACGAACTGGCGCGGCATGGTGGCGCCTCCCGGCATCACCGACGAGGAGTTCGCCGAGCTGGAGGCGATCATCGCGGAGACCGTGGAGACCCCGGAGTGGCGCGAGGCCCTCGAGCGCAACCAGTGGCAGGACGTCTACCTGACCGGGCCGGAGTTCGAGAAGTTCATCGCGGAAGACCGGGCCGAGATCGAGGCCCTCATCGAGGAGTTGGACCTGTGAGCACATCGTTTCCCACGACCCCGTCCGCCGAGGTCGCGGACGACGGCCACGGCGGCGTCCCCGCCGGCCGTGACGTGCCGCCTCGCGGAGGACGGATGCACGGGCGCAGCGGGCTGGTCGTGCCGCTGCTCCTGGCAGCCTTCAGCACGTACCTGCTGATCGGCATCCTCACCATGGAGGTGCCCGAGGGCACCGACTTCCCTGGCCCCAAGTTCTTCCCCGGCATCCTCATGGTGGCGGGCTATCTCCTGGCCGCCCTGCTGGTGCTGCACTACCTGCGCTCCCCCGAGCACCCCGAGGAGCTCTCGGAGAGCACGTACCGGACGCACTCGGACTGGTCCGCGGTGATCTGGTCCGTGGCCGGGTTCCTGGTCTTCGCCCTGACCATCGAGTTCCTCGGCTGGATCCTGGCCGCCGCCGTGCTGTTCTGGGCCGTGGCCCACGGCATCGGCAGCCGCCGGCCCCTGTTCGACATCTCGCTCGCCCTGGTCCTGTCCAGTGCGATCTACCTGGCATTCTCCGTCGGCCTGGGCCTGAACCTCCCGTCCGGCATCCTGGGAGGCGGTTTCTGATCATGGAAGCACTCGAACTGCTCGCCGGCGGCTTCGCCGGGGCACTGACCCCCATGAACCTGCTGTGGGTGCTCATCGGCTGCCTCCTGGGCACCGCCGTGGGCGTGCTCCCGGGCCTGGGCTCCTCCATGGCGGTGGCACTGCTGCTGCCCATGACCTTCGCGCTGGACCCCACCGCGGCCTTCATCATGTTCGCCGGCGTCTACTTCGGCGGCATGTTCGGCGACTCCACCATGGCCATCCTGATGAACACCCCGGGGCAGGCGTCTGCGATCGCCTCCACCTTCGAGGGCCACAAGATGGCCAAGGACGGCCGGGCCCCGCAGGCGCTGGCCACCGCGGCGATCGGCGCCTTCATCGGCGGCATGGTCGCGGCCTGCCTGGTCGTCTTCCTCGCCCCGGCGCTGGCGGACTTCTCCGCGAACTTCGGACCGGCCGAATTCTTCGCCCTGGCGATCTTCGCCTTCATCGCCACCTCCTCGGTGGTCTCCGACTCCGCGGTCAAGGGCCTGGCTGCCCTGGTCCTGGGCCTGGGCTTCGCGACCGTGGGCATCGACTCCATCTCCGGCACCGAGCGCTTCAGCTTCGGGGTCCCGCAGATGTTCGACGGCATCTCCCTGGTCACCGTCACCGTGGCCATCCTGGCCCTCGGCGAGGTGTTCTTCGTGGCCTCCCGGATCCGCCGCGACCCCGCCTCGATGCAGATCTCCGCGGGAGGCCGCCCGTTCCTGTCCCGCGCCGAGCTCAAGGAGGCCGCCCCGGCCTGGGCCCGCGGCACCGCCATCGGCCTGCCCTTCGGTGTCATCCCCGCCGGCGGCGCGGAGATCCCCACCTTCATCTCCTACGACGTCGAGCGCCGCCTCGACCGCCGCCGCCCGAACCCCATGTTCGGCCGGGGCGCCATTCGCGGTCTGGCCGCACCCGAGGCCGCCGGCAACGCCACCACAGGCACCGCGATGGGCGCGCTGCTGGCCCTGGGCCTGCCGGTCTCGGCGACCGCGGCGATCATGCTCGCGGCCTTCCAGCAGTACGGTCTCCAGCCGGGCCCGCTGCTGTTCGACCGCGCGCCGGAGCTGGTGTGGGCGCTGCTGGCCAGCTTCTTCATCGCGATGATCGTGCTGCTGATCATCAACCTGCCGTTCGCCCAGTACTGGGCCAAGCTGCTGCTGATCCCCAAGCCCTACCTCTACGCCGGGATCACGGTGTTCTGCGGTCTCGGCGTCTACGCGACCTCCGGGTCGGTGTTCGACCTGCTGCTGCTGCTGGGCATCGCCCTGGTCGGCTTCACGATGCGCCGCCACGGCGTGCCCCTGGCCCCCCTGATGATCGGCATGGTGCTGGGCCCGCTGGCCGAGACCAGCATGCGCGACGCCCTGCTCTCCTCCAACGGCGACTACTCGGTCTTCGTGACCGGTCCCATCCCGCTGGTGATCTACAGCCTGCTCCTCATCGTGCTGGCGCTGACCGTCCGGTCCAAGATCGTCAACCGCGCCCGCCAGGACGTGTAGTCCCCCGCCCTGCCCGCACGCCGGACCCCGGCGTGCGGGTGCCCACGATGCCCGCCCCTCACCACGCCTCCGTGTGGTCAGGGGCGGGCATCGTGGTCACCGGGCCGTGCGGCGCGGATCGGCTCGATCGGGCTCGGCCGGTGCGGAGAGCACCCGTGACGCCGCACCGTGGTGCTCAGTCGTAGCCGCCCACCACGGTCTGGTCCCAGTCGATCACCGACCCGGTGACCACGCCGCTGCGCGGGGAAAGCAGGTAGACGAGGAACTCCGCGATCTCGTCCGGGTCCCCGAGCCGGCCCATGGGCAGCCCCGCAGCGGCCCGCTCCTGCCAGTCGTCCCCGGCGCCGTGGGCTTCGCGCTGGATCCAGTCCTCGCCCTCGGTGGCCGTCCAGCCGATGTTCACGCCGTTGATCCGGATCCGGTCCCACCGGTGGGCGTGGGCGGCGTTGCGGGTGAGTCCGGCCAGCCCTGCCTTCGCCGCGACGTACGGCGCCAGGTAGGGCTGGCCGCCGTGGGCGGAGAGACTGATGACATTGATGATCGCGCCGGGGGCACCACGGCTCCGGAAGTGCCGGATCGCCTCGGACATGATGAGGAACGGCGCCCGCAGGTTGACCGCCACGTGCTGGTCGAAGAGCTCCGCGGTGGTGTCCAGCATGGTCCCGCGCGTGGTGAGCCCGGCCGCGTTGACCACGGCGTCGAGCCTACCGAACCGCTCCACCGTGCGCGGCACCACGGACGCGGCCTGCCCGGTGTCTGCCAGGTCCGCGCCCACGAACTCGGCGTCCGCGCCCAGGTCCCTCAGCCGCGCCACGGTGTGGCGCCCGGCGTCCGCGTCCCGGCCGGTGACCGCGATCCCGGCGGCTCCCTCGAGGGCCGCCCGGCGGGCGGCGGCGGCACCCAGACCGCGTGTTCCTCCCGTCACGAGCGCCACGGCGTTCTCGAGCTGTCCGCTCATGCCTGTCGTCCCTCCCGGCTCGTTTTCGCGGCCGTCGGTTCCGCCCCGATCCTCGTCCTGATCTCCGCCACCTCGACCCGCCGCCCCTCCGCCGCCGACCGCGTCGCGGCCTCGGCGAGCACGCTCGCGGCCAGCCCGTCCTCCAGGCCCGGGGAGCCGCTCTCCTCCCCTCGGACGGCCCGGACGAACCGGTGCAGCTCCGCGGCATAGGCGTACCGGTAGCGCTCCAGGAAGAACGGCTCGCAGGGGTCCGCCCGGCCGCAGCCCGCCGGCCCTGACGCTTGCACCGTCGTCGGCAGCGGATTGCCCACGGTGAGCGTCCCGAGCGGCCCGGAGACCTCCAGCCGCTGGTCGTAGCCGTAGGAGCAGCGCCGCGAGTTCGTGATGACCACCTGCTCCCCGCGGGCGCCCTCGAGGACGGCCACGGCGGTATCGGCGTCGCCCAGCTCGGCGATCTCCCGGCTGAACACCGTGGAGCCGGAGGCCGTCACGCGCACGATATCGGGCACGAAGAACCGCGCCATGTCGAGGTCGTGGATCATCATGTCGCGGAAGATCCCGCCGGACCCGGCGAGGTAGCCCGCCGGAGGCGGGGCCGGGTCCCTGCTGGTGATCCCCGGCTGCTCCACCGGGCCGATCTCCCCGGCCCGCACGCGGGTCCTGCAGGCCGCGAAGTGGGGGTCGAAGCGTCGGTTGAACCCGATCATCGCCGGAGGCCTGTCGGCCGGCGGGTGCTCCCGCAGAAGGTCCGCCGCGCGGCGCACGTCCAGGTCGAGGGGCTTCTCGCACAGCACCGGGATTCCCAGGCGCAGGGCCGCGTCGACGAGTTCGGTGTGGGTGGGGGTCGGGGAGCAGACCACGCACGCGTCGATCTCCCCGGATGCCAGTGCCTCGAGCGCATCCGTGCCGTGCGCGGCGCCGTACCGGCCGGCCACCGCGGCGGCTGCGGCCTCCACGACGTCGACGACCCGCGTGAGGACCGTGTCCGGATGGACGGCGAGAGCGGCGGCGTGGATCTGGCCGATGCGTCCGGCGCCGACGAGGAGCACGGCCAGGGGCCGGGTGCCGGCCGTGCTCATTGCCGCACGCCGGAGCGCTGTCGCGCCATGGCGCGCAGGCCGTCCCCGACCTCGGCCGGCTCCGTGCCGGCCTCGAGGTGGTGCAGCACGAACTCGGCCTGGGTCCGGGGGGCGAGCCCGCCGACCGGCTGGTCGAGGTCGAGGTCCGCGGGGAACGCGTAGCCTTCGGCCGAGGCGGCGACGACGTTGCCCAGCCAGCGCTCCGGCGCGCCCTCGGCACGCCGCCGGAGCAGCACGGGGTACAGGGCCGTGGACATCGCCGTGCGGTCCACGGTCTCCATGGCGCGCCCGAAGCCGGAGGAGATCTGGAGCAGGTTGGCCATCCGGCGGATGTTGCGGGACCGGTTGTGGCCGGCACCGTGGAAGAGCGCGGGATTGAAGAACACGGCGTCGCCGGTGGACAGCGGCAGCTGCACGTGGTGCCGGTCGAAGTACTCGACGAACTCCTCCTGGTGGACGGCGAGGTAGCCGGGAGCGTACTTCTGCGAGTGCGGGAGGAACATGGTCGGTCCGGACTCCACCGGCATGTCCCCGTGGGCGACCGCGCCCTGCAGGGTCAGCGCCGGGGAGAGCAGGTGGACGTGCGCGGGGTACCGGGCGGCCTGCTCTGCGGACATGAAGCCCAGGTGGTAGTCCCGGTGCGCCGTCTGGGCGGCCCCGCCCGGATTGACCACGTTGATCTGGGAGGTCACCTGGTAGCCGGCCCCCAGCCACGCCTCGGAGACCAGGGCGATGAGATCGTTCGCGTAGTAGTCGGCGAAGGCCTCTGGGTCGGCCAGCGCGAACTTGTCGGCCGCGCCCCACACCCGGTCGTTGGCGCCGGGAGCGGCGAAGTGGTCCCCGGCGGCGGTCCCGGCCTCCTTCTGGGCCCGGATCAGCCCCTCGAACGCGGCGGTCGCCCGGTCCACGACGGCACCGTCCGGGAAGGCGCCCTGCAGCACCACCACGCCGGGCCCGCGCTCCAGGGCGTGCGCAAGCTCGGCCTGGACCTCCCGCCGCCGCGCGGGGTCCTGGACCACGGCCTGCAGCCCGGGCCCGTACAGCAGCACGTTCTGCTCGACGGCGGTGGCGTGGGGATACTCGGCGGGATCGGTGACGACCTCCACGTCCTCGCGGAAGTCCTCGAGCCGGCAGTCGGCGGGGGTGAACCAGCGGGCGGCGCGGCGGGCGGTAGCGGGGTCCAGGGTCATGGCAGTTCCTCTCTCCGGCAGCCCTCGGTGCAGGGCCTCGTGCAGGGCCAGCCTTCCGCTTGCCGCGGTGCCAGGCAATGCCCATTTCACTCAGGAATCCCTCAGCGCTGTACTCCGCGAGCCCGGCAGGGATAGGTTCCGGAACGGCCCGGCTCGGGACTGCTCCGGGCCGGTCGGTTCCCGAATGCTCCCGCACGAGGTCAGGAGACCCGAAGTGCCCCACCGCTACCCGATCCGGGAGATCGCCCGCCAGGCGGGGGTCAGCGACGCCACGGTCGACCGCGTGCTGCACGGCCGAGCCGGTGTGCGGGCAGGAACCGCCGGGCTCGTGCACCAGGCGATCCGGGACCTGGACGCCCAGCGCACGCAGCTGGAGCTGACAGGGCGGCGGTTCATGGTCGACGTCGTCGTCGACGCCCCCACGCGGTTCACCGCAGCCGTCCGGCAGGGACTCGAGGCAGCCCTGCCCGGTCTGCGCCCGGCCGTCTTCCGGGCACGGTTCTCCTTCCAGGAGCGGTGGGACCCCGACGGCTGCGCGGAAGTGCTGCGGCGCATCGCCGACCGAGGCACCCAGGGCGTGATCCTCAAGGCCCCGGACGTACCCGTGGTCAGCACCGCGGTGGCCGAGCTCGAGGCGGCCGGCATCCCGGTGGTCACGCTGGTGACCGATCTGCCGGACAGCCCCCGCCGGGCCTACGTGGGCTTCGACAACCGAGCGGCCGGGGCGACCGCGGCCTACCTGGTGGAGCAGTGGATGCGCGACCGCCCCGGTTCCGTGGCCGTGGTCGTGAGCAACGACTGGTTCCACGGCGAGGAGCAGCGGGGCAACGGCTTCCGGAGCACCCTGCGCGCGCTGGACCCGGAGCGGGCGGTGCTGGACCTGCCCGGCGGCGACGGCCTCGACCGCACCACCCGGGACTTGTTCCGCAGGGCCCTGACCGAGCACCCGGAGCTCGACGCCGTCTACTCCGTGGGCGGCGGCAACCGCGGGATCATGGCCGCCTTCGACGACGCCGGGCGCGCCCCGCGGGTCGTCGTCGGCCACGACCTGGCTCCGGAGAACGTGGAGCTGCTGCGGGCCGGGCGGATCCACGCCGTGCTGCACCACGACCTCGAGCAGGACCTGCAGCGGTGCTGCAGGATCGTCATGGAGGCCCACGGCGCGATCCCTCCGGAGGAACGCCGCCACCACTCGATGATCGACGTCATCACGCCGTACAACGTGCCCGCGGGCCTGTGATCGGCCGCCGGACGGTGCCGGTCCCCGCAGCGGAGTGGCCGTCCGGCGCCGATCTCACGTTCCGTCCGGTGCGGACGTCTACGAGGTGATGGACACGAAAGAGCCTTTCGAGACGCAGGTGACCCGGCACGGCCCCGTGGTGTGGCGGGTCTGCCGGGCAGTGCTGAGCACGTCCGCGGACGCCGAGGACGCGTGGTCGGAGACGTTCCTGGCCGCGCTGCGGGCGTACCCGGACCTGCCGGCCACGGCGAACGTGCAGGCGTGGCTGGTGACGATCGCCCACCGCAAGGCGGTCGACGTCCTCCGGGCCCGGTGCCGGGCGGCGGTGCCCGTGGCCACCCTCCCGGAGCCACCGGCCCACCGGGACGCCCCGCACGAGCACGACTCCCCGCTGTGGGCGGCGGTGGCCGCCCTGCCGCCCAAGCAGCGGCACGCCGTGGCCTACCGCTATCTGGGCGGACTGCCCTACCGGCAGATCGCCGAGCTGCTCGGCGGCACCCCGGAGGCCGCCCGCCGGGCCGCCTCGGACGGCGTGGCCGCCCTCCGCAAGGCCCTCATCACGACCGCCCCCGCGAACGGCACGGGAACCCGCGCCGGGAACCGCACGGGGCACCACACCCAGCTCGACCGGACAGGAGAGGACCGATGACCACGAACACCCTCGGCTCGACCCCGCGCTCCCCCCTGCGGAGCCTCCGCGCCGACCCCGTGCCGGAGACCGTGCTGCGCGGTCTGCACCGGCGCCTGGAGAAGGGGGCCGCCCGGGCGGGGTTGCTCGACGTCGCGTTCACGACCGTCAGCACCCCGGTGGGCGTGCTGCTGCTGGCCGCCACGGAGGAGGGGCTGGTGCGGGTGGCCTACGCGCGGGAGGACCACGATGCGGTCCTGCAGGACCTGGCCCGCCGGATCAGCCCCCGGGTGCTGCACGCCCCGGTCCGCCTGGCACCGGCCGTCCGGCAGCTCGAGGAGTACTTCGCCGGGACGCGCACCGGCTTCGACCTCCCGCTGGACCGGTCGCTCTCGCACGGGTTCCGGCGCCTCGTCCAGGAGCACCTGCCCGACATCGGCTACGGCCGCACGGAGAGCTACGGCGCGGTCGCCCGGTCGGTCGGGCGCCCGCAGGCCGTGCGGGCGGTGGGCACGGCCTGCGCCACGAACCCCCTGCCGGTGGTCGTCCCGTGCCACCGCGTGCTGCGCGGCGACGGCGGCCTGGGCGGGTATGTCGGCGGCCTGGAGGCCAAGGCGGCGCTACTCGAGCTGGAGGCGGCGGCCTGAGCAGGATCGGCCGCCCCGGTACGACGTGCCGGCTCCGCGCCGCACCTCAGAGGCGCGGCGCGGCGTCCGCGTGCCGGGTGGCGTGGTCGTAGGCGCGGGCGGTCCGGAGCAGCTCGACGTCGCGCCCGTGCGCGGCGACGAGCTGCAGCCCCACGGGCAGCCCGCCGGGGCTGAAGCCGCCCGGCACCGAGACGGCCGGGCACCCGGTGGCCGAGATCAGGCTCGCCGAGCGCATCCACTCGACATATGTCTGCATCGGCATACCCGCGACCGTGCGGGGCCAGCGCTCCGCCGACGGGAACGGCAGCACCTGGGAGGTGGGGGTCAGCAGCACGTCCCAGCGGCCGAAGAACGCGCGCACCGCCTCGTGCAGGCGCGTGCACGCCAGGGCCGCGTCCATGAGCTGCTCGGCGGTCAGCGCCAGGCCCTTCTCCACGTTCCACACGATCTCCGGCTTCACGAGCTCCCGGTGCTCCGCGACCACCTCGCGCAGATTCACGGCCATGTCGAAGGCCCGGGTCACGTCGAACACCTCGTCGGCGTCGCGCAGGTCCGGGACGGCCTCCTCGACCACGGCACCGAGCTCCTCGAACACCCGCGCCTGGGCGACCAGCACCTCGACGATCTCCGGCTCCACCGGGACGCCGAGGCCGAAGTCCGCGCTCAGCCCGATCCGCACGCCGGCCAGGGGGCGGGCCCCCGGGTCGGGCGGGTCCTCCGCCGCGAGCGCCCGGAACCCGGTCCGCGGTGCCGGGCAGTCCAGGGGGATCCGCGGGTCGGGGCCGGCCAGCACGGACATGGCCAGGGCGAGGTCGTCCACGCTGCGGGCCAGCGGACCGGAGCGGCCCAGCCACGCCCAGGCGTTGCCGGCCGGGGTCGAGGGCACGACCCCGGCGGAGGGCCGGAAGCCGGCGATGCCGCAGAACGCGGCCGGGTTGCGCAGGGACCCGCCCATGTCGGAGCCGTCGCCCAGGGGCTGGATCCGGGACGCGATCGCCGCGGCCGCCCCGCCGCTGGACCCGCCCGCGCTGCGGTCGAGCGCCCAGGGGTTGTGCGTGGTCCCGAAGACCTCGTTGAAGCTGTGGGAGCCCGCGGCGAACTCGGGCACGTTGTTCTTCCCGGTGCTGATCACCCCGGCCGCCGTGAACCGGGCGACGATCAGGTCGTCGTGCTCCGGGACGTGCTCGGCGAACACCGGGGAGCCGGACGTGGTGCGGATCCCGGCGGTGGCGTGGGTGTCCTTGTGCGTCATCGGCACCCCGTGCAGGGGCGGCAGCTCGGCGGCGGGTGTGGCGGCGGTGAGCTCGTCGGCGCGGGCGGCGGCCGCGTACGCCTGCTCGCGGACCTGCGTGACCACGGCGTTCACGGCGGGGTTCACGGCGTCGATCCGGGCGAAGTGGGCGTCGAGCACCTCCCGCGCGGAGACCGTGCGGGCCCGGACGGCCGCGGCGAGCTCCCGCGCGGAGAGCCGGCAGGGGTTGGTGGGGTCGGTGGTCATACAGGCACCGTACGCCGGGCTCCGGTCCCCGGAAGGGCGCTCGGCGGCGTGCCCCCGTAGCATTGGAGGATGCTCTCCCTCCACGGACCTTCTCTTCCGATCCCGTCCCGGCCCCGGAGCGGAGGTGGGCGCTGATGTGCGGCATCGCCGGTGAGGTCCGGTTCGACGGCGCCGGCGCGGACCCGGGCACGATCCACCGCATGACGTGCGCCCAGGCCGGCCGCGGCCCGGACGGGCAGGGCGCCTGGGCCCAGGGGCCGGTGGCCATGGGCCACTGCCGGCTGAAGATCGTCGACCTGAGCCCCTCGGGCGGGCAGCCGATGGTCGACTCCCGGCTGGGGCTGTCGATCGTGTTCAACGGGATGATCTACAACTACCGGCAGCTGCGCGAGGAGCTGCGCGGGATGGGCTACGAGTTCTTCTCCACCTCGGACACCGAGGTGGCCCTGAAGGCCTACCACCGCTGGGGCCGGGAGTGCGTCTACCACTTCCACGGCATGTTCGCCTTCGCCATCACCGAGCACACGAGCGGGCGCACCGTCCTGGCCCGCGACCGGCTGGGCATCAAGCCGCTCTACGTCGACCACACGGGGGCGCGCCTGCGGTTCGCGTCCACGGTGCAGGCGCTGCTGGCGGCCGGGGACGTCGACACCTCGATCGACCGCACGGCCCTGTCCTACTACCTCACCTTCCACTCGGTGGTCCCGGCCCCGCGCACGATCCTCAAGGGCGTGCGGAAGATGCCGCCGGCGACCGTGCGCACGGTCGAGCCCGACGGCTCGGCCTCGGACCACGAGTACTGGAACCCCCAGTTCACCCGCGACGAGGACCGCTCGGGCTGGTCCGAGCAGGACTGGCAGGACGGGCTCGTCGAGAAGCTGCGCACCGCGGTGAAGCGGCGCATGGTGGCGGACGTCCCCGTGGGCGTGCTGCTCTCCGGCGGCATCGACTCGAGCTTCGTCGTCGCCCTGCTCGCGGAGAGCGGGCAGGAGGACCTGCAGACGTTCAGCATCGGCTTCGAGTCCCGGGGCGAGGAGTCCGGGGACGAGTTCGAGTTCTCGTCCCTCGTGGCCCGCCGCTTCGGCACCGACCACCACCAGATCGCGATCGACGACGCCCGCTTGGTCCCGGCGATCGACCGGACCGTCGCCGCGATGAGCGAGCCCATGATCAGCCACGACTGCGTGGCCTTCTACCTGCTCAGCGAGGAGGTCTCGAAGCACGTCAAGGTGGTGCAGTCGGGGCAGGGCGCCGACGAGGTGCTCGGCGGCTACCACTGGTACCCGCCGCTGGCCGACGTCGCGCGCGACGACGCCCGGAAGACCTACTCCCAGTCGTTCTTCGACCGGCCGTGGTCCCGGCTGGCGAAGGTCCTCTCCCCCGAGTGGATGGCGACCCACGACGCGCCGACCGCGTTCATCGAGCGCCACTTCGGCCGCCCCGGCGCGGAGACGGCCGTGGACGCCGCCCTGCGCACCGACTCCACGGTGATGCTCGTGGACGACCCCGTGAAGCGCGTGGACAACATGACCATGTCGTGGGGCCTCGAGGCGCGGGTGCCGTTCCTCGACCACGAACTCGTGGAGTTCGCCGGGCGCATCCCGCCGGAGCTCAAGCTCGCCGACGGCGGCAAGGGCGTGCTCAAGCGCGCGGCGCGCGGCATCGTCCCGGACGAGGTGATCGACCGGAAGAAGGGCTACTTCCCGGTCCCGGCGATCCGCACCCTCGAGGGCGGGACCCTGGACCGGGTCGAGGCCGCCCTGACCGACCCGGCGGCGGTGCGGCGCGGGCTCTACAACTCGGAGGTCGTGGAGACCCTGCTGGCCGACCCGAACCAGCACCACACGCCGCTGCGCTCGAACGTGCTGTGGCAGCTGGGCCTGCTGGAGATGTGGCTGCAGGAGAACGGCATCTCCTGACCGCAGCGGACCGGACCGGCGACGGCGCGCCCCGTCACCCGCTGCGGGTGACGGGGCGCGCCGTCCTCGCCGGGGACCTCCGCGTCAGTCGCGCCGGCCGGCGCCGACCAGCTCGCGCTCGGCGTCCGGGCCCGGCGCCGCGTCGCCCCAGCCGCTCGGGCCGGCCGCGGCGGCCGGGTCCTCGGGGGCGGGGGTGCGGTCGCGGCGCAGGGAGTCGCCCTCCACGTCCACGTTCGGCAGGATCCGGTCGAGCCAGCGGGGCAGCCACCAGGCCCGGTCGCCGAGCAGGTGCATGACCGCGGGGATCAGCGTCATGCGCACCACGAAGGCGTCGACGAGCACGCCGAAGGCGAGCCCGAAGCCCAGGGGCCGGATCATCGCCATGTGGGAGAACATGAAGCCGGCGAACACCGAGATCATGATGATCGCGGCGGCGGTGACCACGGCCCGGCCGGCCTGGAGCCCCTCCTGCACGGCGGCCCGCGCCGAGCGGCCGTGCACGAACGCCTCCCGCATCCCGGAGACGAGGAACAGCTGGTAGTCCATGGCCAGGCCGAACAGCACGCCCACGAGGATGGTGGGCAGGAAGCTCAGGACCGGGCCCGGCGCGTGCACGCCGAGCAGACCGCCCAGCCAGCCCCACTGGTAGATCGCCACCACCGCGCCGAACGCGGCGAAGAGGGAGAGCATGAACCCGGCGGTCGCCACGACCGGCACGAGGATCGAGCGGAAGACGAGCACCAGCAGCACCAGGGACAGCCCGATCACCACGGTGAGGTACAGCGGCAGCGCGTCGGCCAGCAGCTGGGAGACGTCGATGTTGCCGCCGGTCTGGCCGGTGACGCCGATGCTCACCCCGAGTTCGTCCTCCAGGGCGGGGGACAGGGCGCGCAGGTCGTTGACGAGCCGCTCGGTGGACTCGGCGGCCGGGCCGTCCACGGGCACGACCTGGAACGCGGCGGTCCGGCGGTCCTCCGACAGCCCCGCCGGGACCACCGAGACGACGTCGTCCTCCGCCATGAGCTCCTCGCCCACGGCGAGCTGCAGATCGGCGGCCCCGGACTCGTCCGTGCCCTCCGGCAGGTCGGCGACCACGAGCAGCGGGCCGTTGGCGCCGGCGCCGAACTTCTCGTCGAGGACCTGGTAGGTGCGGTACTGGGTGGAGTCCTCGGGCTCGGAGGAGGCGTCCGGCAGGCCCAGGCGCATCGAGGCCGCGGGGAGCGCGACGACGACGAGCGCGAGCACACCGGCCACGAGGGTCAGCACCGGGTGGCGGGTGGCCACCCCGGGGCGGGGCTCCCCGAGGTGGGCGGGCCGGCGGGCCGCGCGGGTCCGGGCGCGGGCAGGGAGCAGCCGCTCCCCCACCAGGGACAGCAGCGCCGGGGTGAGGGTCACGGCGACCAGCACGGCCACGGCCACGCAGACCGCCGCCGCAGTGCCCATGACGCCCAGGAACGGGATGCCGGTGACGTTGAGCGCGGCCAGGGCGATGATCACGGTCAGCCCGGCGAAGACCACCGCGTTGCCGGAGGTCCCGGTGGCCAGGCCGATGGACTCGTGCAGCTCCGTGCCGGCCAGCAGCTGCTGGCGGTGCCGGTTGAGGATGAACAGCGAGTAGTCGATGCCCACGGCCAGTCCGAGCATGACGCCCAGCATCGGGGTCACCGACATCATGTCCAGCACCCCGGAGAAGGACAGCACGCCGAGGGCGCCGACGGACACGCCGGTGAGTGCCATCAGGATGGGCAGGCCGGCGGCCACGAGGGTGCCGAGCATGACGAGCAGCACGATCCCGGCGATGACCACGCCGATCACCTCGGCGGGGCCGACGAGCTGGGAGATGTCCTGGGCGATCTCCAGGGAGTAGTCGACCTGCACGCCCTCGATCTCCGTGCCGTCCACGGCGGCCTGGAGGGACTCCTTCTCCTCGGCGGTGACCGCCTGCTGCTCGGCGGTGAAGGTCACCACGGCCATCGCGGTGGTCCCGTCCGCGGAGACCGTGCGGGTCTCCTCGGCCAGGGCCATCATCCGCTCGCCGCGGTCGAGCTCGGGCAGGCCGTCCGCGAGCTGCTCCCGGTTGCGCTCGAGCTCCGCGCGGCCGTCGTCGAGGGCCTCCTGGCGCTCGTCGAGCTCGTCGAGGACCTGGTCGGGGGCGTCGGCCCGCTCGGCCTGCTCCCGGGCGGTGTCGAGCTTCTCCTGGTTCTCGTCGAGCGTGTCCTCGGCGGCGTCGAGCTGCGCGCGGCCGTCGGCGGCCTGTTCGCGCCCGTCCGCGAGCTGCTGCTCCTGCGCCTCGCGCTCGTCCTGGGCGGCGAACGGGTCCAGGACGCCGTCGACGCCCGGGGACTCCTCCGCCTCGGTGAGCGCCTTCCCGATCTGCTCGCGCTGGTCCGCGGTGAACGGGTCGCCGTCCTCGGTCTGGAACACGATCCGGCCGGTGCCGTGGCCGGCGTCGGGCAGCTCGCTCTGCAGGCGGTCGGCCAGCCGCTGGGTCTCGGTGCCGGGAACGGTGATCGCGTTGGTCAGCTGCCCGCCGAAGGCGGCGAAGGCGCCGCCGGCGAGGAGCAGGACCACCGCCCAGGCCGCGACCACGGCCCAGGCGCGGCGGGCGGCGAAGCGCCCGAGTCGGTACAGCAGATGTGCCATGTCTCTTCTCTGTCGGTCGTGTTCCGTGGGTCGTGCTCTGGGGGTCGTGCTCTGTCGGTCGGGTCAGTCGGCGAAGCCGTGGCGCAGGCGCTCCACGGCGGTGCGCAGCAGCCGGCGCCAGGTCTCGCGGCTGTCCGGGGTGTCCACCGCGCCGGTCTCCTCGGCCCACCGCTCGAAGGACACGGCCAGGGCGTGGAGCAGCAGGCTTGCGAGCAGGTCCACGGTGAAGGAGGGTGCGCCGGGGACCCGGTCGGTGATCTCCGCGGCCAGCCGGGCGGTGAGGGTCTGGAACACCTCGTGCGCCCACATCGCGGTGATGGGGCTGTCCCCGCTCGCGCCCATCAGGTGGGCGATGTGGCACATGGCGGGGACGAGCTCGGTCCGCTCGATGACGTCGGCCAGCTGCTCGAGGACGGCGCCGGGGCTGGGGTTCGCGGGCGGCGGGGTGGCCTCCACGACGCGCGCGAAGTTGTCGACGAACACGCCGAGCAGCTCGCTGAAGCGCGCGTAGACGGCGTCGTCCGCGGAGGCGAAGTGGTTGAAGATGGTGCGCCGCGAGACCCCGGCCCGATCGGCGAGGTCGTTGACGGTGAAGCGCCCCAGTCCGCGCTCCGCGGCCAGGGCCGCGGCGGCGTCGATGATGGCGCGGCGGTTGTGGTACTTCACGGCCTCCCGCCGGTCCTCCGGGGGGTGGTGCCGGGCGGGCTCGGCGGGCAGGTTCGTCACGAGTGCTGACACTAGGTGCAACCATGCACTCCGTGCAACATTGCACTGTGTGCAACGTGCCACACCGGACGCGGACCCCCCGGAACGCCGACCGCGGGAAATGGAGGGGGTGAAGGATCACGGCGGGGTCACGATCCGCGGCGAGAACCCTGCGGGAGGGCCCTCGGGGGTGGCCGCACGGTGATCCTCCCGCGTACGGTCGTCCCCGTCCTGCCGTAACGGCACCGAGCACAGCACGACGACGAGGAGACCACCATGCACCGCTTCCCCCGGACCGCAGCCTCCGCGGCGGCCGCGCTCCTCCTGGCCGGCACCGCCGCCGGCTGCGCCGAGGAGACCGAGCTGACCCGCGCCGACCAGTCGGGCGTGCCCACCGAGGAGCTCGTGGGCGAGGCCATGACGCTCACCGGCGAGGTGCAGGAGGTCCTGGCCCACCAGGTGATCGCCATCGGCGCGGAGGACACGCTCGTGCTCGCAGACCAGCTGCCCGAGGGGCTGTCCGTGGGCGACGAGGTCGAGGCCACCGGCACGGTGGAGGAGCGGGACGTCTTCACGGTCGACGACTACGAGGCCCTGCAGGCGGTCGCCGACGAGGAGACGGCGCAGCTCTACGTCGACCGCGGCGAGGAGCCCATCCTCGTCGACGCGACCGTGACGCCAACGGACTGACCCTCCGCACCCTCCCTCGGACGGACGGACGGACGGGCCTGCGCCCGCGCCCGGGGCGGGGTCCGCGCGCCCGTGCCCTACCGTGGGCCAGGAGCAGACCGGCGCGACCGAGAGGACAGCAGTGGCGAGGAACGACGGCACCCGGCACGAGCACCGGCGGCCGGTCGACGAGGCCGAGCAGCTGGGTCTCGCGGAGGGGCTCGCGCGCCGGCTCGACCGGCCGATGGGCGTGCTGGGCGTGCTGTTCCTGTTCGTGGTGCTCGGGCAGCTGCTCGCCGAGGACCCCGGGCTCGTAGCACTCCTCAATGTGGTCGGCTGGCTCTTCTGGGCCGTGTTCGTCGGCGAGTTCCTGCTCCGGGCCTACGTCGCCGGGTTCTCCGCCCGGTTCTGGAAGCGCAACTGGTGGCAGGTGCTGTTCCTGCTGCTGCCCTTCCTGCGCTTCGTCCGTGCGCTGCAGGCCGCCCGGCTGCTCCGGCTCACCCGGCTGACGCGGGCGGGGAGCGTGCTCTCGGCCGGGGTGCGCGGCTCCCGCTCGGCGGGGAAGCTGCTGTCCAGCAGGATCGGCTGGCTCGCGGCGGTCACCGGCGTCGTCGTGCTGGTCTCGAGCCAGCTGCTGTACGTCCTCGGCCACTACGCGGGATACGGCCCGGCGCTGTCCGACGCGGCGATGTCCACCGTCACGGGCCGGGAGCTCGGGGCGCAGGGAGGCTTCCCCCGCGTGCTGGAGGTGGTGCTGGCGCTCTACTCGGTGGCCGTCTTCGCGACCCTGGCCGGCTCGGTGGGGGCGTACTTCCTCCGGGGCGAGACCGCGGCCGAGGCCCCGCACTATGCGGGTCCGGACACCGCCGAGTAGACTGGGGCGGACCGAACAGATCAGCATGCTGTCCTTCCGCACCGGAGGGGCCGTTCTGAGAAGGAGGATCGATGAAGGCTCTGACATGGCAGGGAAAGCGCTCGGTGAGCGTCGAGGAGGTCCCGGATCCGCGGATCCAGGAGCCCACGGACGCGATCGTGCGGATCACGTCGAGCGGGATCTGCGGGTCCGACCTGCACCTGTACGAGGTGCTGGGCCCGTTCATGGACAAGGGCGACATCATCGGCCACGAGCCGATGGGCATCGTCGAGGAGGTCGGCCCGGCCGTCACCCACATCAAGGCCGGGGACCGCGTGGTCATCCCGTTCAACGTCTCCTGCGGGCACTGCTTCATGTGCAACCAGGGGCTGCAGTCGCAGTGCGAGACCACCCAGGTCCGGGAGTACAACAGCGGCGCGGCGTTCCTCGGCTACTCGCGGCTCTACGGCTCCGTGCCGGGCGGGCAGGCCGAGTACCTGCGGGTGCCGCACGCCGACTACGGGCCCATCAAGGTCCCCGAGACCGGTGAGGACGAGCGCTACCTCTACCTGTCCGACGTGGTCCCCACCGCATGGCAGGCCGTGAAGTACGCCGCTCCCCCGGAGGGCGGCTCCCTGGCCGTGCTGGGGCTGGGCCCGATCGGCCAGATGTCCGCCCGGATCGGCCGGCACCTGGGCTACCGGGTGCTCGCGGTGGACCCGGTCGCCGAGCGCCGGGCCATGGCCGAGCGCCACGGCATCGAGACGCTGGACTCCGCGGGCGACGTGGCGGAGCGGCTCAAGGACCTCACGGACGGCCGCGGCCCGGACTCCGTGGTGGACGCGGTCGGGATGGAGGCGCACGGCTCCCACGTGGCCGGCGCGGCCCACAAGGCCGTGGGGCTGCTGCCGTCCCCGCTGGGCCGCAAGGCGATGGAGACGGCAGGGGTGGACAAGCTCACCGCGCTCTACACCGCCATCGACGCCGTCCGGCGCGGCGGCACGATCTCGCTCAGCGGCGTGTACGGCGGCATGAAGGACCCCATGCCGATGCTCACGCTGTTCGACAAGCAGGTCCAGCTGCGCATGGGCCAGTGCAACGTGAAGTCCTGGATCGACGAGCTCCTGCCGCTCGTGGACGACCCCTCGGACCCGCTGGGCGTCCTCGACCTGGCGACCCACCAGGTGCCGCTGTCGCAGGCGCCGGAGATGTACGAGAAGTTCCAGAAGAAGGAGGACGGCTGCATCAAGGTGGTGCTCAAGCCGTAGTCCCGCCCGCAGCGGTCGTGCCGCCGGCCCCCGTCCCTCGTGGGGGACGGGGGCCGGCGCGCGCCGTCCACGGTGTCCGGTCCACGGCGCTCAGCCGACCGTGATGCGCACCCGGGCCGGGAGCAGGGCGTCGAGGTCGCCGTCCAGGGCCAGGGCGGGCGTGCTCGAGCCGAGGGCGGCGGCCGGGACGCCGCGCACCGCCATGCGCAGGGCGAGCTCCGTGGTCAGCCACGGGGTGGTGCCGTAGCCGGGGTTGCCCTGCGCCTCCAGCACGGCGGGGAAGCCGCCTCCCTCGTGGGTGGTGAACACCCCGCGGGTGGTCCAGGACCAGCCGGTGAGCACGTCGCCCGCCGGGCCCGTCCCGGCCTGGGGCAGGACTCCCGCCAGGACGTCGGCGAGCCTCGCCCGCACCGGGTGCGGCAGGGCGGCGGCGAGGCCGGCGAGCGCCTGGAACACCGCCACCGCCACGGCGGCGGCGAAGCGCCCGGCCCCGCGGAGCCCGCCCGCGCGGCCGACGTCCATGGCCTCGCGGAAGGCCAGGGGGTGCGCGGCGGCCCCCGGGACGGGGCTGAGGGCCTGGGTGCGGTGCACCACCGGGGGATTGATCGCCGCGAGCGGGCTCATGGCCGCGAGCACCCGGCCGCGGGCGGTCCGGGCGCGCAGGCGGAGCGGGCTGGTCGCGCGGACGGCGTCGGGGTCCGCGGCGGTCCCGCTGCCCGGCGCGGGGTCCGGGAGACGGGCGGCGACGTCCCCGGTGCGGGCGGGGTCCGGGTCCCGCAGCACCTCGACGAGGCTCTGCACGGTCCCGCCCGAGACCGACTCCGAGAACCCGGTCCCCGGCGGCGTGCGCACGGAGGTGACGAGGTCCGCGGAGCGCAGCGTCTCGCCGCGCGCCGCGGCGTGCCGGCGGGCGGCGTCGACGAGGACGTCGGCGGGCAGGGCCTCGAAGCCCGCCGTGTGCACGATCGCGACCCCCGCGGCCCGCGCGGCCTCGTGCAGGTCCCGGTCGGTGCGGTGGGCG
This sequence comes from Kocuria sp. WN036, assembly GCF_002287015.1. Lineage (NCBI taxonomy): Bacteria > Bacillati > Actinomycetota > Actinomycetes > Micrococcales > Micrococcaceae > Kocuria > Kocuria sp. WN036. The sequence goes on from NZ_NSKF01000002.1 coordinate 31,704, forward strand.
AGCTGCGACTCGCCCGTCAGGTCCAGGTAGTGGGTGCCCTCCGCGACGCACGCGGCGAGCACCGGGGGCGCCAGCCGCGTGTAGGGCCCCGCGAGGTTCACCAGCACGTCGACCCGCCGGACGAACGCGCGCAGCGAGCCGGGCTCCGCGACGTCGGCGTGCAGGACCTCGGAGACGGGGAGCTCCCGTGCGGCGCACAGCGCTCGCACGCGCTCGGGGTCCCGGGCGCCGACGACGACGTCCACCCCCGCCTCGGGCGCCCGCGCCAGGAGATGGGCCAGTGCCACGCGCCCGGTGATACCGGTGGCGCCGAGAAGGCCCACGACGGGCCGGGACGTCTGCTCGGGTTCCATCCGGCCACTCTAGGGGAACGGCCCGGGCGCCGGCCGGGAACGGATGCCCCAGCCGGCGCCCCGTCCCTGGTGGCAGTCAGGTCCAGGGCCTACCGTGGCGGTCGAGGACCTGCGCACTCCGACCCGCACGTTCCACCCCGCGCACTCCGACCCGCGCACTCCGACCCGGGAGTCCCGACCCGCGACCCCCGGTCCGTGCCACCCGAGAAAGGCCCCGCCGTGACCGCCTCCCCCGTCAGCACCGGCCGCACCGACCTCCGGCCGACCCGCGCGGACCGCGTCCGCCAGGTCCTGGTCACCGTCAGCGAGATCGCGTGCCTGCTGGGCACGCTCGTCGGCATCGGCGTCTTCGGCACCCGGGTCGAGGAGTCGTCCGGCGGCAGCCTCTCCGCGGACGCCACCCTGCTCGCCCCCGCCGGCACGGCGTTCTCGATCTGGTCGGTCATCTACCTGGGGCTGTTCGCCTACACCGTCTGGCAGTGGCTGCCCTCGCGGACGACGGACCCCCGGGCCCGCGCCACCGGCCGGCTCGCGGCGGCGTCCATGCTCCTCAACGCCGGCTGGCTGCTGGTCACCCAGCAGGGCTGGATCTGGGCCAGCGTCGGGGTCATCGTCGCCCTGGTCCTCGTCCTGGGCCTGCTGGTGGTGCGCCTGACCGAGGTCCCCGGCCGGCGCGGCCCGCTCGACCTGATCGTGGTCGACGGCACCTTCGGGCTGTACCTGGGCTGGGTGTCCGTCGCGACGGCGGCCAACGTGGCGGCCGCCCTCGTGTCCTCGGGCGTGTCGCAGGAGGGCCGGGGCGCCGAGTGGATCGGCGTCGTCGTCGTGCTCGTGCTCGCGGCAGTGGTCGCCGCCATCCAGCGGCGGGTCGGCGGGCGCTGGGCCGTGGCCGCCGCCTCCGCGTGGGGGCTGTCCTGGATCGCGGTCGGCCGGGCCACGGACGAGCCGCGGTCCGTGCTCCTGGCCTGGGGCGCGGCCGCGGCGGCGGTCCTGGTGGTGCTGGCCACGGCGTACCTCCGCCGCCGTGCCGGTGCCGGCACCGGCGCACAGCATGCCGACCAGCACGAGGCGGAGCGGCGCCGGGCCGAGCGGCGCCGGGCCGGCCGGGCCGTGGACAACCGGGCGGTGGGCGAGCAGCGCTGAGGACCCTGCTCCCGCCGCCGCTTCCCGGCGCGGCCGGTCAGCCGCGCAGCTGCCGGAGCGCCCGCACGGCCGCGTCCCCGTAGCCGCCGCCGAACCGGACGGCGTGCACCAGCAGCGGCGGCAGCTGGTACCACGGCACCCGCTCCTGCCAGCCGGGCGCGAGCGGGTGCTCGGCGTCGTAGGCGGCCAGGCACTCCTCGCCGAAGCCGCCGAACAGCAGCATCATCGCGATGTCGACCTCGCGGTGGCCCCAGTGCGCCGACGGGTCGATCAGCCAGTTCCGGCCCCGGACGTCCACGAGCCGGTTCCCGGCCCACAGGTCGCCGTGCACCAGGGTGGGGGGCTCCGGCGGCCCCGCGAGCTCCTCGGCCCGCGGGGCGAGCTCCTCGAGCAGGTCCGCGGCGTGCGGGGCGATCCGGCCGGCCCCGAGCGCGTCCCGCAGGAGCGGGCGGATCCGCCGGTCGAGCAGGAACGCCGCCCAGTCCTGGGTCGGGGACAGGTCCACCGCGAAGGACCCGATCCGCCCGGGCAGCTCCGGGTCGAGCCCGCCGAAGGCCTTCCCCCGCACCCGGTGCAGCGCCGCGAGCCCGCGCCCGCACTCCACCTCGGTCCCGGACGGGCGCCAGCCCGGGGCCTCGTCGATCCACTCGAGGACGATGCCGTCGTCCGTCCACCGCACGACCTCCGGCACCCCGAGGAGCTCCGGCACGTGCTCCCGCAGGGCGTGCAGTCCCGCGACCTCCGCCGCCATCATCCCGGCGGGCGGGTCCGCCATGGTCTTCGCGAACAGGGGCCCCCGCGCCGTCTCCAGGCGGAAGGCCGCCGCGGTGTCGCCGCCGCCCAGCGGAGTGGCCCGTTCCACCCCGAGGCCGTCGAGGAGCTCGTCGGTGAGGTCGTGCGGCAGATCGGCCGCCCGGTCGAAGGTGCTCATGCTGTCCGTCCTGGTCGATGCGTCCTGCTCCGTGCCCGTGCTCCGCGGGGAGACCCTGCCGGCGTCATGCCGGCGTCCGGCCGGTGCCTCGCCGCGTCCCGCCTACGTCTGGAGCCGATCCGTGAGGTCCACGCCGGCCCGTGCCCGCACCACGGCGTCGACGGCGCGGATGAACCCGAGGTGGCTGAACGCCTGGGGGAAGTTCCCGGCGAGCCGCCCGCTGACGGGGTCGAACTCCTCGGCGTAGAGGCCGAGATCGTTGGCGTAGCCCGCGAGCTGCTCCAGGAGCTCACCGGCGTCGTCCACCCGGCCGCTGCGCGCGTACTGCTCCACGAGCCAGAACGTGCAGATGAGGAAGGGGTACTCGTCGCCCTCCAGACCGTCCAGGCCGGAGGCGGTCCGGTAGCGGTGCACCAGCCCGTGCGCCCCCCGCAGGTCCCGCTCGATCCGGGCCACGGTGCCGAGCATCCGCGGGTCGTCGTAGGCCACGAAGCCCGTGTGCGGCAGCTGCAGCAGCGAGGCGTCCACCTCGGTGTTGTCGTAGGTCTGCGTGAACGTGTTCAGCTCCGTGTCGAAGCCGTGCTCCAGGATCTCGGCGCACAGCCGGTCCCGCAGCTCACGCCACCGCTCCACCGGCCCGGAGAACCCGTGCTCCTCGACGGCGCGCACGCCCTGGTCGAAGGCTGCCCACATCATGGCGCGCCCGTGCACGAAGAACGCGGCGGACCCGCGCATCTCCCAGATCCCGTGGCCGGCCCGGTCGAAGTTGCGCTCGCAGAAGCGCAGCAGGTTCTTCTGCAGCCCCCAGGACCACCGGTCCTCCTCCACGCCGGCGTCCCGGAGGGCGGCGAGCGCGAGCATGACCTCCCCGACGACGTCCGACTGGAACTGGCCCACGGCGCCGTTGCCGATCCGCACCGGAGCCGATCCCTCGTACCCGCCGAGGTGGCCCAGCTCGCTCTCGGGCAGCCGGCGCTCCCCCGCCAGGCCGTACATGATCTGGATCTGGTCGGGATCCCCGGCCACGGCCCGCAGCAGCCAGTTGCGCCAGAGCAGCGCGCCGTCGGTGAAGTCGTGGGCGACGAGCACCTCGATGGTCAGTGCCGCGTCCCGGAGCCACGTGTAGCGGTAGTCCCAGTTGCGGCTGCCCCCGAACTCCTCGGGCAGGGAGGTGGTGGGGGCCGCGACGATCCCGCCGGTCCCGCGGTGGGTGAGGGCCCGCAGCACGAGCAGCGAGCGCAGGACGGCCTGCTCGTGGCGCTTGTGGGTGCCCACGTGGGAGGACCACTCGGTCCAGAAGGACACCGCGCGGTCGAGGGCGTCGGCGGGGTCCACGGGGGTGGGCAGCCCGTGGTGGGACTCGTGCCAGGTCAGCACCCAGTCGAGGGACTCCCCGGCCGAGAGCCCGAAGCGCCCGCCGAGCCGGTCGGCCACGGCGCCCTCGTCCTCGTCGAGGTCCCCGGGCTGCTCCGGGGCGGCGGCTGGGGCCGCGTCCGGGGCGGCGTCCTCGAGCGGCTCGACGCGGGGGAAGTCCTCGGGGTGCAGCATCGGCCCGGTCAGGAGCAGGGCGTCGGGGCCGGCGATGGAGAGCTGCCCGCAGGTGCCGTTGCCGTCGATGTCGACCCGCCGCGTCCAGGGCACGGCGCGCCCGTAGTCGAAGCGGATCCTCAGGTCGTGCTCCACCTCGACCGTCCCCGAGACGCACTCGACCCGCCGCACGAGGTCGGCGTGGTCGGGGTGGTCGTCGCCGGCGGCCGCCGGGGGCAGGAAGTCGGTCACCACGACGGTCCCGGTGGGGGTGCGCCACGTCGTCTCCAGCACGAAGGTGCGGGGCAGGTAGCGGCGCGACGTGACCACGCCGTCGACGGCGGAGAGCTTCCAGCGTCCGTCCTCGGGCGTGCCCAGCAGGGCCGCGAAGACCGACGGGGAGTCGAAGCGGGGGAAGCACAGCCAGTCGACGCTGCCGTCCCGGGACACGAGCGGCCCCGTGTGCAGGTCGGACAGGAGCGCGTAGTCCTCCAGAGGGGTGGACCGGGGCCGGTTCGCGTCGTCGTTCATCCGCCCATTCAACCAGCCGCGGCCGGGCGTCCGGTCGGCGCAGGCCAGGGGCACGCGAGGCGTCCGCCTGGGACCCCGGGGTACCGTGCTGGCATGACAAGCATCAGGACCCTGATCATCTTCGGCGCCACCGGCGACCTCACGTCCCGCCTGCTCCTGCCGGGCCTGGGCACGCTCCTGAGCTCGGCCCCGGAGCTGCGCATCGACGTGGTCGGCTCCTCGCGGGAACCCGCGGAGGACTGGGCACAGGTCGTGGCCGAGGCCTTCGACTCCGTCGGCGCGAGCGGGCCCGCCGCCGCGCACACCCGGGAGACCGCCCGCTACGTGGCGGGCGACGTCACCGACGCCGGGGACCTCGAGCGGCTGCTCGACGACGTCGAGGGCCCCGTCTGCCTGTACTTCGCCCTGCCTCCCGCGGTGACCGCGCAGGCGTGCGAGGTCATGGCCGGGCTGGACCTGCCGGAGGACCTGGTGCTGGCCCTCGAGAAGCCGATCGGCTCCGACACGCGGACCGCGCGGGAGCTGAACCGGCTCGTGGGCCGGCTCGTCCCCGAGGAGCGGACCTTCCGGGTGGACCACTTCCTGGGCATGCCGGCGGTGCTCAACTTCGTGGGGCTGCGCTTCGCCAACCGGCTGCTGGAGCCGCTCATGAGCCGGGAGCACGTGGAGTCCGTGGAGATCGTCTTCGACGAGACCCTGGGCCTGGAGGGCCGCGCGGGCTTCTACGAGGCCACGGGGGCGCTGCGGGACATGATCCAGTCCCACCTGCTGCAGGTCATGGCCCTCGTCATGATGGAACCGCCCTCCTCCTTCGACCAGGTGGAGATCCCCACGCTGACCAGCCACGTGCTGCGGGCCACGAAGCTCTGGCAGGGCGACGCGGCGGGCGCCGCGACCCGGGGCCGCTACACCGCCGGCAGCGTGGACGGCCGTGAGCTGCCCGACTATGCGGCCGAGGACGGCGTGGACCCGGAGCGCGGGACGGAGACGTTCGCGCAGGTGGTCCTCGAGGTCGACACGTGGCGCTGGAACGGCGTGCCCGTCACCCTGCGCTCGGGCAAGGCGATCGGCAACCCCCGTCAGGAGATCGCCATCACGTTCCGCCGCCCGCCGCACGACTACGAGCAGCTGCCCCGCTCCGGGGACGTCGCGCCGGACGTCCTGCGCATGGGCCTCGAGGAGGAGCAGCTGACCCTGGAGCTGAACGTGGGCGGGCCCTTCGACTCCCGGGGCATGACCCGGGTGACGCTTTCGTCCGGGATGGCCCGGCCGGGCCTGACGGCCTACGGCAGCGTGCTGCGGGGCGTCCTCGAGGGCGACCACACCTTCGGCGTCCGCGGGGACGCGGCGGAGCAGGGGTGGCGCATCGTCGACGAGGTGCTGGCCGCCTTCGAGGACGGCCGGGTCCCGCTGCTCGAGTACCCGGCCGGCAGCTCCGGCCCCGTCTGAGTGGCGGCGCCGGCCGGACCGTGGCCGGGGCGTCCGCGGGAACGCCCCGGCCGCCCGGCCTCTGGCACCCCGGGGACTAGAGGTCGCCGATCGCGGAGCCGAGCAGGCGGACCGGCTCGAAGGCCTCCGCGTTGGTGTTCTTGGCCTGCGCCCCGCGGAAGGCGGCCATCCCGCGCACCCGCCCGGGGGTCATGTAGGGCTTGCCGGCCTGGTCCCGGTGGGAGAGCACGGCCTCGACCTTGACGTCGACGTAGCCGTCGATGTCCACGAACACGGACGGGTCGAAGTCACGGGTCACCGACGGGGACTCGAAGCACAGGATCGAGTGGTGGGCCCGGGCGGCGCGCAGGGTGGCCTGGTGCACCGCGTAGTGGTCCTGGTGCTGGTCGTGGGCCGAGTGGGTGAAGATCACGTCCGGCTCGAACTCCCGGATCGCGGCCTCGATGGCCCGGACCATGTCGTTGGTGACCGTCTCCAGCTTCGTGTCCGGGAACTCGTGCACCCGCAGACCCGTCAGCCCCAGGAACGAGGCGCCGCGCTGGGCCTCGGCCGGTCGCAGCCCGGCGTTGCCGCCGACCTCGCCGGAGCTCATCACCAGGCCGCGGACCTCGTGGCCGGTGTCGACCAGCTTGGCCAGGGTCGCCCCGCAGGCGAGCTCGAGGTCGTCCGGGTGCGCCCCCACGGCCAGCACCTTCCGGCGCTCGACCACGGTGGTGGCGGGGATCCGCCGCTCGGCGATGACGAAGCCGAAGACCCCGGTGGCGACCAGGGTGGCCACCGCGATCGCGTCGCAGACCAGGGTCACGGGCATGATCGTGGCGCACCACAGGTTGAGCACCAGCAGCACCGCGTACACGGCGACGATGGCCTGGCGCAGCGACCTGGCCCCGGCGATGAACCGCTTGTGCCGCGTGTAGGCGGCGTTCGACAGGACGTAGACGAGGACGACGGTGCTCAGCAGAGCACCCACGACGGATGGCAGCATTTTTCCCCCCAGGAATGATCGGCCCGGCCCGGAAGCTCCTTCGCTCCGGGTCGATGACGCCACCGGCCCCCCGACCGGTTCGACGTCCACCCCGCCGCGGTGGTCACCACCGGGTCGGGTATGGATCAGTTTGCATGAGGAAACAGTTTTTTGCATCCGTTAATGGCCGTTCGGACGACCCCACATCCGCCCACATCGGCCGGCGACGCACCTGGCCAACTTTATAGTCAGCCTGCTTTCGTATTGCTCCGTTTCGTGTGAGACTGGGCGGACACCGCTCGAGGAGTTCACCGTTCACGGTGACCACCACAGGAAAGAGGTACGTCCATGATCAGCACGATCCAGAACCTTGGTGTCCGCAGCGAGCACGCCTACGCGGCGGGCTTCGCCTCCATCGGCCTGTCCGTCCTCTCCTGGGCGGCCAGCCTCGGCAAGAGCAAGTCCAAGCCCCAGGCCGACCGCTGGGGCCTGTTCGTGGGCGAGTGGACGCCGACCTTCTTCGCGATCGGCGTCGCGCTGAAGCTCGAGGAGACCTCCTCCAAGAAGTAGGTCCCCGGGACAGCGCGTCCCCGGACGCCGCGGCGGCCCCCACCCTTCTGCGGGTGGGGGCCGCCGCCGTGTCCGGGACCGGGCTCAGCGCCCGGCCCGAGGCAGGTCCTTCACGGCAGGGCCCTCGAGCAGGGAGCCGTCGGCGGCGAAGCGGGAGCCGTGCAGGGGGCAGTCCCACGAGCGCTCGGCGTCGTTCCAGCGCAGCACGCCGCCGAGGTGCGTGCAGACGCCGGAGACCTTGCAGGTGGTGCCGTCGACGGTGGACACGCCCACGGGGCGGCCGTGCTCGCGTCCGACGACACCCTGCCCCTCCGCGGGCGTCCCGGCCGGCAGCTCCTTGAGCTCGGCCCTGAGCCAGTCCTTGGGCGCGTTGAGGCCCACCCCCGCGTTGACGCGCAGGGCGGTGAGGATGTCCGACGGCGAGGTCATGCGCCGGCCCAGCGTCTCGGCCCACGGCACGCTGCCGCCGAGGATCTCGGCGTTCAGCGCGATCGCGGCGGCGACGGCGTTGCTCATCCCCCACTTGTTGTAGCCGGTGGCGAGATAGATGTTGCCGCCGCCGCGGGGCAGGGTGCCGATGAAGGGGATGAGGTTGACCGACTCGTAGTCCTGGGCCGCCCACACGTGCGTGCGCTCGGCCCCCGGGAACCAGCGCTGCGTCCAGGACTCGAGGTCGTCCACGGCCGCCTGCGGGGAGGCGGACCGTCCCACCACGTGGTCGTTGCCGCCCACCAGGAGCAGCTCCTCCCCGCCGACCGGCACGGTGCGCAGCGTGCGGGTGGGGCTGTCCGCGGTGATGTACATGCCCTCCGGGACGGACCCCGGCGCCCCGGGGACCCGGTAGGTCAGGGCGTAGGAGCGGTTCGGGGAGAGCTTCGCGAAGTACCCGCCGCGGTCCAGGACCGGGGTGCCCGTGGCGAGCACGAGCCGGTCGGCCCGCACCGGGCCGTGCGAGGTCTGCACCGAGAGGGGTGAGCGGACACCGGCCCCGGTGATCCGGACCCCCTCCACGAGCGTGCCGCCGTGCTCCTTCAGCTCGGCGACGAGGGCGCCGAGCACCTCCATCGGGTGGAACTGGACCTGGTCCGGCATCGTGATGGCCCCGGAGACCTTGTAGGGGAGGCCGGTGTCCCGGGTCCAGTTCATGTGCAGCCCGGCGATGCGGGCGGCCTCGAGCTCCTTGCGCAGCGCGGAGGCGCCCTTCGAGGTCGTGGCGTAGGTGTAGGCGTCGCGGCGCTGGAACGGGACCCCGCGCTCCTCGAGGAACCGGACCAGCCAGTCCATCCCCTCGCGGTTCCCGTCCGCGTAGGCACGCAGCACCTCGTCCGACTGGTGCCGGTGGATCTGGGAGAGCGTGGTGCCCTGCAGCAGGGACAGCTTCGCCGTGGTGTTGCCCGTGGTGACGGCCCCGACGGAACGCGCCTCGAGCACGGCGACCCGCTGGCCCGCACGCGCCAGCAGCACCGCGGTGGTCAGCCCGGTCAGCCCGGCACCTGCGACCACCGTGTCGTAGTGCGCGCCGGGGACGAACCGGTCCGTCGCGGTGGACGGCACCTCGTACGTGTCGAGCCATACGGATCTCATGGAGGAACTCCCTCGTGGTCGCTGCTGCCGGAGTGGTCGTTGCGGTCGCACTTTGGTGCCATCCTGTCGGCCATCAGGTGTGAAGTCCACTGTCCATTCCCGGGGAGGACTCCGCGAGCCCGCTGTCGGTGGCGGTTCCTAGACTCGTCCGCATGCCCCCGGAACCGTCCATGGTCGACATCACCCGCATCTACTACGAACCGGCCGCCGCCGAGCTGCCCCGGGGGCGGCAGGTCCTCGAACGGTGGCCGGACGCCACCCTGGTGGAGGTCCCGAGCCACTGGCAGATCCCGGAGCTGCACGGGGACGAGACCAACGCGCGGCGGTGGGTGCGGATCAAGCGCGAGGCCCTGGTGCTGGGGGTCAAGAAGTCGCTGGCGGCGCGGCCCAACGGCCGGTCGGCGGACTTCATCGCGCCGTCCACGGCCAACGGGTGCGCCATGGCGTGCGCCTACTGCTACGTCCCGCGCCGGAAGGGCTACAGCAACCCGGTGACGGTCTTCGCCAACATCGAGCAGATCACCGGCTACCTGGACCGGCACATCGGCCGGCAGGGCACCAAGCCGGAGCCCAACCAGTGCGACCCGGAGGCGTGGGTCTACGACCTCGGGGAGAACAGCGACTGCTCGGTGGACGCCCTGCTCAGCGACAACGTGCAGGACCTCGTGGACCTGTTCCGCCGCCACCCCACCGCCAAGGCGTCCTTCGCCACGAAGTACGTCAACCGGGAGCTGCTGGACTGGGACCCGCAGGGACGGACCCGGGTCCGGTTCTCGCTGATGCCGGCGCACCTGGCCAAGCTCACGGACATCCGGACCACGCCGGTGCCGGAGCGGATCGCCGCCATCGACGACTTCGTGGCGGCCGGCTACGAGGTGCACGTGAACTTCTCGCCGGTGATCGTCACGGATACGTGGCTGGAGGACTGGGCCGAGCTCTTCGAGCAGCTCGACGACGGTCTCAGCGCGGCGGCCAAGGACCAGCTGGCCTCGGAGGTCATCTTCCTGACCCACAACGCCCAGCTCCACGAGGTCAACACGCAGTGGCACCCCAAGGCCGAGGAGGTGCTGTGGCGCCCGGACCTCCAGGAGACCAAGCGCTCCCAGAACGGGGCCCTCAACGTGCGGTACCGGTTCCGGGACAAGCAGCGGTACCTGGAGCAGTTCCTGGACCTGCTCCACGAGAAGCTGCCGTACTGCGACGTCCGCTACGCGTTCTGAGCCGGAGCCCGCGGGTCACGCCACCCGGGGGTCGTAGCCGTCCGACGGCCGGGAGACGGTGGTCAGGAGGAACACCGAGTCCTCCAGCGCCTCCACCGAGTGGCGGGAGTCGGTGAGGGACAGCAGCTCCCCGGCAGTGAGCTCCTCGGCGAGCTGACCGCGCTTGAGCACCCGGACCCGGCCGCGCAGCAGCTGGAGGGTGGCGGCGGGCGGGGAGACGTGCTCGGCGAGCTCCTTGCCGGCGCACAGCGCCATCATCGTCTGCCGCAGCACGCCGTCGTGGACCACGAGCTCCGCGCTGCGCCCGGCGCCGGAGGCACGCGCCTTGGTGAGATTGGCGGTGGCGAGGTCGTCGAGGCGGGTCATGGGTCCTCCTGGTGGCGCGTCAGCGGTGCGGGTTCAGAGCAGCGCGCCCTCGAGGCGCAGCAGGTACTCCTTGCGTTCCATGCCGCCGGCGTAGCCGGTGAGCCGCCCGCCGGCGCCGATGATCCGGTGGCACGGGACCAGCAGGCTGACGGGGTTGCGGCCGTTGGCGGCCCCGACCGCCTGGGCGGCCCGGGGTGCCCCGACGGCGCGGGCCACCTGCCCGTAGGTGCCGGTCGTGCCGTACGGGATCTGCGCGAGGGCGTTCCACACGCGCACCTGGAACGGCGTCCCGTGGAGGACGACGTCGGCGTCGAACTCCTGCAGCCGTCCCGCGAAGTACTCGCCGAGCTGCTCGCGGACGTGCGGGAGGAGGCTGTCGTCGCGCGCCCCGAAGGAGGTGGGGACCGGTCCCTGGCGTGCACCCTCGACGGAGAGGGCCACGAGCGCCCCCGCCTCCTCCACGAGAGCCAGCGGGCCGATGGGCGACTCCACCACGGCGTGACGCCGGACGGTCGCGGTGGTGGGCGCCGGGCTCAGTCTCAGTGCCATGGGCCGATTCTACGCCCGGCCCAGCGGCCTCCGCGGGGCGCGGGCCAGGGTGTAGGACGGTTCCCGCAGCCGGTAGGTCCACCCGTAGTTCTCGGCGCCCGTGGGGACGTTGAGCAGGGGGTCGAACCGTTCGTCGTCCCCGAACGGCGCGCCGGGACCGAGCTCGACCGTCCCGAAGCGCTGCCACGGCCCGAGCGGTGTGGCCCAGTACAGTCCGAGGACCCAGGGCTCGGCGGCGACCGACGCCCGGAAGAGGTCGGGGCGAGCCGGCAGGCGCTCTGTGCGCGGCTCGGGGTGGGCGGCGACCAGCACCGGGCCGCCGAGAGCCCGGTAGGGCATGAAGGAGGCGAATGCGCTGTCCGGCACGTGCCGGTGGAAGGTCGGGACGAAGCGGGAGAACCGCCCCTCGCCGGCGGTCGCGAGGAGGATGTCGGCCCGGCCGTCGCTGCGGCCCTCCATCTGCCCGGAGGGCGGGACGGGGCAGCGCAGGGCGAGGCCCAGGATGTCCGGCCACCCCTGTGGGAAGCCGATCGAGCGGGAGAAACGGGCCCGCACGGGATCCTCCCCGGCTTCGTCGATCCAGTGAATGCCACTGGTACCGCCGCCCGTACGGATCAGGACGCCCTCGAGCCCGACGCCCTCCGAGTGGATGGGCCGCTGGGGCCGGAACTGCTTGAGCAGGACGAACGGCGCCCGGGCGGCGGACCCGAGGAGGGCGCTGATGGGTGGGAACGTCATGACCCCCACGCTACCCGGGCGCGCGCCCTGCTCAGCGGAGTCGGACGCGGATCGGCCCGCGGGCTGTCCGGCCGTCGACCACGCGGCCCTGCTGGGTGATGTCCACGAGCCCGGCGTCGGCCATCCGGTACGCCTCCTGACGCACGTCCTCCATCAGGTCCCGCCAGCCCTCGGCGGCCAGAGCGCGGGCGGCCTCGGAAGGACACACGGTCTTCCCGGACCCGCGGCGGCGGACCAGGTCGAGCAGCACCGAGCGCACCTCGCTGGGCGACGGGGTGGTCACGGGCAGCTCCTCCGTCTCGCCGAGGTCTAGGGTCCAGGGGCCGGGCCCCGCCTCCAGGATGTCAGAACGGCGGCGGGTCGTCGGCCGGACCAGGCCGAGGAGCGGCGCGCGGGGCACAGGGCGGAGCGGGGACCGCGAGGAAGTACGGTGCGCGCTCCGGGACCGGATGGTGGTGCTCCTGCGGATAGGTCCGGTGGACCTGCCCTGCAGGCGAGGTCCACTCCAGCACCCCGTGGTCGTGCAGTTCAGGGGCCGGGCACTCGGGGGCCACGTGCTCCACCCGCCACCGGCCCAGCGGACCGTCCCGGTGCTTGAGCAGGTGGTGGTGCCGGCACAGGTGTGCGAGGTTGTCCGCCGAGGTCCGGCCGCCGTCCGCCCAGGCGACGGTGTGGTCGAGGTCGCACCGCGACGCCCGGCGTCGACAGCCCGGGAAGCGGCACGTGCCGTCCCTGGCTCGCAGCCGGTGCTTGAGATCGGCGGGCACGGCATAGGTGCTGCGGTCCCGGTCCAGGACGGTCCCCGTGACGGGATGGGTGAGGATCCGTGACCAGGAGGGCGCGCGTGCCGCGATCCGCTCCGCGAGACCGACCGGGATGGGCCCGTAGCCCTCCAGCTCCGCACAGCGGGGAGTGCGCGGCAGGCCCTCGATGGAACCGGGGGGCAGCGTCCCGGCGTTCTCGAGGAGCGCGAGAGCGGGCACGGTGACCGTGATGTGCCCGCGGATGCCGCGAAGACGGTCGGGCAGGTCGGCGGGCTCGCCGTCGAGCAGGAGGTCCACCAGCACGTCGGCGCGCAGCTGGGGCACCGTGCGGCGCTCCGGAGCCCCGACGGTGGGATCCGACGGTCCGCTGTCCGGGGCGCCCGCGGCGGACGACGGGGGCAATGCCGTGGCCAGGACCTGCGCGGGGAGGACCTCGGGCGGGACCGCGGTGACCGCCCGGTCGACCAGCGTGTCGAGGCGGTCCTGGATGGCGTACGCGGTGGCCGCGTCCAGGAGGGCGCACAGCTGCGCCATGCCGTCCTCCCGGGGTTCGACCCACACGCGCCGGTCCCGCAGCGCCAGCCGGTGGCGCTGCTCCTCGGTCTCCCGCAGCAGACCTGCGCGGCGTCGGCGGGCGAGGGCGCGCAGCTGGGCTACGGTGCTGCCAGGGGCCCGGAGGAGCAGCTCGTCGACGATCCGCTGGACGGCCTGGACCGGCGCCCGCTGCTCCGGCGGGAGACCGGCGGCGTCCCACACCAGCTCGCGCCACAGCTCGACGAGCACTCCTGCCTGCCGGAAGCCCACCTGGCCCTGCTCGAGCGCCTCGAGGACCTCGGGCAGGGACTCCGCGAGCAGCACGGCGTCCTCGACACGGCGCAGCGCGGTGCCCGCAGGGAGCCGGAGGGCCGGACCGACCTCATCGGCCACGTCCCGCACCGTCTGCTCAGCGGGCTCGAGGGAGTGCGGGCCCAGCCGGTCCGCCTCGGGGCGCATCCAGAGCGCCTCCACCATCCAGCGCTGCTCCCGGGCCTCCTCCTGCAGCTGCCAGAGCCGGTGGAGCAGCCGGTACTGGCGCCCCGCGGCCCGGGCCTCCGCGCGGGACTCCTCGACCAGGGCCCGCACGCCGGCGGAGAACTCCTCGCCGATCTCGGCCAGGTCCGTCTCCTCCCGGAGGGCGTCCTCCAGGCTTCGCGGCGGAACGGCGGTGGCGGCCATGGTTTATGGTCCCAGCCGGTTCCGACACCCTAAGACGTGACCCGGACCACCGTCGAGGGTCCCCGCGTCCCGCCCGGCAGGGCCGAGCGGGACGCGGGGAGTGGCTCAGGCCTGCGCGAACGGGTAGTCCGTGTAGCCCTCGGCGCTCTGCGTGTAGAAGGTCCGCGGGTCCGGCACGTTCTCCGGCAGACCCTCCGCCCAGCGCCGCGCCAGGTCCGGGTTCGCGATCGCCGGGCGCCCGACGACGACGCCGTCCGCCACCCCCTCCTCGATCAGCTGCACGCTCTCCTCCCGGGTGGTCGGGACGTCGCTGAAGCCGCTGTTGGCCAGGAAGGCGCCGCCGAAGCGGGTGCGCAGCCCCTGGACGAACTCCCCCGCCGGCTCCTTGTGCAGCACGGAGAGGTAGGCGAGGCCGAGGTCCCCGATGCCGTCGACGAGGGCGGCGTACGTGGCCCGGACGTCCTCGTGGTCCGTCTCCCAGGCGTCCTGGATGTTGTGCTCGGGCGAGATCCGCAGACCGACCTTCTCCGCACCGACGGCCTCGGCCACGGCCCGGACCAGCTCGACCACGAAGCGGGCGCGGTTCTCGGGGGAGCCGCCGTACTCGTCGGTGCGCTGGTTGGCGCCCGGCGCGAGGAACTCGTGCAGCAGGTAGCCGTTCGCGCCGTGAATCTCCACACCGTCCAGGCCCGCCTCGATCGCGTTGCGAGAGGCCCGGACGAAGGACTCCACCACGCCCGGCAGCTCCTCGGCGGTCAGCGCGTGCGGCACGGGGTAGTCGGCCTTGCCCTGGTAGGTGTGCGTCTTCCCCTCGATCGCGAGAGCACTCGGGGCCACCGGCTGGGAGCCGCCGTTGATGTCCGGGTGCGTGACGCGCCCGGCGTGCATGACCTGCATGAACAGGCGGCCGTCGGCGGCGTGCACGCTCTCGGCCACCCGGCGCCAGCCCTCGACCTGCTCGGGCGTCTCGATGCCGGGCTGGTAGGCGAAGCCCTGCCCTACCACGTCCGGGTACGTTCCCTCGGTGACGATGAGGCCCATCGAGGCGCGCTGGGTGTAGTGCTCCACGTTGAGCTCGCCGGGGACGCCGTCCCGGCCGGAGCGCATCCGGGTGAGCGGCGCCATGACCAGGCGGTTCGGCAGCTCGAGGGAGCCGAGGGTGACGGGGGTGGTCAGGGTGGAGTGCGGCACGGGGAGGCCTTTCATCAGGGAACTGGTTCTTTCCGTGTCAACAGGAGATTCCCCGGAGTTATTTGCACTCCGGCTGTCTCGTTCCTCACAGCTGGTGGGAAGTATACCCCCTGGGGTATAATAGGCCTACGTGTCCCGCCCGGTGCGGCACGAACCTCTCGACCACCGCGAAGGAGAACTGAGCCATGGGCTTTCTCGGCCGACTCTTCGGCAGCACCTACGAGACCGTGGACGTGGCACGCGCCCGGGAGCTCCTGGACGGCGGGGCCGTGCTCGTCGACGTCCGCACCGCCCAGGAGTACCGCGCGGGTCATGCCCCGGCCGCCCGGCACATCCCGCTGGACGCCCTCGGCACCCGGCAGCGCGAGCTGTCCAAGGACCGGCCGGTCGTGACGGTCTGCCGATCCGGCGCCCGCTCGGCGAACGCCGCCCGCCGGCTGTCCACGGCCGGCTACCAGGCGGCCAGCCTCCGCGGTGGCATGACGGCCTGGCAGCGCGCCGGCGAGCGCGTGGTGGCGAAGAACGGCCGCCCCGGCACGGTCGCCTGACCCACGCCCCGGGTCCCCGGACTCCTCATCCGACCTCCCGGCCGGACCGGGCGCGGCCGTAGCCGCGCGGAGTGGCACCCAGCACCGACCGGAACTCCCGGGTGAGGTGGGACTGGTCCGCGAAGCCCAGCTCCGCGGCGAGCGCCCCGAGGTCCGCGGCCGGGTCCGCGCGCATCCGCTCGGCCGCCTCCTGGAGCCGACGACGACGGAGCAGCAGCTGGGGCGGCATCCCCACGAACCGGGCCGCGAGCCGCTGCAGCGAGCGCTCGGACACGTGCAGCTGCCGGGTCAGGTCGGCCGGGCTCCGCGCGACGGTCCCCGCCTCGAGAAGGTCGACCATGCGATTGGCCAGGGCGCCGTCCCGCGCCGCGGACGGGGGCACCCCCGCCGCCAGCGTCCGGACGTGGTCCGCGAGCAGGGACGCCGCCCGCAGATGCCGGCCGGCCGGATCAACACCAGCGACAGCCCCCGCGGCGGCAGCGCGCAGCCCGGGGACGCTGACGGACTCCGTTCCGCCGGGCGGATCCGCCGGACGCGCCCGCCGCTCGGCCGAGCCGACCCCCGCCATGGCCTCCGCGACGGCGGAGCGCAGCCCAGGCGCGCTGACGGGCGCGGACCCGTCGAGCAGGTCCGCCGGGTGCTCCGTGAACAGCAGGACCCCCGCCGGGCGCAGCAGCGCGCCGACCGCCCAGCCCCGGCCCGTGAGCACCCGGGTGGACGCACGGCTCGTGGGCCCGTGCAGCGCCACCCCGTCCGGTTCGACCACCACGTTGCTCGCCGGATAGCCCAGCACCAGCTGCTCGGCCCGCTCCCCCGCCGGCAGGTCCCACTCGGGGATCCACAGCTGCCGGACGAGGTGGGCGACGTCGTCGGGCGCGGGCAGGCGCACGACCGTGGCGTGCGGTCCCGGGGTGAGGTGGCCCCGCGTGGTGGGCGGCTCGCTCATGGCACGAGCGTAACCACCCGAGGGTGGCGGAAATCTTCAAGACCGGCCGGCACCGGCTGCCTAGGCTCGGGGCATGAGCACAGAGCAGAACCTCCGTGGGGTCACCGGAGCACACACCACCGACGGGACGCCCCGGGGGTTCACGTCCCTGACCCCGTTCATCGCGGTGGTCGACGCGGCCGCGGCGCTCGACTTCTACACCCGCACCTTCGGGGCCGCCCTCGTCGACCGCACCGACATGCCCGGGCCGGACGGGACCCCCGTCGTCGTGCACGCGACCATCGACCTCGGCGACGGACGGCTCCAGCTGGGTGAGGTGAACCCCGACTTCCACCTCGTGGCCCCGCCCGCGGGCGACGACGACTGCTATTCGCTGGGCCTCTACGTCCCGGACGTCGACGACGTGGTGGCGCGCGCCGTCGCCGCCGGCGCCACCGTGCGCGAACCCGTCAGCACGTTCGTCTCGGGCGACCGCTACGGCAGCATCCGCGACCCGTTCGGCGTCCGCTGGTCGGTCATGACCCGGGTCGAGGACCTCTCCGAGGAGCAGAGCAGCGCACGGGTCGCCGAGTGGGCGGAGTCCATGGGGCAGGAATGAGGCGTCGCGGAGGGTCCGGGCCCCGCGCGCGAACTCCTCGGACGCGCACGGGGTCCGGCCTCCGGGACGGGTCCCGGTCGCGGCTCTCCAACCCTCGACCGGGACCGTCAGCTTCTCCCTGTGTCCCGGGGATGCCCCCTCGCACCAATCAGCCAACCACCTCCTGCTGAACACGAGCTGAAGCAGGCTTCCTGGGCGGTGGCTCGGTGGTGCCGGTGCCGCCGCCCGTGCCCGCCGGCGCGAGCGCGCCGGCTCAGGGCGCGGCGAACCAGAAGTCGTCGAACCCGTACTTCAGCACCCGGTAGGCGAAGTCGTCCTCGGTCGTCCCCGCGAGGGCGTAGTCGAAGCGGGCGATGACCTGGCGCTGAGCGTCGTACTCGGCGAACGTCAGGGCCTGGCCGCTGTTGACCACCAGCGGACCGCCGAGGTCCTGCACGTTGCTGACGATCGCGGAGTAGGGCACGGGGACGGTCTCGACCTCGCTGTAGGTCCCGGCGTTCTCGTCGACGAGGTACTTCCGGTACTCCGAGCGGAGGGAGGGGTCCGCCGTGGGCACCGGGGAAGTCCCGACGGGCACAGGGGCCGTGTAGTCCGGACGGCTTCTCATGCTCCAGAACGAGTTGTCGAACATCGTGAGGTAGTACTGGCCGTCCGCCAGCGCCGCGTCGTCGTGGCGCACCACCGAGTGCTGCCCACCGGTGTCGGGGAAGTCCCCCGTCTTCTCGAGGAGCAGGTCCTCGGCCCCGGTGCCGGCCCAGACCTCGCGCTGGCCGATGATGTAGTCGGCCGTGGGGTTCCCGTGGACGTCGTCGACCTTCAGGATCGCGGAGTTCTCGCGCGCGCTGACGATCACGGAGTCGCCGTCCGGGGACCAGTCGACCGAGTTCAGGTGCAGCCAGTCGTCCACCTCGCCCGGACCGTAGAACCCCGGGCCGTAGGGCTGGGTGCGGGACTTGTAATCGGCGAGGAGCTCCGTGAAGTCGACCGTCTTCTCGTAGGTCCCGGTCTCGAGGTCCAGGGACACCAGGACGTCCTCCACACTGCCCTTGGCGGTCTCCGTCGCCAGGATCACGAGCTTGCCGTCGTCGGTGACGTCGAAGTCGTGGTGCATCTCGAAGCCCGCCAGGACGTGCGTGGCCACGACCCGGCCCAGGCCGTCGATCCGGGCGACCTTGTCCGTCCCGACGGTGGTCACCATGGTGTCGCCGTAGAACTCCAGCCGGTCCGTGCGGTAGCCGTCGAGGTCGAACTCGGCGCGCAGCACCCCCGCGTTGTCGTAGAGCAGGGTGTAGTCGATGTGGCGCCTCAGCCCCATGACCGCGAACAGCCCGTCGGTGAGCTCCTCGGCGTTCCCCACCACGGTCCGGTCGAGGGTCGTGCGGTCGCCCGACGCGCTCGGCGGAGCGGTCATGGTGAACGAGAACTCCGTGGGCCCGCCGTCGTCGGGCTGCCAGGTGGTGGTCACGGTGTTCTCGGCGCCCGGGACCACCCCGATGAGCTGCCCCTCGAACGACGCGGCGCTCGGGTCGTGGTCCTTGGCGACGCGCGTGAAGTCCTCGGTGCCGGGAGAGCTGACGGTGTACGTCAGGGTGCCGCTGCCCTCGGTCTCGAACTGGGCGTGCACGCCGGTGGTGTTGGTGCCGAAGGGGTTGAGGACGAGCAGAGGAGCCTCGGGAGAGGAGCCCAGGGACTTCAGGTCGTCCAGCGCGGCGTCGACCACCTCCTGCACGTCCGGGGCGAAGCTGTCGCGCTCCTCGGGAGCTCCGTTGCGGGTGACCGAGACGGTGTAGACGTTCGTGTCCGCCTCCGGGTAGGTCTCGGCCGTGGCCGCCACCTGCTCGGCGGCAGGCACCACGGGAGGAGCACCGGGCTGCTGCAGCACCCGCGGAGGCCCGACCGCGAGGGCCGGGCTCCCCGACACGACCAGAGCGGCCGCCATGAGCAGGGTGACGGAACGAGCGCGCGATCGGTGGGACATCGGGGACTCCTGGCGGTGGGCGCGGCGGTGACGTCCGGCCGAGTGTAGCCACGCAAGAGCCCTCTGATAAGGGCCGATGTCTTTGCGGGGGCTAACGCCGCACCCCAGGAGCATCTTCAGTGGCGGGAATGACCCCGGATGACCTCCGGGTGGTCCGGCGATCCGGGCCGTGCCGTCCTGCGGGTGCCGCTGCGGGTCCGCCTCACTGATCCCCGCCGGGCTCGCACCGGTCGGCGCAGTCGCGCAGCCGCGCCACGAGCTCCTGCGCCGCCGGGTCCTGGTCGAACTCGCTCACCACGAGGCGCCGGACGCCGGAACTCTCCTGGACCTCGATCACGTAGGACTGCTGGTCGGCCGCTCCCTGGCGGGTCGTCGGGGCGGTCGATCCCAGCCGGTGCGCCAGGACGGTCTCGAAGAGGTCGAGGAGCGCGTCCTGCTGCGCCCGGGGCAGGGACTCGGTCTCGAAGCTCCGCTCCACGGCCAGCCCGGGGAAGTACGCGAGGCCTCCCTCGAGGCGGTAGCTGACTCTCGCCATGGACGGCACCGTCCCTCCGTCGGACGCGGATGGCCCGGACCGGGCCCGCGCGGGGACCGGCGGGGCCGGTGAGGAATCAGTTCCCGACTATACCCGTGGCGCCCTTCCGGGTCAGGCGCCAGCACCCGTCCGCTCCGTCGAACGTGGTCATGGCACCCGTGGCGACGTCGCCCACCAGCGTGCCGGCGTACCGGGCCGCACCGGCGTCGAAGGACAGGAGCAGGGTGCCGTCCTGCTGGTGCCACTGGCCGGACAGCTCTCCGGTGAACGAGCCGTTGTCGTGGAAGCTCAGATGCACCCGCGCGGAGGAGTCCGTGCAGCCCCAGCTGTACTGGAGCACCCACTCGTCCGCGAGGGCGCCCACGGGCCGGGCCGTCTCGGGCGCGACCCCCACCTGCTGCCAGGCGTCCGCCACCACGGCCTGCTCCGCGGGTCCGAACAGGGCGGCGGCGTGCTCGATCGTGAGGCCCGCGAAGTCCTTGAACTGCGCGACCCACCGCAGGCGCCGCAGCTCGGGGTCGCGCATCGCGGCGTACCAGATCCGGCCGGCCCTGTCCCAGCTGTGGCCGCCCAGGCCGGTCGCCGCGAGGCAGAACGCCCGGTTCGGGATGCCGGAGTTGATGTGCACCCCGCCGTTGTCGTCCAGGGTGTGCACGAAGCGGGACATGTGGTCCGGCTGCGGGTCCTTGCCGAGCACGTCGTCGTCGAACGCGGTGCCGGGTGCCTTCATCGAGCGGAGGCCCACCCCGTTGACGGCGCTCGTGAACAGGCCTGCACCGATGATCCAGTCGGCGTCCGCAGCCGTCTGGCGGGGAACGGCCACGTACTGCTTGACCATGGCCCCGATGACGTCGGAGAAGTGCTCGTTGAGCGCCCCGGACTGGTACATGTACAGCAGGTCGGACTCGTGCGTGGTGATGCCGTGCGCGAGCTCGTGCCCGATGACGTCCACGGCGGCGGTGAAGCGGTTGAAGTACTGGCCGTCGCCGTCCCCGAAGATCATCTGCCGGCCGTCCCACGCCGCGTTGTTGTACTTCTCCTGGTAGTGCACCGTGCCGAGCAGGGGCATGCCGGCGTCGTCGAGGGAATTGCGCCCGAAGACCTCCTGCAGGAGGTCGAACGTGGAGCCCAGGCCGTCGTACGCCTCGTCCACGGCGGGGTCCCCGCTGGCGGGGGCTCCCTCCGAGCGCACGAGCGTCCCCGGGAGCTCCGCGGTGTTGCCGGCCGAGTGGACCTTCCGCTCCCTGTGGGCGGTCGCCTGCGCCGCGACGGACCGCGCAGTGAGGTCCGCGATCAGCCGTTCCGCCCGGACCGTGGTGTCCACGGCCAGTGCGGCCAGGGCGTTCCTGCGGGTCTGCTCGTCCCCGTGCACCGCCATCTGCTCGTGCACGTACGGCGGGATGACCCCGCAGAACGCTCCGTGCCGGTGTCCGTGTCCGTGTCCGTGGTCCGTGGTCATCGCTTCCCCACTCCTCCGCATCAGATCCGGTTGCCCGCGGCGTCCAGCTCGCCGGGCGCCGTCCCCGGGCCGTCCGGCGCACCGGGCGCCGTCCCCGCGGAGTCCAGCCTCCGCCCGGCGACGTCCGCCGGCTGCCCGGCGCTGCTGTCCGCGGATCCCGGCCCGCCGGCGGATCCCTGCCTGGCCAGGTACCAGCAGCCGCCCGGCGAGCCGTCGAAGGAGGACATCGCCCCTGCTCCCGCCGTGCCCGTGACCGTGCCGCCGTACTGGGCGGGGCCGTCGGCGAAGCGGAGCAGCAGGGTGCCGTCCTGCTGCCGCCAGGCGCCGGAGAACCCGCCACCCGAGAAGGTGCCGTCCGGGTCGAACACGAGGCCCACCCTGCCGTAGTCGTCGGTGCAGCCCCAGCTGAAGTGGAGCACCCACGGACCGGAGATCGTCACTGTTCCGCCCCTTTCCTCGCCCGACGCAGGAGCACCGGCGGGACCGCTGACCGGGCTCTCCGGGAACCGGAAAACCATGTGCAACGATCATCCCACCAGGATCCGACGGCGTACCGGCCGGCGCGGAAATCAGCAGCCGGTGCCCTGCGGGTTCTCGAGGCAGTCGTCCGCGTAGTTGCGCACCGTGGAGCGCCAGACGCTGATCGGCACGGGTGCGCTCGCGACGTCGTTGAGCCCCGCCACGGGCAGCCATGGTCCACCCGCCACGGAGTACTCGCCGGAGAACCAGGTGGTGAGCGAGACGGCGTAGTCACCCGTCTCCGTGTAGACGTGACTGGTGTCGGTCTCCACGTCCCACGCCCCCTCCGCGAGCGGGGCGCCGCTGAGCTCGGTCGGCCCGAGCGCGGTCCCGTCGCCGTAGTCCCATGCGTACTGGACCGGCATGGCGCGCACCTCGACCGGGAAACCACCCAGCTCGGTGCTGAACTGCTGGGGCCGGGCCTCCGCCCAGACGTTGGTGTGCATGCCCCGCAGCGTGTCGGGCGCGGGCTGGACGGCACTGGCCGCGGGCGCGACGGCGAGCGTCCTGAAGTCCTGCAGGGTGAAGGTCGGCAGCTCCACGACCTCCTCGCCGCCCTCCGCCTCGGCGACCGCCACGCACATCGGCTCCCCCCACGGCGTGCTCGGTCCCTCCCCCTGCCGGACGACGACGTTCATGTAGACGCCCTCCCCACCGTCGGCAGTGGTGCAGTCCCGCTCCGCCAGGCAGTCCTCGAGGATGTCACCCGTCCGGTTGGTGCACGGGTTCTGCAGACCGAACGTCTGCTGCTTCGACTGCGCGATCGTGTCCGGGTTGAACGGCCGGTCGACGCCCTGGTCGCTCAGGTACTGGCGGAGGGCCTTCTGAAAAGCGGGGTCCTCGTCCGGGTCGTAGTCAACCGGGGCGGTTGCTTTCAACTCTGGTTGCGTATCTAAAGACCCAGGCACAGAAATGGCCACACCCTCACGCTCAGCTCTCAAGCGTATTTCATTTCCTTTCGCATATGCCGATGAGCCATCTCGACCACTCATCCTCCTCTCCATTTCGAGCCCTCCACCCAGCTTTGATGGGTCAAAGTCATCGACTTGGGAATCTGCCAACACTGGACTTGAGACGGTTAGAACTAGCGAATGCACCACTATCGAAATCGTAAATATCGGCCAGAGTTTCACTTTGACTCCGAACCGGGCAACGGCGCAGCAGTAATATAAGTCCAGGCTCCTTCTGCATAGTCCATATAGATCAAGAAAACGTCTTCCGAGTCATTTTTTGAAGGCTCTTCATGGACGATTTCTCCGGAGTCAACTATTTTAATCCCGTCATATACTGACGCAACTACCGGCTTATAAATTCCATCTGATGCTCGCACGAATCCATCTTCGCGCATTTTGATGGTTTCGCGCCCATCAACCGCCCAAGCGTTGGACTCGTAAAGTTTTTCGATTTCATCCAATTCGTCTAAGCAGACTTCGCAATTATCATTGATGATGTCGCGTGCATAGGATGTATCTCCCGTTTGATAGGCGTACCACTTCGCGTCGGACCAGTAGTCGAGGAAGGCCTGCGCCCCGTCCCGGGACTCCTCCTTCGCCAGGTCCGGCATGACGGGCTTCGGCACGTTCTGCGCGGGCCCGTCGAGCGAGGCCGGCACGTAGTCGGCGGGAGTGGCGTCCGGACTCGGCTCCGATGAGCTCGCCGCAGCCGATGAGGCGGCGCTGGAAGGGGACGCCGCGGCGCCGTCGTCGTCGGGACCGCATCCCGTGAGGAGCAGTGCCGTCAGGACGACGCCCCCGACCACCGTGCCGACTGGGCTGGACCGCACCATGAAGTTCCCCGCTTCGCTCTGCCACGGCCGGACGGGCCGGCTGGATGGGTCAGATGGTAAACGCCCCCCACTGTGCGGGAGCAACCCCTGTGGACACGCCGAAACCCGCGTTTTCATGGGGCCTGGTCAGCGGCACCATGGTCACGACTTCGTTAATGTCACTCCGACTCGAACAGTGTTATAGTCGCTGGAACCAGAAGGCACTGGATGTGAGGGAGGTGACGATGACCGCGCAGAACGTGGAACTGGCGGTGTCGACCGTCATCTTCGCCGCCCGCGACACCGGCCCCGACGGCGGCAAGGAACTCTGGCTGCCCCTCGTCCGCCGCATCCGCGACCCCTTCCGGGGGATGTGGGCCCTGCCCGGCGGACCACTCCAGCCGCACGAGGACCTCGAGGCCTCCGCCGCCCGGTCCCTGCAGCTCACCACCGGTCTGCAGCCCGGCTACCTCGAGCAGCTCTACGCCTTCGGCGGCCTGACCCGCTCGGCGAACGCCGAGGAGCGCGTCGTCTCGATCGTCTACTGGGCCTCGATCCGTACCGACCAGACCTCCGACCTCCACGCCGACCTCAACGTCACGTGGATGCGCACCACCGAGCTGCCGCCGCTGGCGTTCGACCACAGCGACATCGTGGACTACGCCCTCTACCGGCTGCGCAACAAGATCACCTACAGCCGCGTGGCCCACTCCTTCCTCGGCGAGACCTTCACCCTCGCCGCCCTGCGGGAGGTGCACGAGGCGATCCTCGGCACACCCCTGGACCCGGCCAACTTCCGGCGCCAGGTGCTCGCGTCCGGCGCCATCCTCGACACCGGCACCCGCCTGGAGGGCACACGTCATCGCCCACCCCGGCTCTACCGCTACAACCACGACCTCGACCTCGCCGACCGCACCCCGGCCGGCCGCAGCACCCAGGAGCAGACATGACCTCCGTCGCCACCCGCATCGACCTGCTGACCGAGAAGCCGGCCGGCCTGCCGGGAACCGCCCCGGCCCCGAGCACGTGCAGCACCGACCTCTCCGCGAACCCCTGGGACTTCGCACCCGCCGTCTCCGCCGGCTACGGCCCCGGGGCCTCCGAGGACGACGTGGTGCCCACCGGCGCCCCCGCCCAGCCCGTGATCCCCGAGGAGTACCAGCACGCCTCCGCCGAGGAGCTCGACCGACGGATCACCGCCGCCAAGCAGACCCTCGGCGAGCGCGTGGTGGTGCTCGGGCACTTCTACCAGCGGGACGAGATCGTCAAGCACGCCGACTTTCTCGGCGACTCGTTCCAGCTGGCCCGCGCCGCCCGGAGCAAGCCGGAGGCCGAGGCGATCGTGTTCTGCGGCGTGCACTTCATGGCCGAGACCGCCGACATCCTCTCCGGCGAGCACCAGTCCGTGATCCTGCCCAACCTCGCCGCCGGCTGCTCCATGGCGGACATGGCCGACGAGGACTCCGTCGAGGAGGCCTGGGAGCAGCTCATGGACATCCTCGGGGAGACCGACGACGACGGCCGGCAGACCGTGGTCCCCGTGACGTACATGAACTCCTCCGCGGCGCTCAAGGCGTTCTGCGGCCGGCACGGCGGCATCGTGTGCACCTCCTCCAACGCCGCGACCGTCCTGGAGTGGGCCTTCGAGCGCGGTCGGCGGGTGCTGTTCTTCCCGGACCAGCACCTGGGCCGCAACACCGCCAAGGCCATGGGGATCCCGCTCGAGCGAATGCCGATGTGGAACCCCCACAAGGACCTCGGCGGGAACACCGCGCAGGACCTGCAGGATGCCGAGGTGATCCTCTGGCACGGCTTCTGCTCCGTGCACCGCCGCTTCACCGTGGCCCAGATCGACAAGGCCCGCGCCGAGCACCCCGGCGTGCGGGTGATCGTGCACCCCGAGTGCCCCATGCCCGTGGTCGACGCCGCCGACGAGAACGGCTCCACCGACTACATCCGCAAGGCAATCGACGCCGCCGGGCCCGGCAGCACCTTCGCGATCGGCACCGAGATCAACATGGTCAACCGGCTCGCCGACCAGCACCCCGAGCACACGATCTTCTGCCTGGACCCGGTGATCTGCCCGTGCTCCACGATGTACCGGATCCACCCCGGCTACCTCGCGTGGGTGCTCGAGGAGCTCGTGGCCGGGCGCGTGATCAACCGGATCTCCGTGGACGCCGCGACCGCCCGGGACGCCGAGGTGGCGCTCGAGCGGATGCTGGCGGCGCTGCCGCGGTGAGCACGCACCCGGCACCGCGCGTGCTCGTGGTGGGCAGCGGCATCGCCGGCCTCACCGCGGCCCTGCGCGCCGCGGGCCACGGTCTCGATGTGACGCTGCTGAGCAAGGACGCCCTGGACGAGACCGGCACGGCCCGCGCGCAGGGCGGGATCGCGGCCATGACGGCCGCGCTCCCGGCCGGCCAGCCCCGCGACTCCGAGGAGCTGCACGTCCAGGACACCCTCGTCGCGGGGGCGGGGACGTGCGACGACGACGCCGTGCGCGTCCTCGTGCGCGACTCGGCGGCCGCCATCGACGAGCTCGTGGCGCGCGGTGTGGCCCTCGACCGCGCGGCCGGACCGGACTCCCCCTGGCTCGAGGGTCTCGAGGGCGCCCACTCCGTGCCCCGGATCCTGCACGCCGGCGGCGACGCGACCGGCCGCGAGATCCAGCGCGCCCTCCTCGCCGCCGCGCTGGCGGCCGAGACCGCCGGGCGCCTGACGGTCCTGCGGCACACCATGCTGGTCGACCTCGTGCTCGCCCCCGGCGGCCGCGCGGCCGGGGCCCTCGTCCTGGCGGGTCCCGGGGACCGGCTGCACGAGCTGCCTGCGGACGCCGTGGTGCTCGCGACCGGCGGCGCCGGACAGCTCTACCCCCACACCACCAATCCGGCCGTGGCCACCGGTGACGGCATCGCCGCGGCCCTGCGGGCGGGCGCCGCCGTGGCGGACCTGGAGTTCGTGCAGTTCCACCCGACCGCCCTCGCCGCTCCGGGCTGCTTCCTGGTCTCCGAGGCCGTCCGCGGGGAGGGCGCGGTGCTGCGGGACAGCACGGGCCGGCGCTACCTCGAGGACGTGCACCCGCGCGCGGAGCTCGCCCCCCGCGACGTGGTGGCCCGCGAGAACGTCCGCCGGTCCCTGGCCCAGGGCGGCCGGCCGGTCCTGCTCGACTGCACCGCGCTGAGGCCGTCCGGCCCGCACGGGGGCGGCACGACCGCCGAGTTCCTCGCCCGGCGCTTCCCCACGATCGACGCCGCCCTGCGGGCCCACGGCCTCGACTGGTCCCGCGAGCCGGTCCCGGTCACCCCGGCGGCCCACTACCTGATGGGCGGCGTGGCCACCGACGGCCTCGGCCGCACCACCGTCCCGGGGCTCTACGCCGTGGGCGAGTGCGCGGCCACGGGCGTGCACGGCGCCAACCGGCTGGCCTCCAACTCGCTGCTGGAGGGCGCCGTCTTCGGGGCCCGCGTGGCCGACGCACTGCAGGCGGACTCGCTGCGCACGGACGCGCCGGGAACCGGCCGAGCGGCCGACGACGCCCCGGCGCGCCTCGTCCTGCCCGACCGCGCCGAGATCCTGCCGGCGGCCGGTCGTTCCAGGATCGCGGCCGCCCGGTCCCGGAGCACTGCCCCGGTCGACGAAGAGGCTGTGCCGGTCGACAGGGACGCCGTGCCGTTCGACCGCGGGCAGTTCCAGGACGCCATGTGGGCGGCCGCCGGTGTCCTGCGCGACCGTTCCCGGCTCGAGACGCTGGCCCGGCGGCTGGCCGGCTTCCGCCCGTCCGCCGGTCTCTCCCGCCGTGCAGTGGAGGACCGGAACCTGCTGACCGTGGGACGCGCCGTGACCGCCGCTGCCCTGCACCGCACCGAGTCCCGGGGCGCCCACTTCCGGGAGGACTTCCCGGCACCCGATCCCGCCCGCGCGCGACGCACGTTCTGGCGCCTGGACTCCGCCCCGGATGAGGCCACTGTCCCGGCCCTGATCGGGACACATACTTCCATCGACATGTTCGACCTACCGGAGAGGATCCCCGCATGCTGACCCGAGCCGCCATCACCGAGGTCGTGGAGCGGGGGCTCGCCGAGGACGCGCCCTGGGGCGACATCACCTCCGAGCACCTCATCCCCGCCGGCACCACCGCCCGGGCCGAGCTCGTTGCGCGCGAGGCCGGCGTCTTCTCCGGCGGGCAGGTCTTCGCCGCGACGTTCGCCGCCGCGGACCCCGCGGTGGCCGTCGAGCTGGTCTCCGCCGAGGGCGACCGCTTCGAGGCCGGGGACACCCTGGCCGTGGTGACCGGTCCCGCCCGGGCCGTGCTGACCGGCGAGCGCGTGGCCCTGAACCTGACCCAGCGGATGTGCGGGATCGCCACCCTGACCGCCCGCTACGTCGCCGCCGTCGAGGAGACGGTCGCCCGCGTGGAGCAGGCCGCGAACCTCCCGTCCGGCACGATCACCCGCACCCGAGTGGCCGACACCCGCAAGACCACCCCCGGGCTGCGGGCGCTCGAGAAGCACGCCGTGCTCAGCGGGGGCGGGCACAACCACCGGCACTCCCTCTCGGACGCCGTGATGGCCAAGGACAACCACCTGGCCCTGCTCACGGCCGACGGCACCGACCTGACCGGCGCCCTGCGGCAGCTGCGCCGTCGTCTCCCCCACACGGTGCACCTCGAGGTGGAGGTGGACCGGCTCGACCAGATCGAGGCGGTCCTGGCCGGCGGCGCGGACACGATCCTGCTCGACAACTTCTCGCTGGACGACCTCGTGAGCGGCGTGGCGATCATCGACGGCCGGGCGACCGTCGAGGCCTCCGGCGGCGTGAGCCTGGAGACCGTCGGGGACATCGCGGCCACCGGGGTGGACGTCATCTCGGTGGGCGCGCTCACCCACTCCGCCCGCAACCTGGACCTGGGCCTCGACATCGGGCTCGGCAGCGGCCACGGCACCGGGACGGGATGACGGTGCTGTACCTCGACTCGGCCGCCACCACCCCCGTCCGGCGGGAGGTCCTGGAGGCCATGTGGCCCTATCTCACGCAGGAGTTCGGCAACGCCTCGAGCCACCACGAGGCGGGCCGGCGGGCGCTGGCCGGGCTGGACCGGGCCCGCGGGACGGTCGCGCAGGTGCTGAACTGCCGGCCCGCCGAGGTCGTGTTCACGTCCGGCGGGACCGAGGCCGACAACCTGGCCGTCAAGGGCATCGCCCTGGGCCGCCGGGACCGGGACCCCGCGCGCACGCACGTGGTGACGAGCGCCGTCGAGCACCACGCCGTGCTCGACTCCGCCCGGGACCTGGCCCGCTGGGACGGCTTCGACGTCACAGAGCTGGGCGTGTCCGCCGAGGGGTTCGTGGACCCCGCCGCCCTGGAGAGGGCTGTTCGTCCGGGCACCGCAGTGGTATCCGTGATGCATGCGAACAACGAGACGGGTACGGTCCAGGCGATCGCCGACCTGGCTGCGGTGGCTCGGGCGCGGGACGTCCCGTTCCATACGGATGCGGTCCAGACGGCCGGGTCGCTGGAACTGGACGTACAGGCGCTCGACGTGGCGGCGCTGAGCCTCGCCGGGCACAAGATCGGGGGGCCCAAGGGCGTGGGGGTGCTGTTCCTGCGCCGCGGGACCCCCCTGCGCCCGCTGCTGAGCGGCGGCGGGCACGAGCGCGGCCGGCGCTCCGGGACCTCGAACGTGGCCGGCGCCGTCGGCCTCGCCACGGCCCTGCGGCTGTCCGCCGAGGAGCGGGCGGCGAAGTCGGTGCGCCTGGCCGAGCTGCGGGACCGGCTGATCACCGGGATCCTGTCCGCGGTCCCGTCGGCCGTGCTGACCGGCCCGGACCCCCGGGAGCGGCCGGCGGCGCGGCTGCCCGGCAACGCCTCGTTCTGCTTCCCCGGGGTCAACGGCGAGACGGTCCTGGTGGACCTGGAGGCCCGCGGGCTGCTCGTCTCCTCGGGCTCGGCCTGCGCGGCCGGGGACACCGAGCCCTCCCACGTGCTGACCGCCATGGGCTTCCCCGCCGAGGTCGCCACCACCGCGGTCCGGTTCACGCTGTCCGCCGAGGTCACCCCGGAACAGGTGGACGGGATCGTGGCGGCGGCCCGGGGCGTCGTCGAGCGGCTGGTCGCGGCGCGCGGCTGAACGCGCTCAGCCGACCGGGACCGGGAGCGCGACCGGCACCGGGTGCTGCACCCCGGCGTGCACGGCCGCCAGGACCGGCTCGCCCTTCTGCTCCGCGCTCCGCGAGCTCTCCGGCACCAGGACCCACGAGGGGTCCGGGCAGGAGTGGGGCGCGGGGCCCTCGGGGACCGCGCTCGAGGCGCCCCGGCCGTCGAAGCCCTCCAGCCGGAAGCCGACGACCGTCCGCCACCACAGGGTGCTCGGCGTGCTCGCGATCCCCCGGGTCTCGGTGATCACCAGGTCCGTCCGCCGCGTCAGGACCTCGGCGGTCCCCGGCTTCACGCACTCCCACGAGATCTCGGTCACCGACTCGGTCTCCGCCACGAACTCGAGCGAGGCCGCGTTGGCCTGCAGCGTCTCGTCGTCCCAGCCGAGCGCGGCCCGGGCGTCGGCGGCGGTCACGAAGCCGGTGCCGTCCTCGTGGAGCTGCGTGGCCGCCCAGGTCGGCGCCGCCAGCCCGATCGACACCCCCGCCGCCGCGAGAGCCGCCAGTACCACGATGACCTTGTGCATGTGCTTCCCCAATCCCCTGTCCCCCGACACCGGGGACGTGCTCCCGGATCGTTTTTCCGAACGCTAATGCAGGCACGGGGGGCCGATCCAGCGGCGTGACCCATCTGTGACCCCCCGTCCGACCTGCGACGACACATGCGGTGCCGCGCAGCGCGGCCCTCAGGCCGCTTCCTCCCGCTCGGTGGGCACCGGGTGCACCACCCCGTCGTGGACGACCTCGAGGGCAGGCCCCTCGTGCGCCTGCGCCCGTTCGGTGGACCGGGGCACCCGGGACCAGGCCCCGTCCTGGTCCCCGCCCCCGTTCCCCGGGCAGGCGTCGAGGTCCGGGCCCTCGACCACGGAGACGGACACGGCGTCCTCGGCGAAGCCCTGCAGTTTGAAGCCCGTGACGGCACCCGTCACCGAGCTCCGCTGCACGGTGGCGACCAGGTCCGCCCGGGCGGTCGTCGTCGTCCGCCGCTCCTGCACGGCCACGGCGCCGGTGAGCTCCTGGACGCACTCCCACGACGCGGTGGCCACGGTGACCGTCTCCGCGACGAGGTCCAGCTCCGCGGCGGAGGTCTGCAGCCGGTCGTTGGTCCAGCCCACGGCCCGCAGGACGTCCTCCCGGCCGACGGAGCCCGTGCCGTCCGGGCGCAGCGTCACGGCCGCCGCGGCCGGCACGGTCAGCGCGACGGACGCCGCCGTCACGGCCGCCACCACGCAGGTCAGCAGTCTCTTTCCCACTCGATCTCCCCCCAGTCCCCCCTGTCCCCCGACAGGAGTCCGGCCATCGGGCCGTGCTGGGGAGGCTAATGAAAAGTCGTGGACGCGTCCAGCCCGGACGACGCGCGACCGGTCCCGCGCCTCAGCCGGCGGCCTGCTCGCGCAGGACGTTCTTGCGGATCTTGCCGGACGCGGTGCGGGGCATCTCGTCCACGAGGCTCAGCGTCTTGGGCACCTTGTAGCGGGCCAGCCGACCGGCCAGGTGCTCCTGGATCGTCCCCGCGGTGAGCTCCCGCCCCTCCCGGGGGACGACGACGGCGTGCGGCACCTCGCCCCACTTCTCGTCGGGCACGCCGATGACCGCCACGGCGGCCACCTCCGGCAGCTCGAGGATGGCCGCCTCGACCTCCGCCGGGTAGATGTTCTCCCCGCCGGAGATGATCATGTCCTTGATCCGGTCCGCGACGAACAGGTAGCCGTCCTCGTCCAGGTAGCCCAGGTCCCCGGAGTGGAACCACTCCCCCTCGAAGGACCCCGCCGCGTCGGGGCGGTTCCAGTACTCCCGGATGACGTTGGGCCCCGAGAGCAGGATCTCCCCCGCCTCGCCGGGAGCCGCGGGCTCCCCCGCGGCGTCCACGATCCGCACGTCGGAGAAGAAGTGCGGCAGCCCGGAGGAGCCCGCCTTCTCGCGGGACTTCGCGGCGGGGAGGTTGGTGGCGCCCGGGGAGGTCTCCGTCATGCCGTAGCTGGCGGTGAAGGCCAGTCCCCGGTTCTCGTAGGCGTCCAGGACCCGCATGGGCACCGCGGAGCCGCCGCAGGTGAGCTTGCGCAGGGAGGAGAGGTCCGTGGTGTCCCAGTCCGGGTGCTCGCACAGCATCTGGTAGGTGGTCGGCACGCCGGAGAGCCAGGTGACGCGGTGGCGCTCGATGCGCTCCAGCACCCGGCCGGGCACGAACTTGGACTCGAGCACCAGCGTGGCGCCCTTCAGCAGCGTCGGCAGCACCCCCATCCCGAGCGAGGCCACGTGGAACATCGGGGAGATCATGAGCGCGACGTCGTCGGCCGCCACGTCGTAGTCGACCAGGACGTTGAAGCAGTTCCAGGTGAAGTTGCCGTGGGTCAGACAGGCGCCCTTGGGCCGGCCGGTGGTCCCGGAGGTGTAGAGGATCACGGCGAGGTCGTCCAGGCCCACCGGGACGTCCTCCGTCCAGGGCTCGGCCGCCGCGATCACCGTCCCGAGGGCGGGGACCCCGGCCGCGTCCTCCCCGGCCGCGTCCTCCTCGGCCGCGTCCTCCCCCGCCACGACCCAGCGGACCACGTCCGGCAGGTCCCGGGCGGCCGGTGCGGCCAGGCCCGTCAGGGCGGCGTCGTGGATCAGCACCGAGACGTCCGCGTCCTCGAGCTGGTAGCGGATCTCGGGGACGGCCAGGCGCGTGTTGAGGGGGACGAGCACCGCGCCGAGCGCTCCCGCGGCGAACATCGCCTCCAGGAAGGCCGGGCTGTTCTCCCCGAGGAACGCCACCCGGTCCCCGGGGCCCACGCCCCGACCGGACAGGGCCGTCGCAAGGCGCCGGGACCGGTCGTGCAGCTCCCGGTACGTCAGCGTGCGCTCGCCGTGGATCACGGCCGTCCTGGGCCCGGACTTCTCGAGCCTCCGGACGAGCCAGGATCCCAGTCCCTGATTGCGCATGCGATCGTCTCCTCAAACAGTCGTCAAAGCCAATAGTTGAAAAATTCCACTATTAGCCCCCCAGCGTAGAGAGAGCTGGATCACATTGTCCAGACCCCCCGGCGAACCCGACCCGGCCCGACTTTCCCACTTAGGTCATCTTCTCAATGGTTGACATCTTCAATTGATTGCTGTTCCAATGGTCGCACTGTGAGTCGGCCCACACCACCGCCCGGACGCACCCGAGGACCGGGGCCGGCCCGTCCGCCGCACCGGAGCCCTGTCCCGGCGGCACACCCACTCTCTCCGCCCCAGAGCAAGGAACCGCCATGTCAGCAGCACCCGGCACCCTGGCGTCCCTGGACGCCCGCGCCAGGAACAAAGAGGCGCGCAAGGTCATCTTCTCCAGCTACCTCGGCTCCACCATCGAGTTCTACGACTTCCTGCTCTACGCCTCGGCCTCCGCCCTGGTCTTCCCCTACGTGTTCTTCACCGACCTCGACCCGCTGGCCGGCACGATCGCCGCGTACGGCACCTTCGCCGCCGGCTACCTGGCCCGCCCGCTGGGCGGGGCGGTCTTCGGCCACTTCGGCGACCGCCTGGGCCGCAAGAAGATGCTCATCATCTCGATGCTGATCATGGGCATCGCCTCGACGCTCATCGGCCTCATCCCCAGCGCCGCCGTCATCGGCTCCTGGGGGGCGGTCATCCTGATCCTCCTGCGGGTGTGCCAGGGCATCGCCGTGGGCGGCGAGTGGGGCGGGGCCGCGCTGATGGCCCTGGAGCACTCCGCGAAGGGCAGGCGGGGGTTCGCCGCGTCCTTCACCAACGCCGGCGCGCCGACCGGCGCCGCACTGGGCACCTTCGTCCTGGGCCTGTTCGCCGCCATGCCGGAGGAGCAGTTCCTCTCGTGGGGCTGGCGCGTCCCGTTCCTGCTGTCCGTCCTGCTGCTGGCCGTGGGCGTCTTCGTGCGCTCCCAGGTGTCCGAGAGCCCGATCTTCCAGGCCGCGCTGGCCAAGGAGGCCGCGGAGGGCCCCACCGCCAAGCGCAAGGTGCCCATCGTCGAGGTGCTGCGCCGTCCCCGCGCCCTGGTCTACACGATGCTGGCGGGGGCCTCCGGGTTCGCCCTCCAGGTCTTCCTGGCCACCTTCGCGGTCGCCTACGCGGTCGAGCGCGGCGCCGACCGGCAGCCGGTCCTCTACGCCTTCGCCCTCGCGTCCGTGCTCAGCGTGTTCTTCGTGGTCGGCATGGGCCGTCTGTCCGACCAGCTGGGCCGGCGCCCCGTCATGGTCGTGGGGCTGGTGCTGTTCATCGCCCTCATCCTCCCCATGTTCTCCTGGCTGGCCACCGGCAACGTGCTGCTGATCTTCGCGACCTTCACCATCGGGCTGGCCTGCCACGCCGCGATCTACGGACCGCTGGCGGCCTTCATCTCGGAGCAGTTCGGCACGTCGTCGCGCTACACCGGGGCGTCACTGGGCTACCAGTTCGCCACCCTGATCGGGGCGGGCTTCACCCCCACGATCCTCGCCTCGATCTACGCGTCCTCCGGGCAGGCCATCGCCCCCGTGGTCTGGTACCTGGCCGGGATGGCGGTGGTCAGCGCGGTGTTCATCCTGCTCACCCGTGAGTCCAAGGACTTCGACCTGGAGACCCACGAGCACTGACGCCACCCGCTGCGGAGCATCTGCGGCACCGAGCCCCCGCCTCGTCACCCCCCTCCCCGATCGACCGGGGAGAGGGGGCGGGGCGGGGGCTCGGCGTCGTCGAGGACCGGGGGACCTGTCCGTCAGAAGGCCACCTTCTTCAGCAGCCGGGACAGCTCCTCCCGCTCCGCCGGGGAGAGCGGGGAGAGCGACTCCGCGGTGGAGTTCTCCACCAGGACCCTGGCCCGGGCGTACAGCTCCCGGCCGGCGGCGGTGGGGGCGATGATCTTCGAGCGGCGGTCCCGGGGGTCGGTCCGGCGCTCCACCGCGCCGCGCCGCTCGAGGTCGTCGAGGATGGCCACGATCTGACTGGGGTCCAGCACCAGGAACTGGCTGAGCTCGCGCTGCGTCAGCTGCTCCTCGCCGCAGGCCAGCGCCAGGACCGAGTAGTGGCGCACCTTCAGCTCCAGCTCCGCCAGCCTCCGGTTGGCCGCCGAGGAGCCCGTCGAGGCGGCGCGGGCCATCAGGAAGACCGGCTCCGCCGTCAGCTCCGCCTCGAGGAGGCGCTCGAGACCGGCGGACGGGTCGGTGGGCGTGGTCATAGCGTCTCTCCTGGGGCCGGGGACCCCAGTCTACGGAATCCGTGCCCCCAGCATAGATGGAGGTTCTTAACCATTGACATTCTCAACGAATAGCGGTGGAATAGGGACGAACCCGCAGCAGTGACGGGCGTCACCCCGTCCGCCCATCCACGAGCGCCGATCCGTCAGCGCCGATCCGTCAGCGCCGATCCGTCAGCGCCGATCCGTCAGCGAAGGAGCCACCCCATGGCACAGGACAGCACCGCATCCCCGAGCACCACCCCTCTCGCCGGCAAGGTCGCCGTCGTCACCGGCTCCGGCCAGGGTCTGGGCCTGGCCTACGCCCAGGAGCTCGCCCGCCAGGGCGCGGCCGTGGTCATCAACGACGTCGACCAGGCCATCGCCGAGAACGCCGTCGCCTCCATCACCGAGACCGGCGGGCGGGCCGTCGCCGTCGTCGCCCCCGTGGGCTCCACCGAAACCGCCACCGCCCTGGTGCAGGGTGCGGTGGAGGCCTTCGGCCGCCTCGACGTCCTCGTCACCAACGCCGGGGTGCTGCGCGACAAGTCCCTGCTGAAGATGACCGACGAGGACTTCGACCTCGTCATCCAGGTGCACCTGCGCGGCACCTTCACCTGCGCCCGCGAGGCCTACCGGTACTTCAAGGAGAACGGGGTGCCCGGGCGGATCATCACCATCGGCTCCCCCACCGGCCAGTACGGCAACTTCGGCCAGACCAACTACGCGGCGGCGAAGGCCGGGATCGTGGGCATGGTCCGCACCTGGGCCCTGGAGATGAAGAAGGCCGGCGTCACCGCCAACGCCGTCATCCCCGTGGCCGCCACCGCCATGACCGAGACCATCCCCTTCTTCCGCTCCGCCGTCGAGGCCGACCGCCGCGGCGAGCCGATGCCGGACTTCTTCCGCAAGGACCTCGGCTTCGGCAACGCCGCCGACGTCGCCGGCCTGATCGCCTGGCTCGCCTCCGACGACGCCGCGGGCGTCACCGGCCAGGCCATCGGCGCCGGCGGGGACCGCCTGCAGGTCTTCAGCCACCCCCGCCCCGTGGCCACCGAGTACCGCAACGGCGGCTGGACCTTCGAGGCGCTGCGCGAGCAGCTCCCCGCCATCCTCGAGGGCAGCCTGCAGCCGGTCGGCGAGACCCTGCCCCCGCTGCCGGAGGAACTGAAGCCCGAGTCCGCGACCCAGCAGTCCTAGGGGGACCACCATGCGCTACGAGTACGGTCTCGACCTCGCGTCGCTGAACGCGATCGACATGCACGTGCACATCGAGTGCTCCGACCACGGACACCCGTCCCTGCCCACGGCCCTGACCGAGGCCTCGGCCAAGTACTTCAAGGCCGAGGACCGGTCCCCGTCCCTGGACACCATCGCCGAGCGCTACCGCGAGTGGCGGATGGCCGCCGTCGTCTTCACCGTCGACGCGACCACCGCCCTGGGCCACGAGCCGAACTCCATCGAGGAGATCGCCGCCGGCGCGGCCCGCAACAACGACGTGCTGATCCCCTTCGGCTCCGTGGACCCGCTCCAGGGCTCCGCCGCGGTGGAGCGGGCGAAGATGCTCGTCGAGGAGCACGGCGTCAAGGGCTTCAAGTTCCACCCCTCCCTGCAGGGCTTCGACCCCTCGGACGAGCGGTTCTACCCGCTCTACGCGGCGATCCAGGACCTGCGCGTGCCCGCCCTGTTCCACACCGGACAGAACGGCATGGGCGCCGGGCTGCCCGGCGGGGGCGGGATCAAGCTGGGGTACTCCAACCCGCTGCTGCTGGACGCGGTGGCCGCGGACTTCCCCGAGCTCCAGGTCATCATGGCCCACCCCTCGGTGCCCTGGCAGGAGGAGGCCAACTCCATCGCCACCCACAAGGCCAACGTGTGGATCGACCTCTCCGGCTGGTCGCCCAAGTACTTCCCCGAGTCGCTGGTGAAGGCCTCCAACCGGATGCTCCAGGACAGGGTCCTGTTCGGCACCGACTACCCGCTGATCACCCCGCAGAAGTGGCTCGGGGCCTTCGAGCAGCAGTCCTTCACGGACGAGGTCCGCCCCAAGATCCTCAAGGACAACGCCGTGCGCCT
Source organism: Kocuria sp. WN036 (assembly GCF_002287015.1). NCBI lineage: Bacteria > Bacillati > Actinomycetota > Actinomycetes > Micrococcales > Micrococcaceae > Kocuria > Kocuria sp. WN036. Next base: position 68,524 of record NZ_NSKF01000002.1, read on the forward strand.
GCTCGGCCTCGACGGGGCACGGGCATGAGCACGGACGCCGGGCGCCTCTACCCCGACTGCGACCCGTACGGGATCGCGGAGAGACTGACCGAGGCCGAGAAGGCCCCCCTGCGCCGGCTGCGCCGGGTGCTCGAGGACGAGGTGCGGCCGCTGCTGGCCGAGTACTGGGAGGCCGGGGAGTTCCCCTACCAGATCGCCCCCTCCCTGCACGCCCTCGACCTCATGACCCCGTCCGAGCTCACGGCCGACGGCGGGCAGCCCCGGTCCCTGTACCACGGGTTCCGGATCTTCGAGCTGGCCCGCACCGACGCCTCGGTCGCCACGTTCTACACCGCCCAGGCCGGGCTGTTCCGCACGGCCTGCCGCGTGGGCGGCACGCCGGAGCAGTTCGCCGCGTGGGACCCGAAGATCACGTCCTTCGAGATGACGGGGGTGTTCTGCCTGACCGAGCCCGAGCACGGCTCCGACATCGCCGGCGGGCTGGCCACCACGGCCCGGCGCGAGGGCGACGAGTGGGTGCTGACCGGCACCAAGCGCTGGATCGGCGGCGCCTTCACCGCCGACCTCCTCGCCGTCTTCGCCCGCGACGAGGCCGACGGGCAGGTCAAGGGCTTCCTCGTGGACCGGCAGGCCCCGGGCGTGCGGCTGGAGAAGATCCACGGCAAGGCGTCCCTGCGGATGATGCAGAACGCCGACATCCACCTCGACGGGGCACGGGTGCCGGAGGCACAACGGCTGGGGAACGTGAACTCGTTCAAGGACGTCGCCGCGATGCTGCGCGCCATGCGCTCCGACGTCGCCTGGATCGCCACCGGCATCCAAGCCGGCGCCTACGAGGCCGCGCTGCGCTACGTGCGGGAGCGCGAGCAGTTCGGCCGCCCGATCGGCGGCTTCCAGCTCGTCCAGGAGAAGCTGGCGCGGATGCTCGGCAACGTCACCGCGTCCTTGACCATGGTCGCCGGCCTCGCCGAGCGGCAGGAGGGCGGCGTCTACCGGAACGAGGACTCCGCCCTGGCGAAGATGTGGATCAGCCTGCACATGCGCGAGACCGTGGCACTGGCCCGCGAACTGGTCGGCGGCAACGGCATCACCCTGGCCCACGACGTCGCCCGCTTCCACGCCGACGCCGAGGCCGTCTACTCCTACGAGGGCACCCACGAGATCAACGCGCTCGTGGTCGGCCGGTCGATCACCGGCCGGAGCGCGTTCGTCTGAGCCGCCCGACCGACACCAACCGATCCACCACCGACACCACAGACGCCACCACGTAAGGACACGCCATGACCGAAGCACAGACCCAGCCCCAGACCGTCGTCGCCTTCGACGAGGTGAAGAACCTCGTCGGCAAGAGCCTCGGGCACTCCGCCTGGCGGGAGATCACCCAGGACCAGGTGAACACGTTCGCCGACGCCACCGACGACCACCAGTGGATCCACACCGATCCCGAGCGCGCCGCCGAAGGGCCCTTCGGCGCCCCGATCGCCCACGGCTTCCTGACCCTGTCCCTGCTCATCCCGATGTGGTCCGAGCTCTTCGACGTCACCGGCGTGAAGACCAAGGTCAACTACGGCCTCGACAAGGTCCGCTTCACCTCTCCCGTCAAGGTCGGCTCGCGGATCCGCATGACCGTGACCATCACCGACGTCCAGGAGGTCAAGGGCAACGGCCTGCACCTGGTGGCCGACGGCACGATCGAGATCGAGGGCGAGGAGCGGCCCGCCGTGGTCGCGACCTTCCTCAACCGCTTCTACGCCTGAACGCGCTGCCTCCTGACCCGCGACGGCCCGGGTGACCACGTTCTTCCGTGGTCGCCCGGGCCGCCGCGGGTCAGCGGGTGCGGAGCGGGTCAGACGGTCGCCTCGGCCCGCGCGCAGGCCGCCACGGCCTCCGCCACGGCCGGGGCGACCCGGGGATCCAGGGCGGAGGGCACGATGTGGTCCGCGGTCAGACCGTCGGCGGCGGCGATCGCCGCGATCGCCCGGGCGGCCTCGAGCTTCATGACCGGGGTGATCCGGGCCGCCCCGGCGTCCAGGGCGCCGCGGAAGATGCCCGGGAAGGCCAGCACGTTGTTGATCTGGTTCGGGAAGTCCGACCGGCCGGTGGCGACCACGGAGGCGTACTTCGCGGCGACCTCGGGCATGATCTCCGGGTCCGGGTTGGCCAGGGCGAACACGATCGCGTCCTCGGCGAGTTCGGTGAGGTACTCCTCGGGGACCGTCCCGCCCGACACACCCACGAACACGTCGGCGCCCTCGAGGGCGTCCTTGGGCCCGCCGATCAGCCCGCGCGGATTGGTGCGCGCCGCGTAGCCGGCCTTGATCGCGTTGAGGTCGTCGCGCTCCCTCGAGACGATGCCCCGGGAGTCCATCAGCACCACGTCATCGATGCCCTGGGCCAGCAGGATCTCGGTGATCGCGATGCCGGCCGCCCCGGCGCCGGCGATCACGACCTTCAAGCCCGCCAGGTCCTTGCCCACCAGGGTCGCGGCGTTGAGCAGGGCGGCCAGGACGACGACGGCGGTGCCGTGCTGGTCGTCGTGCATCACCGGGATGTCCAGCTCCTCGATCAGACGCTTCTCGATCTCGAAGCAGCGCGGGGCGGAGATGTCCTCGAGGTTCACCGCGCCGAAGGACGGGCGCAGCAGCTTGACGGTGGCCACGATCTCGTCGACGTCCTGGGTGTCGAGCACGATCGGGATCGAGTCCAGGTCCGCGAAGGTCTTGAACAGGGCGGCCTTGCCCTCCATCACCGGCAGGGACGCGGCCGGGCCGATGTCACCCAGGCCCAGCACGGCGGAGCCGTCGGAGATCACCGCCACGAGCCGGCCCGCCCAGGTGTGCGTGGCCGCCATGTCGGGATCCGCGGCCACCGCCCGGCTCACCTCGGCGACCCCGGGGGTGTAGGCGATGGACAGGTCCCGGCGGGTGGCCAGGGGGGACTTCGAGACCACGGAGAGCTTGCCGCCCTTGTGGGAGCGGAAGATCTCCTCGTGCGTGATGGGGCCGGGCTGCTGGTTCTCGTCGCTCATGCGGGGTCCTCGTGCTCTCGTCGTTGAGTGCGAACAGGGTCCCCGCCATTGTGCCCCACCGCCAGGCCCCCTCCCCCGCCCGTGTGACGCTCCGGGACCTCCGCGGTGCCCCTTGCCCGGGCGGCACAGAGCCCCCGGACCGCGTGGTCCGGGGGCTCTGCTCGCGGGGTCGGGCGCGCGCGGCGCCCGACGGTGCGGATCGGGGATCAGATGATGGACCGGCCCCCGGTGCGCGCCTTCTCGAAGCGCTCCTGGACGTCCGCCCAGTTCACGATGTTCCAGAAGGCCTTGACGTAGTCCGCCTTGACGTTCTGGTAGTCGAGGTAGAACGCGTGCTCCCACATGTCCAGCTGGAGCAGCGGGATCGTGGCGACGGGCACGCCGTTCTGCTGGTCGTACATCTGCTCGATGACCAGGTTGCCGCCGACGGGCTCGAGGGCGAGGATCGCCCAGCCGGAGCCCTGGATCGTGGTGGCCGCGGCGGTGAAGTGGTCGCGGAAGGCGTCGAAGGACCCGAAGTGGTCCTCGATCGCCGCGGCGAGCTCACCGGTCGGCTTGTCGCCGCCCTCGGGGGAGAGGTTCTGCCAGAACACCGAGTGGTTCACGTGGCCACCGAGGTTGAACTGCAGGTCCTTGGACAGCTTGGCCGCGGCGGCGCCGTCACCGTTCGCGCGGGCCTCCGCCATCTTCTCCAGGGCGGTGTTGGCACCGGCCACGTAGGTGGCGTGGTGCTTGTCGTGGTGCAGCTCCATGATCTTCGCGGAGATGTGGGGCTCGAGCGCCGCGTAGTCGTAGGGAAGATCGGGAAGGGTGTACTTCTCGGCCATAGGAGAGTCCTTTCGAGTGCTGTCGTGTGGTTCCACCCTCGTCCCGCGCGCGAGCAGGGGTCAAGGAGGTTCCGCCACCAGCGTACGGCGCGCCCCCGGGCGGGCTCCGCCGAGGACTCAGAAGAAGTCGGGCGGGCTCTCGAGCGGGCAGCGGGGCGGGTGGGGGGTCAGCTGGGACGGGACCGTGAACTCGTAGTCCCCCGTCTCGATCATCCGCCCGAGCGTCTCGAGGGCGTTCCGGGCGCTCCGGCGGGCGGCCGGTTCGAGCAGGCGCCACAGCCAGGCCTTGGACTCCGTGAACCGCCCTTCCACGACCTTCTCGATCCGGGTGCCCCCCTCCACCGGTTCCCAGGTGATGGTCACCAGCAGATCCACCACGCCCTTGGTGGTGCGCATCCCCAGGCGCCGGCCCGGGACGTGGTCGGAGACGATGTTCACGAACGAGAAGCGGAGGGGGCCCACGCGGACCGTGGACTCGATCGACGTGCCGAGCTGCAGCACCGCCGTGCTGACCTGGTAGTTCCGCTCCGGGATGGGGTTCCAGCGGCGCAGGCAGCCGGGGTCGAGCAGGAAGCGCTCCACCAGGGCCGGGTCGGCCGCGACCACGGCCGTGTCCACCAGCCGGAACGTCGTGGCGCCCTTCAGCATCGTGTCCTCCGCTCCCCGGTCGGATCCGCGCCCCGGGCAGGCACGCGCAGTGCACGGACGGGAGCAATTCGCATGTGCACACAACTACTCTAGTGATCGGCCGCCGCGGCGCCCGCCCGTCCGGGTGCACAGGGGGTGGAGAAAGTTGTCCACAGGTGTGGAGGAACGCGTGCACAGAGCGAGCACCGGCGCACCCGAGCCCCGGCCGGCGGCGCCGTTGCAGGTCAGCGCAGGGTCGACGGAATGCGGCGTCCCGTAATTCCACCGGTGGAAGTTATCCACGCTGTGGACAACACCTGTGGAGAAGCTGTTGAGAAGACCGTGCCAGGACGTCACGGAGCGTCGCACAGAGGCCGGCCGGTCCCCCTGAACGGGGGACAGCACCGGTCGGCGGGCGGGCGGGGACCCCGCCGAACGGGAGGCGGCAGCGGCCGCAAGCACTCCGGACGGCGGCGTCCTAGCGGTGTGCACGGGAGCGCACGAGGACGGCGAGCGCCGCGCAGGCCAGGTAGCAGGCGAGCACCACGCCCCAGCCCACCGCGAAGGACCCCGTGAGCTGGAGCAGTCCACCGAGGACGAGCGGACCGGCGCAGAACCCCGCGTACAGGCCCATGGTCACCACCCCGGTGGACGCCCCCACCCGGTCGGCGGGCACGGCGCGCATCGCCGCGGACATCACCACCACGCTCACCGCGAGTGCCGCGCCCCCGTGCAGGACGGCCGCCGGCCACACCGCCCACGCGAGGCCGGGGTGCAGCGGCGCCAGGACCAGCAGCACGGCGCTCGCGGCCGCCCCCAGGGCCATCCCGGCCAGCAGCACGAAGCCGTCCGCGCCCGGCCGGTCCATCACGCGCGCCCACAGCACCCGGGAGGCGATGCCCACGAGCGCGGAGACGGACACGGTGGCCCCGGCGGCGACGACGTCGAAACCCAGCTCCCGGTGGGCGTAGAGCGGCAGGTAGACGTTGGCGGCCTGCGCCCCCAGCCCGGTCAGTGCCGCGGCCGCGGCGTACGCCCGGACGGCACCGGGCATCGGCGGCCGCGCGGCGGCGCCCGCCGCCCGGGGCCGCCGGGTCGGCTCCGGCCGCCGGGTCCGGCGACCGGTCCACGACCGGAGGGCCGCCCAGGACCGGGACGCTGTCCGCGACCGTGATGCCGTCCCGGACGGGGACGTCGTCCGGGACGGGCGGGCCACCGGGGTGCCGGGGTGGTTGTCCGGGACCGTCCACCAGCCGTGCACGAGCAGGAGCAGCACCGCGCCCACGGCCACCAGGACCGCGGTGCGCCAGCCGAGCAGCAGGCCCAGCGCGGGGAAGGTCAGGCCCGCCACGAGCTGCGAGGCCTGCACGCCGGCCTGCTTGATCCCGAGCCAGCTCGCGCGCCGCCCAGCGGGCACGTGCAGGCGGATGAGCCGGTTGGTCGCGGGGTTGGCCATGACCTGCCCGAGCCCCGAGAGCACCATGGCCGCGAGCAGGACCGCGTAGCCCGGCGCGGCGGCGCTCAGGAGCATCGCGAGCGCGGCCCCGCCGAACATCACGACCAGCAGGGTGCGGGCGGCCAGCCGGTCCGCCCAGCGGCCCGTGCGCACCGCGGTGACGGCCGCGACGAAGAAGGTGGTGGTGGCGAGCAGCCCGAACTGCGCCTCCGTGAGCTCCAGGTCCGCGATCACCAGGGGGCTCATCGCCGAGAGGCTGTGGGTCAGCAGCGGGCCCACGGCCATCGTGGCGGTGAGCACCAGCATGAGGTGCGCGCCCGGCCTGCGGTCCCGGGTCACCGGCCCTTCCCCGGGGTCGGCCGGTCGGCGGCGTGCAGGCCCACGACGCACGCCACGATCCCCGCCAGGAAGAGGGCCTTCGCCCACGAGATCTGCTCCTGCCCCGTGCCGGCCGCCCACGCGACCGTGAGCACGGCGCCGATACCCGTCCACACGGCGTAGGCGGTGCCCATCGGCACCACCCGGGCGGCGCGTGCCAGGGTGAGCATGCTCAGCACCAGGGTCACGGCGAAGAGCAGACCGGGGCCCGGCCGCGAGAAGCCCTCGGACGCGCCCAGGGCGGTGGCCCAGACCGCCTCCAGGATCCCGCTGAGCACCAGCAGCGCCCAGGCACGGGCGCGCCGGTCCCGCACGGCCCGCGCCGCGCCGGCCTCAGCCGACAACCTTGAGCCCGATCACGCAGCCGACGAGTCCGAGCACCAGCAGGATCCTGAGGGGCGTGGCGGACTCGCGGCCCGTCAGCATGGACCAGGCCACGGTCAGGGCCGCGCCGATGCCCACCCAGACGGCGTACGCCGTGCCCGTGGGGAGGGTGGCCATGGCGTAGGACAGTCCGGCCAGGCTCACGGCGGCCGTCACCGCGAACACCACGGCCGGCACGGGACGGCGGAGCCCGTCCGAGGCCGCGAGCGCGGACGCCCACACCGCCTCGAGGACGCCCGAGAGCACCAGCACCGTCCACGCACCCACGGGTCAGCGCTTCGGGAGCACGCGGATCCAGAGGAACCCGTGGGCGTCGAGCAGCAGACCGTGGCGCAGGTCGAGCTCGGTGTTGCCGTGCAGCTCGACGGCCTGGGGCAGGAACCCCGAGAGGGTCTCCCCCGTGACGAACTGGGACCAGTCGGAGAAGTTCGCCAGGCACAGCACCACCGTGTTGCCGCCCGGGCGCTGGTAGCCCAGCACGTGGGGGTTGCGCGCGTCGAACGGGAGGAGCGTGTTGCCGTCGAACTCCGGGGAGTTCCGGCGCAGCTCGACCATCCTCCGGATGCCCCCGAAGATCCGGCCCTGCACGGAGAACAGCTCGTGGCGGCGCTCGTAGTCCTGGACGGGCCGCGGCGGCCGGTGCACCCACCGGGCGTCGCCGGCGTGGGCCGGGTCCTCGTTCCAGGCGGGGTCGTTGACCTGGCCGACCTCGTCGCCCAGGTACAGCAGGGGGATGCCGCCGGTGCTCATCGCCACGGAGTGCGCGAGCAGGACCCGGTCCACCGCGGACGCCGGGTCCTCGGCGAGGCCCAGCAGGGACGCCGTGGTCCCGCACACGCGGCAGTCCCCCGTGCGGGGGTTCTCCTGGAACGGGACGCCGTCCGCGAAGCTGCCGGGGTGGCGCCCGGTGTAGAAGGCGTTGAGGAAGCGGCGGTGGTCGTGGCCCTGCACGCCCAGCCGGGCGGCGTCCTCGTCCGAGAACGTCCAGCCGATGTCGTCGTGGCCGCGCACGTAGTCCACCCACGCCGTGCCGGGCGGGAGGGCGTGGCGCTCCTCGAGGGCCTGCGCGAGCAGCTTCGGCTCCCGGGTGGCCATCGCCTCCCAGGTCAGGGCCATCTGGAGCGGGTTGTAGGACAGCTGGCACTGTCCGGGCTCGATGTACCGGGCGACCTCGTCCGGGTGGACGATCGCCTCGGACTTGAACAGCACGGCCGGCGCGGCGATCCGGCACAGCGCGTTGTACGCGCGCAGCAGCACGTGGGCCTGGGGCAGCGACTCGCAGGCGGTGCCCAGCTGCTTCCAGATGAACGCGACGGCGTCCATGCGCAGCACCTCGACGCCCTGGGCGGCCAGGAACAGCAGCTCCGCGGCCATCGCCCGGAAGACGGCGGGATTGGTGTAGTTGAGGTCCCACTGGAAGGAGTAGAAGGTGCTCCACACCCACCGGGGATCCTCCTCGCCGGCGCCGATCCGCGTGAAGGAGCCGGGGTGGTCGTCCGGGAAGATCTCCCGCGTGGTGCGCTCGAACTGCTCCGGGACCGTGCGGTCCGGGAAGATCCAGTAGTAGTCCTCGTACTCCCGCTCCCCCGCGGCGGCCCGGCGCGCCCACTCGTGCTCGTTGGAGGTGTGGTTGAAGACGAAGTCGAGGACCAGGCTGATCCCGTTCCGGCGCAGCTCGCGGCTCAGCTCGGCGAGCTCCTCCATGGTCCCCAGCCTCGGCTCCACGCGGCGGTACGAGGACACCGCGTAGCCGCCGTCCGAGTTGCCCTCCGGCGCCTCGAACAGGGGCATGAGGTGGAGGTAGGTCAGGCCCAGTTCCCGGAAGTAGGGGATCTGCTCCCGGATGCCCCGCAGGTTCCCCGCGTACCGGTCCACGTAGCAGACCCCGCCGAGCATCTGCCGCGCGCCGAACCACGCGGGGTCCTGCTCGCGCCGGGCGTCCAGGTCCTTGAGGTCGTCGGGGCGCTCGGCCCAGGAGCGCGCCAGCTGCAGCCCGAGCTCGCTGAGCTGTTCGAGGAAGTCCTCGCGGTGGCCGTAGATCTCGGCGAAGAGCAGCGTCAGCCGGGGGAAGTGCTCGTCGAACCTGCGGTCGAAGTCCGTCCACCCCGTGCCCGGCAGGTCCGCCGGGCGGCCCTCCTGCACCCGCTGGCGGACGCACGCGGTGATCACGCGCGCCTGGTTCTCCGGCGACAGGCCCGGGATACCGGGCGTACTGGTGTTCGGCACACTGCTCCTTCGGTCGTCCGCCCCGGGGCGGGCAGTCTCCGAACTCGAGATCCTCCTTGACGACGAGCCCTCGGATGGTCGAGGACCAGCTGCCACCGGCGGGCGGGAGCGGTCCGCCCCTCAGCATACTGATGCGCTCCCAGCTTTTCAGCGGATGACCCGGGGCTTCCTCCACATGCCTGTGCACAGAGTTGTCCACAGGTGTGGACGAGTCCTGGGGACACCGTGGGGCAAGGCCCGCCGGCTCCCTCCAGGAGCGCCCCGGCGGGCGCGGAGGACCCCCGGAGACGACGCCGTGCGTGTGGAGAACCCTGTGCAGGGCGGACGCCGCGCCCCGGGATCGCGGACCCCGGGACGCGGCGCCCGTGCCGGTGCCGTGCGCGGGCTCAGTACCCGTTGGCGGACAGCCACTCCTGCGCGGCGTCGGCCGGGCTGACCTGGTCCTCGCCGCTGACCTGGCGGTTCAGGTCGATGAGGGCCTCCGTGGTGAGCTTGCCGGAGAGCTCGTTCAGCGCGTCCACCGCCTCCTGGGGCAGCCGGTCCGCCGCGGCCAGCGGCAGGACCTGCTGGGCGATGAAGTTGTTCTCCGGGTCCTCCAGCACCACGAGGTCGTTGTCGGCGATCGCCGGGGTGGTCGTGAAGATGTCGGCGACGTCCACGTCCCCGTCGAGGAGGGCCTGGACGGTGAGCGGGCCGCCGCCGTCGTTGATCGGCTCGAAGGACTCCGGCACGCAGCCGTACTTCTGCTCCAGGCCGTCGAGGCCGTAGGCGCGCTCGGCGAACTCGGGCGGACCCGCGATCACGAGCTCCCCGCACACCTCCGCCAGGTCCGCGATGCTCGTGAGCCCGTACTGCTCCGCGGTCCCGGAGGTGACCACCATGGCGTCCTTGTTCTCCGCCTCGGAGGCCTCGAGCACGGTCAGGCCCTCGGGCAGCGCCTCCGGCAGGGCCGCCATGATCTCGTCGGCCGAGCTCGCCGTGGCCTCGGGGTCCGCGAAGAGCAGCAGGTTGCCGGAGTAGTCCGGGACCACGTCCACGGACCCGTCCTGCACGGCCCCCACGTAGGCCTCGCGGGCACCGATGCCCAGGGACGTCTCCGTCTCGACCCCGGCGGACTCGAGCGCCCCGGCGTAGAGCTCGGCCACGATCTGGCTCTCCGGGAAGTCGGCGGAGCCCACGGTCACGGTCTCCGAGGACGTGGTCGCGGACCCGTCCTCCTCGGCGAGGGGGTCGCCGCCGCCGCAGGCGGTCAGGCCCAGCAGCAGGGCGGCGCCCAGGGCGGGCGCGGCGGCGCGGCGGCGGAGCGCGGGAGCGGTGGTCATGGTGGTTCTCCTGTCGGTCGGTGGCACGGAGGACGGTGGGGCTCGGGAGGACGGGGGTCAGGGGCAGCGGTGGGTCAGGGAGCGGCGAGGCGCAGCCCCGGCGAGGTGGACAGCCGCTGGGCCAGGGCCAGGACGGCGTCCACGACGAGCGCGAGGACCGCCACGAGCACCACGGAGCCGAGCATCCGGTCGTAGTCGCGCACGGCGAGGCCGTCGATGAGGTAGCGGCCGAGGCCGCCGAGGTTGATGTAGGCGACCACGGTCACGGTCGCCACGACCTGCAGGGCGGCGTTGCGGACCCCGCCCAGGATCACGGGCAGGGCGTTGGGCACCTCCACGCGGGTCAGCACCTGGCTCCCGGTCATCCCCATCGCCGCCCCGGCGTCCTTGAGGGCCGGGGACACGTTCGCGACCCCCGCGTAGGCCCCCGACAGGATCGGGGGGATCGCGAGCAGGACGAGCGCGATGATCGGCGGCACCAGTCCGAGCCCGAGCAGCAGGGTGAAGAGGGTGAGCAGGCCCAGCGTGGGCAGGGCGCGCAGCGCCCCGGCCAGGCCGACGACGACGCCGGAGCCGCGCCCCGTGTGCCCCACCCACAGGCCCAGGGGGACCGCCACGGCCAGGGCCACGGCCATCGTCACGCCGCTGTACGTCAGGTGCTCCAGCAGCCGGGCGGGGATGCCGCCGGGCCCGGACCAGTTCTCGGGATCGGTCAGCCACTCCAGGGCGCCGCCGGCGAGGCTCACGCGACCGCTCCTCTGCGCACGCGCGGGACCGGGGCCGTGCCCGCCCGCTGCCAGCGCGTCAGGGCGCGGCCGGCCCCCCGCAGCACGAGGTCCATGAGCACCGCCAGGACCACGGTCAGGACGATGCCCACCGCGATCTCCTCGAGGATGGACCGGCGCAGCCCGTCGGTGAACAGGGTGCCGAGGGACTGCACGCCGATCACCGCTCCCACGCTGACCATGGAGATGTTGCTGACGGAGGCGACCCGCAGCCCGGCGACCAGCACGGGCACCGCGAGCGGCAGCTCGACCGCGAAGAAGCGCCGCAGCGGGCGGTAGCCCATCGCGGTGGAGGCCTGCAGGATGTCGCGGTCCACGGACTCGAAGGCGTCCACGGAGGAGCGCACCAGGATGGCCACGACGTAGACGGTCAGCGCCACGACCACGTTCACCACCGAGGTGATCTGCGTGCCGAGGAGCAGGGGCAGCACCACGAACAGGGTCAGGGAGGGGATGGTGTAGAGCAGGGAGGAGCCCGTGACGAGCACCGGGCGCAGCGTGCGGTTGCGGGCGGCGAGCCGCGCCACCGGGACGGCGACGAGGGCGCCGAGCAGCAGGGGCAGCACCGACTGGACGAGGTGCGTGCCCGTGAGCTCCAGGACGTAGGGCCAGTTCCGGCTCGTCCAGTTCATCGGGGCGTCCGCCCGCCGAGCCGCGCGTCCTCGATGGCCGCGATGATCTCCCCCGGCTGCATGATCCCGACCGCCCGGCCGTCGTCGTCGACGACCACGGCGAGGCCCGACGGCGAGGACAGGGCCGCGTCCAGGGCGCTGCGCAGGGAGCTGCCGGGCCGGTGCAGGGTGCCGCCGACCACGGGGTCGTCCTCCGCGCCGGGCCGCACCCAGCCGCGGGGGGCGCCGTCGTCGTCGACCCGCAGCGTCCACCCGTCGGGGACGGGCCCGTCCCCGGTGCCGGCCACGCCCTGGGTGCCGTCCGGGCGCACGGTGGCCACCGGGTGCACGGGGATGTCGTGGGCCGAGTCGAAGGTCAGGGAGCGGAAGCCGCGGTCCCGGCCCACGAAGTCCGCCACGAAGTCGTCGGCGGGCGCGCGCAGCAGCTCCTCCGGGGTGGCGTACTGCGCCAGCCGCCCGCCGGTGGCGAAGACGGCCACCCGGTTGCCGAGCAGGATCGCCTCGTCGATGTCGTGGGTGACGAACACGATGGTGCGGTGCAGCCGGCGCTGGAGGTCCAGCAGCTCGCGCTGCAGGTCCTGGCGCACCACGGGGTCCACGGCGGAGAACGGCTCGTCCATGAGCAGGACCGGCGGGTCGGCGGCGAGCGCCCGGGCCACGCCCACGCGCTGCTGCTGACCGCCCGAGAGCTGGGAGGGGTAGCGGGAGCCCAGGGCCTCGGCGAGCCCCACGGTGCTCAGCAGCTCGCGGGCCCGCTCCCGCGCCTGCTTCCTCGGCACGCCGTTGAGCCGCGGGACGGTCGCGATGTTGTCCACCACGGTCCGGTGCGGCAGGAGGCCCGACTGCTGCATGACGTAGCCCATGGAGCGGCGCAGCTCGTGGGCGGGCACGGACGTGACGTCACGACCCTCGACCGTGACGGAGCCGGAGGTGGGCTCCACCATGCGGTTGATCATCCGCAGGGAGGTGGTCTTGCCGCAGCCGGAGGGTCCCACGAACACGGTGAGGGACCCGCGGGGGATCTCGAGGTCGAGGGCCGCGACGGCCGTGGTCCCGTCCGGGTACGTCTTGCCGGCGCCCTCGAAACGGATCGCGATGTCGGTCATGGAGATCCTCCCGTTGCCGTCCGGCCAGTATAGGCAAGCACGGCGGACGCCCCGCTAGACTCGCGTCCACCGGAGCCGGATCCCGCGGGACCGCCGGCCGACGCGCGAGGAGGTGGACGGTGCACAGCCTGGAGCTGCTGCTCGGCGAGGACGCCGAGGCGGCCGTGCGCGCGGACTGGGACCGGCTGGCCGAGGCGGGACTGCCCAGCTCCGGCCGGCACCGCTCCGAGTCCAACCGTCCCCACATCACCCTGGTGGCCGCCCCGTCCCTGGCCCCGGAGACCGTGCCGGGGGTCGACGAGCGGGTCGCCGCGGCCGCCGGGTTCGTGGACCTGCCGCTGACCAGCGCGGGCGTGCTGCTGTTCGGCCCGGGCCGCGGCGGCTACGTGGTGGTCCGCCAGGTCGTGACCACCCCCGAGCTGCTCGAGCTGCACCGGCGGGTCTGCGACGCCGTGGGCTCGGTCCCCGGGCAGGCGCGCACCTCCTTCCCCGGGGCCTGGACGCCGCACATCACCCTGGCGCGCCGGATGCGCCCGGAGCAGGTGGCCGCCGCGCTCGACGTCCTGGCCCCGCACCCCGAGCCGCTGCGCGCCGTGGCGCTGCGCCGCTGGGACGCGGACGCCCGCACCGTGGTGCAGCTGGCCTGAGGTCCGGCCCCGTGCCGGCGACGGGTGCGGAGCCGCGTAGGCTCGGATCATGACGAGCGCACAGGACATCGCCACCTGGATGATCGACCGCATCCGGACCGAGGGACGACTGTCCCAGGACCAGGCCGTCCAGGACATCCCCGGGACCTTCGGCCCCGAGTGGGTCCGGACCCTGGAGAACGGGCACACCGGGATCAGCAAGGAGGTCCTCGCGGAGTTCCGCAAGGCCCACGGCGGCACGGTGCAGTGGGACCGCGACCGCCGCTTCTGGTCCCTCAAGAGCTGAGCCGCCGGGCCGATCCGCCGGGCGGCTCCCCCGGCACGGCCGGGGTTCCCCGCGTGACGGTGGACACCTCTTTCCGGCTCCGGCTATCCTAGGAGCAGAAGACGCCCATGAGCTGTGGTGGGAGAGTCCCGCCGGTGCACTCGGACCGGCGGGCGCCGTAGGAGCAATTCCTCCCCAGGAAACTCTCAGGCCCCCGTACCACCACGGATCGGCAACTCTGGAAAGCAGCCCGGCGCGCGTCGCCGGACTCACCGACGGTGCAAGCGGCTCCACGGCCGCGGAATCTCTCAGGTCCCAGACAGAGCGGGGAGGAACTCGAACCGATCCACGCCGCCCTGGCGTGCAGCACCCGGGAGTTCCTCATGACGATCCAGCTCGCCACCACGTCCCCGACCACCGTCTTCGCCGACCGGCACATCGGTGCCGGCTCCGACGCCGTCCGGACCATGCTCGCCCGCGTGGGCCGCACCAGCCTCGACGACCTGGCGGACGCCGCCGTGCCCGCCGACATCCGGCAGAACACCCCTCTGGACCTGCCCGCGGCGCTCAGCGAGCAGGAGGTGCTCGAGCAGCTGCGCGCCTTCGCGGACCGCAACACCACGGCCGTGCAGATGATCGGGCAGGGCTACTACGACACCCACACGCCCCCGGTGATCCTGCGCAACGTGCTGGAGTCCCCGGGCTGGTACACCGCCTACACCCCCTACCAGCCCGAGATCTCCCAGGGCCGCCTCGAGGCGCTGCTGAACTTCCAGACCATGGTCTCCGACCTCACGGGGCTGCCGGTGGCCAACGCCTCGCTGCTGGACGAGGCCACGGCGGTGGTCGAGGCCGTGCTCCTCATGCGCCGGGCCAACAAGGCCCGCGGCAACGGCGCGATCGTGGTCGACGCCGACATCCTGCCGCAGACCCTGGCCGTGGTGCTGGCCCGCGCCGAGGCGCTGGGCTTCGCCGTGCAGGTCGCCGATCTGACGGCGGGCCTGCCCGAGGGCGAGATCACCGGCGTGGTCCTGCAGCAGCCCGGGGTCTCCGGGCGGGTCGTCGACCACGCCGCGGTGATCGCCGAGGCCAAGGAGCGCGGGGCGATGGTCACGGTCGCGGCCGACCTGCTGGCCCTGACCCTGATCACCCCGCCCGGCGAGCAGGGCGCGGACATCGCGGTGGGCTCCTCCCAGCGCTTCGGGGTCCCCCTGTTCTTCGGCGGCCCGCACGCCGCCTACATGGCGGTGCGCTCCGGCCTGGAGCGGAACCTGCCCGGCCGCCTGGTGGGCGTCTCCAAGGACGCCACGGGACGGGCCGCCTACCGCCTGGCGCTGCAGACGCGCGAGCAGCACATCCGCCGGGAGAAGGCCACCTCCAACATCTGCACCGCTCAGGCGCTGCTGGCCGTCGTGGCCGGCATGTACGCCGTCTACCACGGCCCGGAGGGGCTGAAGGCCATCGCCCGGCGCGTGCACGGCCTCGCCCGCACCCTGGCCACCGTGCTGCAGGGCGCCGGCCACGAGCTCGTCGCGGAGCAGTTCTTCGACACCCTCACCGTGCGGGTCCCCGGCCGGGCGGAGCAGGTGGTCCGCGCGGCCGAGGGCCGCGGCGTGAACCTGCGGCTCGTCGACGCCGACCACGTGGGGATCTCCTGCGACGAGGCGACCACGGAGCAGCACCTCGTGCTCGTCGCCGAGGCCTTCGGCGTGGCGGACGCCGCCGCGGCGGTCGCCGCCGGGCCGCGCGGCCCGGAGCTGGACGCCGGGCTGCGGCGCACCACGGAGTTCCTCACCCACCCGGTGTTCTCCACCCACCGCTCCGAGACGCAGATGCTGCGCTACCTGCGGCGCCTGGAGAACCGGGACCTGGCCCTGGACCGGACGATGATCCCGCTGGGCTCCTGCACCATGAAGCTCAACGCCACCGCCGAGATGGCGGCCATGAGCTGGCCCGAGTTCGCCTCGATCCACCCGCTGGCCCCGGCCCACCAGACCACCGGCTGGCGCGAGCTGATCGCCGACCTGGAGGGCCGCCTGGAGGAGATCACCGGCTACGCGGCCGTGTCCCTCCAGCCCAACGCCGGTTCCCAGGGCGAGCTGGCGGGCCTGCTGGCCATCCGCGGCTACCACCGGTCCCGCGGCGAGGAGCAGCGCACCGTGTGCCTCATCCCCGCCTCGGCCCACGGCACCAACGCCGCCTCCGCGGTCCTGGCCGGCATGAAGGTCGTCGTGGTGAAGACGGCCACCGACGGCACGATCGACCACGCCGACCTCGAGGCGAAGATCGAGGCCCACCGCGACCAGCTGGCCGCCATCATGATCACGTACCCCTCCACCCACGGGGTCTACGACGCCGACGTGCGCCAGGTCTGCGACGCCGTCCACGCCGCCGGCGGGCAGGTGTACCTCGACGGGGCCAACCTCAACGCCCTGGTCGGGCTGGCCCAGCCGGGGAAGTTCGGCGGGGACGTCTCCCACCTGAACCTGCACAAGACCTTCTGCATCCCGCACGGCGGCGGCGGGCCCGGCGTGGGCCCCGTGGCGGTGGCCGCGCACCTGGCCCCCTTCCTGCCCGGCGACGCCACCCGCGCCGAGGCGGACGGGGAGTCCGGCGCGCCGATCTCCGCCACGATGTTCGGCTCGGCCGGCGTGCTGCCGATCTCCTGGGCCTACATCGCGATGATGGGCGGCGACGGCCTCACCCGGGCCACGCAGACCGCGCTCCTGACGGCGAACTACGTCGCCGCCGCGCTCGACGAGCACTACCCGGTGCTCTACACCGGCAACAACGGGTTGGTCGCCCACGAGTGCATCCTGGACCTGCGATCGCTCACGGCCCGCACCAAGGTGACCGCCGAGGACGTGGCCAAGCGGCTGATCGACTTCGGGTTCCACGCCCCGACCCTCTCCTTCCCGGTGGCCGGGACACTGATGGTCGAGCCGACCGAGTCCGAGGACCTCGCCGAGATCGACCGGTTCATCACCGCGATGACCACCATCCGCGAGGAGATCGAGCAGGTCGCCCGCGGTGAGCTCAGCGCCGAGGACAGCCCCCTGCGCCACGCCCCGCACACCGCCGAGGTCGTGGCCGCGAGCGACTGGGACCGCCGCTATCCCCGCGAGCAGGGCGCCTTCCCCGTCCCGGAGCTGCGCCAGGACAAGTACTTCCCGCCGGTGGGCCGCATCGACGGCGCCGCCGGGGACCGCAACCTGATCTGCTCCTGCCCGGCCCCCGAGGCCTTCGAGAACTGATCCGGCACCGCACCGCCACGAAAGGCACGACATGAGCGTCAGCACCACCTCCCGCCACACCGCCCTGCACGACGAGCACGCCGCGCTGGGGGCGTCCTTCACCGACTTCGGCGGCTGGGACATGCCCCTGAAGTACGGCTCAGAGCTGGCCGAGCACCGCGCCGTGCGCACCGCCGCCGGTCTGTTCGACCTCTCCCACATGGGGGAGATCCGGGTGACCGGCCCGGACGCGGCGGCCTTCCTGAACACGGCCCTGGTGGGCAACCTCGCCGCCATCGCCGTGGGCCGGGCCAAGTACTCCCTCATCTGCACCCCCGAGGGCGGGATCATCGACGACCTGATCAGCTACCGGCTGGCCGAGCAGGAGTACCTGGTGGTGCCCAACGCCGGCAACGCGCCGACCGTGCTCGCCGCCCTCCAGGAGCGGGCCGCCGGCTTCGACGTCACCGTGGCCGACGAGTCCGCCGACACCTCGCTGGTCGCCGTCCAGGGCCCCGCCGCGCAGGCGATCCTGCAGGAGCTCGTCCCCGCCGAGCAGCAGGAGCTGGTCGCCGAGCTGAAGTACTACTCGGCCGCGCCGGTCACCGTCGCCGGGACCGACGTGCTGCTCGCCCGCACCGGCTACACCGGGGAGGACGGGTTCGAGCTCTACGTGCCCGACGCCCAGGCGGTGTCCCTGTGGCGGAAGCTCCTGGAGGCCGGGCAGGGCCACGGGCTCGTCCCCTGCGGCCTCGCCTGCCGCGACTCCCTGCGCCTGGAGGCCGGGATGCCGCTCTACGGCCAGGAGCTCACCCTGGACCTCACCCCCTACGAGGCCGGTCTCGGCCCGGTCGTCTCCTTCAAGAAGGAGGAGGACTTCGTGGGCCGCACGGCCCTGGAGGCCCGCAGGGGCGCCGGGACGGACCGCAAGCTGGTCGGCCTGCGGGGCGAGGGCCGGCGCGCGGCCCGCGGCCACTACCCGATCAGCGTGGACGGCGAGGTCGTCGGCGAGGTCACCTCGGGGGCGCTCAGCCCGACCCTCGGCTACCCCATCGCCATGGCCTACGTCGACAACGCGCACGCCGAGCCCGGCACCGAGGTGCAGGTCGACCTGCGCGGCAAGCCGGTCCCGTTCGAGGTCGTGTCCCTGCCGTTCTACCGGCGCGGGCAGTGACCCGGCCGGCTCCGGCAGCCCGTTCCACCACCCGTCGTCCTCCCCTCCTGCTGAAAGGTTCTCGATCATGAGCAACATCCCGTCCCACCTGCGCTACTCCGCCGAGCACGAGTGGGTGGACGAGTCCTCCCCCGTGAAGGTCGGCCTGTCCGCGGTCGCCGTCGACGCCCTCGGCGACGTCGTCTACCTCGACCTGCCCGAGGCCGGTTCCACCGTGACCGCCGGCGAGGTCTGCGGCGAGGTGGAGTCCACCAAGTCCGTCTCCGAGCTCTTCGCCCCGGTCTCCGGCACGGTGGTGGACGTCAACGCGGCCGTCGTCGACGAGCCCGGGCTGGTGAACTCCGACCCGTACGGGGACGGCTGGCTGTTCACCGTCGAGGTCACCGACGAGGGCGAGCTGCTCACCGCGGAGCAGTACGAGCAGGCCCAGGAGGACCAGGCCTGAGCACCGGCCGCGCCCGGGTACCGTCGAGGACCGTGGTGCGGGCCGGGTCCCGGCCCGCACCACGACCGTTCCACCCACCACCGCCCCGCACCGGGGCACCACCTCCTTTGGAGCATCACCGTCATGGCCATCAGCGTCTTCGAACTGTTCACCGTGGGCATCGGCCCCTCGAGCTCCCACACCGTCGGCCCCATGCGCGCCGCACGGCGCTTCGCCGAGACCCTGACCGGGGACGGGCTGCTGGAGCTCACCGCGGACCTGCGCGTGGACGTCTACGGGTCGCTGGCCGCGACCGGCCGGGGCCACGGCACCTTCACCGCGATCCTGCTCGGCCTGGAGGGCTACGACCCCGAGACCGTGCTGCCCGCCGAGGTGGACGAGCGGCTCGCCGACCTCGCCGAGACCGGGACGCTGCGGCTGTGCGCGGCCCTCGGGCAGCGCAAGGACCTCCCCTACCGGGTCGAGGACATGGTGCAGCACCCGCTGACCGTCCTGGAGCGGCACACCAACGGCATGCGCTTCCAGGCCCTGGACGCCTCCGGCGCCGTGCTGGCCGACGAGACCTGGTTCTCCGTGGGCGGCGGCTTCATCGTCCGCGAGGGCCAGGAGGGCGCCGCCGCGGCCGAGCTGGACGCCGCCAGCGCCCAGGTGCCCCACCCCTTCCGCACCGCCGCACAGCTGCTGGCCCACTGCGAGCGCACCGGCCTGCCGATCAGCGGGGTGATGCTGGCCAACGAGCGGACCTGGCGCGACGAGGACGAGATCCGGCAGCAGCTGCTGCACATCTGGACTGTGATGGAGGAGTGCAAGGACTCCAGCCTCCGGCGCACCGGCCCGCTGCCGGGCGGGCTGAACGTGGCCCGCCGCGCCCCCGAGTGGCACCGGCGCCTGCGCACCGAGGACCCGGACCGGGACCCGGGCTTCTGGCCGGAGTGGGTGAACCTCGTGGCCCTGGCGGTCAACGAGGAGAACGCCTCCGGCGGACGCGTGGTCACCGCCCCCACCAACGGGGCGGCCGGCATCATCCCGGCGGTGCTGTTCTACGCCACCCACTACTCCCCCGCCGCCCGCGCCGCCGCCGCGGAGGGCCCCGAGGCGCTCGCGGCCGCCCGGCGGGACATCGTGGTCCGCTTCCTGCTCACGGCCGGGGCGGTCGGGGTGCTCTACAAGGAGCAGGCCTCGATCTCCGGGGCCGAGGTGGGGTGCCAGGGCGAGGTCGGCTCCGCCTCCTCGATGGCCGCCGCCGGCCTCGCCGAGGTCCTGGACGGGACCCCGGCCCAGGTGGAGAACGCCGCGGAGATCGCCATGGAGCACAACCTCGGGCTGACCTGCGACCCCATCGGCGGACTGGTGCAGATCCCCTGCATCGAGCGCAACGCGATCGCCGCGGCCAAGGCGATCAACGCCGCCAAGATGGCGATGTGGGGCGACGGCACCCACCGGGTCAGCCTCGACGAGGTCATCGTGACCATGCGCGAGACCGGCAGAGACATGAGCCACAAGTACAAGGAGACCGCCCTGGGCGGACTCGCCGTGAACGTCGTGGAGTGCTGACCGTGAGACGCTGAACCCGTCGGCCCGGACGGTCGTGTCCGTGCGGACCGGCGAGCAGCGTTGGCACCCACCGAGGAGACGAGACCGCACCGTGACAGCCCCCGCCCAGGACACCCGTTCCCCGCAGCGTCCCACCGCCCTGGTGGTGGGGGCCAGCGGCATCGCCGGTTCGGCGATCGTCGAGCAGCTGACCCGCACCGAGGACTGGGACGTGCTCGCCCTCTCCCGCAACCCCGTCCCCGGCAGCTCGGCCCGGCACCTCGGCGCCGACCTCCGCTCCCCGGAGAGCCTGGCCGCGGCCCTGGCCGGGGAGCGGCCCACGCACGTGTTCTTCACCGCCTGGTCCCGCCAGAACACCGAGAAGGAGAACATCGAGGTCAACGCCGGGATGGTCCGCAACCTCCTGGCCGCCCTGGCCCACGCCCCGGTGGAGCACGTGGCGCTGATGACCGGGCTCAAGCACTACCTGGGCCCCTTCGAGGCCTACGGCAAGGGGGACATGCCCGACACCCCCTTTCTCGAGGAGGAGCCGCGCCTGCCGGTGGAGAACTTCTACTACGCCCAGGAGGACGAGCTCTGGGCGGCCGCCGGCCGCCAGGGCTTCCGCTGGTCCGTGCACCGGGCGCACACGGTCATCGGCCACGCGGTGGGCAACGCCATGAACATGGGGCTGACCCTGGCCGCGCAGGCGGCGATCTGCCGGGAGACGGGCCGCCCGTTCGTGTTCCCCGGCTCCGAGGTCCAGTGGAACAGCCTGACCGACATGACCGACGGGTCCCTGCTGGCCGAGCACATGGTCTGGGCCGCCACCGAGGAGGCCGCCGGCAACGAGGCCTACAACGTGGTCAACGGCGACGTCTTCCGCTGGCGCCGGATGTGGCCGGCGCTGGCCGACTGGTTCGGACTCGAGTGGGAGGGCTACCAGGACGCACCGCGGCCGCTGGAGCAGCAGATGCGCGGCGCCGAGGACGTCTGGGCCCGGATCGTCGCCGAGCACGGGCTCGCGGAGCCCGACCTCGCCCGCGTGGCCTCCTGGTGGCACACCGACGCCGACCTCGGCCGGCCCATCGAGGTGGTCGCCGACATGAGCAAGAGCCGGCTGGCCGGGTTCACCGGCTACCGCCGCACCCGGGACTGCTTCACCGGCCTCTTCGACCGCTACCGGGCCGAGCACATCATCCCCTGACCCCCAGACAGGGACCCGGGAGGGGTCAGCCGCCCACGCGGGAGAGGATCGCGGTGAGGGCGGTCCGCACCCCGGTGGAGAGCGTCGGCTCGATCGCCGGGGCGAAGAACGGCGAGTGGTTCACCGGCACGGGTCCCTCCCCCTCGAGGACGGCTCCGTCGTGGCCGCCGAACATCCAGAACACCGAGGGCACCCCGATCGCCGCGCCGAGGGCCCCGAAGTCCTCCGAGCCCATCATCGGTTCGACCTCCACCACGTTGTCCTCCCCCAGCACCTCGCGGAAGCGCTCGACGAGAGCAGCGGTGGCCGCCGGGTCGTTGTAGTTGCGGGGGAAGGCCGAGAGCTCCTCGATGGTGGGCTCCGGGGCCCCCGAGGCCGCCGCCTCCGCGGCGATGATCCGCCGCAGGGCCCCCAGGACGTGGTCCCGGACGGCGGGGTCGAAGGTGCGCACGTTGAGCGTGAACTCGGCCGAGGCCGGGATGATGTTCTCCTTGAGCCCGCCGTGGAAGGTCGCCACGGTGACCACCGCGGCCCGGCGCGCGTCGATCTCGCGGGAGACGATGGTCTGGATCCGGGTGATCATGTGCGCCCCGAGCACGATCGGGTCGGTGGCGTCCTGCGGCTGGGACGCGTGGGCCCCCTTGCCGTGGACGGTGACCCGCCAGGAGTCGGCCATCGCCATGACGTCCCCCGCAGCCCAGCTGACCGTGCCGGCCCGGGAGGGCATCACGTGCTGGCCGAGGACGACCTCCGGCAGCGGCGCCCGCTCCCACAGCCCGTCCTCGAGCATCGCCCGGGCGCCGGCGGCGGTCTCCTCCCCGGGCTGGAACACGAGCACCACGGTCCCGGCCCAGGCCTCCCGCGCGCCGGCCAGCAGCTCGGCGGCCGTCAGCAGGGCGGCCATGTGCGTGTCGTGGCCGCACCCGTGCATCACGGGGACCTCGGTGCCGTCCTCCAGCCGCCCGGTGGCGGTGCTGGCGTAGTCCAGACCGGTGTCCTCGGCCAGGGGCAGGCCGTCGGTGTCGGCGCGGAAGGCCACCGTGGGC
The DNA here is from genome assembly GCF_002287015.1 of Kocuria sp. WN036. Classification (NCBI taxonomy): domain Bacteria; kingdom Bacillati; phylum Actinomycetota; class Actinomycetes; order Micrococcales; family Micrococcaceae; genus Kocuria; species Kocuria sp. WN036. The sequence goes on from NZ_NSKF01000002.1 coordinate 90,845, forward strand.
CCGCCCCCGTTGCGCAGCACCCCGACCACCCCGGTGCCGCCGCAGCGGAAGTTCTCGATGCCCAGGGCGGTGAGCCGCTGCTCGAGCAGGGCCGCGGTGGCGTGCTCCTGCATGGACAGCTCCGGGTGGGCGTGCAGCTCGCGGTACAGCAGGTGCATCCGCCGGCGCAGGTCGTCGGTCAGCTGGAGGTCCGTGGTGGTGCTCATGGTGCGGGGTCCTTTCGGGAGAACGGTGCTAGCCGATGCGGAGGTCGTCGGAGGAGGCCTCCGGCTGGGGCGCGACGGGATCGGCCTCGGCCGACCTGTCGCGCAGGAACCATGCCAGCACAGCGGTGGCGATCACCGCGATGGCGGTGCCGAAGAATGCCAGGGTGGGCACGGTCGGCACCAGCAGGAACACGACGGCCGCGGCGACGACGCCGGCGGTCACCGTCATCCGCAGGTTGCGGGTCGAGACGACGGCCTGCACGAGCACCGCGCCCAGCACCGACGGCAGGATGTAGGTCTGGACCACGGCGACGACGTCGGCGGGCACGACGCTCACCAGCCAGGAGCCCAGGAGACCGACCAGGACGAGCAGCGAGACCAGGTGCACCATGGCCGCTCCGCTGATGGCCATCACCGCCGCCAGCTCCCCGCGGCGGGTGCCGGGCTTCGCGCCGATGGCGGACTGGGCGATCAGCGCCGAGGGCAGCAGCTTGTTGGAGATGTTGCCGATCATGAAGGCCTGGTACATCGAGGCCTGGCCCAGGATCGGGTAGTAGGTCAGCGGCTCCACGATCCAGAGCACCCCGAAGGTGCCGGCGATGGCCAGCAGGGCGGTCCAGATCCGGGCCTGGTCCACGTCCAGGCCGGAGAAGAGCACGAGGTAGGCGGGGCCGGCCAGGGCGAAGAGCAGCCCGGCGATCATCGTCAGCCGGCCCCAGCGGGCGGTGGTCGCGTCGAACTGCTCCAGGGCGGGGACGGCGGCGGGGTTCACGGTGGTCATGGCAGAAGTCCTTCGGTGGGTCTGACGCACGGTCTCGGGCACGGGCTCGGGGACGGTCTCAGGCGGTCGGGAAGACACCGGCGCCGACGGTGGCGTAGGTGACGACCAGCGCGGTCAGGATGGCGATGCCCAGCGCCCACTCGCGGATCCACTGCGCCCGGAGGGCCTTGGCGATGCCCAGGCACACCGCCATCACGGCCGCGGAGGCGAGGAAGGCCACCACGTGGTTGCCCGACTTCGGCAGCTCCCCGAGCCCGAGGGCGAAGAACGCCCCGAGCAGGGCCGCCCCGGGGACCACGGTCATCACGGCGGGGTTGACCTTGCGCAGGCTGACGTCGCCGCGCTTGAGCAGCGGGGTGAGGACCAGCGTGGCGAGCATCCACATCGCCCCGCCCAGGCTCATCGCCATGAACGCCACGGCGAAGACGCCCTGCGTGTAGGTCGGGCCGCCCAGGTCGGCCCCCATGGTGCCCGCGGCGATGCTGGCCGCACCGGTCTCGAAGGACACCGACCCGATCAGCCCGATCCGCACCAGCACGGCGGGAGCGCCGAAGACGGTCAGCAGCGCGACGGCCACCAGGGCCACCGCCAGGGACGGCCCGATCGCCGAGACCGCCCCGGCACGGAAGGAGGTCCTCAGCTCCGCCGGGCTCACCCCGGCGGCGGGAGCCGCCACACGGGCGGCCCGGACGTAGATGACGGTCTGCACGACGATGACGGCGAAGACGCCGAGGGCGCAGATCCACAGCACGGGCAGGTTGGCCACGGACAGGATGTCGGTGGAGGCGCCGTCGACAGCGGTGCGCAGGTTCATGGGAACTCCCGGAGGTGGTCGGATCGGCGGGGAACGAGAGGCGGGGCCACGAGGAGTCCGTCGCCGGCGGATCTCTGCTCCGAGCGTGACGTGACGCCGATCACTGTCACCGGACATCTTCGATAAACTGCAGCAAATGCACTCTCGACCGAAGGAATGAGCATGGAGCTGCCCCCGGAGGACCTCGAGCTCGTGCACGCCCTGCAGATCGCGCCGCGGGCGTCCTGGACCCAGCTGGGGGCCGCGCTCGGCCGCCACCCCACCACGCTGGCCGCCCGCTGGGACCGGCTCCGGGCCGACGGCCGCAGCTGGGTCACCGCCCACCTGGGCACCTCCGGCACACAGGGCTGCGCGACCTTCATCGGCCTCGAGTGCCGCCCGGGCCGCCGGGCGGAGGTGCTGGAGCGGCTGTGCGCCGTCCCGGAGATCGGCACCGTGGAGGAGTCCGCGCGCGCCTGGGACGTCCGGCTCACCGTCCTCACCCGCAGCTGGGAGCAGATGACCCGGGACGTGCTGCCGCTGGTGCGCGCCGATCCGGCGATCCTGCGGGCCCAGCTCACGGTGGCCACCCGGCTCCACGCCATCGGCAGCAGCTGGCGCCTGGACGTGCTGTCCCCGGAGCAGCAGCGCCGCGTGAGCACCCTGCGCTCGGAGGCGCACCGCCCGCACGGCGCCGTCCCCGCCCACCTCGAGGAGATGACGGCCGTGCTCCAGGCCGACGGGCGGGCCACCGCCGCGCAGATCGCCGCCGCGACCGGGACCCACCCGACGACGGCCGCCCGGCACCTGCGCCAGGCGCTCGAGACCGGCCTCGTGGCTCTCCGCTGCGAACTGGCCCAGCAGCACTCCGGCTACCCGGTGTCCTGCCAGTGGTACGTCCGGGTGCCGCCGGCGCAGCTCGAGGCGGCCGTACGCTGCCTGCGCTCCCACCGGACGCTGCGCCTGTGCGCCTCGACCACGGGCGACACCAACCTCACCTTCCTGCTCTGGCTGCGCACCCCCGGGGACATCTTCGACGTGGAGGCGGAACTGCAGGCCGCCGCGCCGGGGGTCCAGGTGGTCGAGTCCGACGTGGGGGTGCGGACCCACAAGCGCATGGGCTGGATGCTGCGCGACGACTCGACCGCGACCGGCGAGGTGGTGACCGAGCTCGGTCGGGCCACCCCGTGACGCCGTGCGCGGTCCTCAGCCCCGGCCCGGCTCCCGCAGGAGGTCCGCCGGGACCAGGTGGGCGTCCCGGACGCCCTCGAGCAGCCGGGGGTCGACCGGCGTGCCGCGCCGGAGGACGCTGATCGTGCCGGCGGCCTCGAAGACCACGCACGCGACCTCGTCGGGGCTGCGCACACCGGCGCCCCGCAGCGCGCCGAAGAGCTCGGACTCCACCACGTGGACCCGGCGGAGGTTGGCCTCCAGGACCCGCTCGCCGGCCATCAGCAGCACCGCCCGGTTGTTCATCAGCGCCGACACGCGGATCCCCGCGCGGAGCCGGCCGAAGCCCGCCTCGAGCGCGAACAGCGTGCCGAGCCCCAGCACGCCCGCGGCGAGCGTGGGCGTGTCCCCCAGGACCGCGCGCCCGGCCACGGCACCGAGCATGACCACCACGACCGCGTCGAAGGTCGACAGCCGGGACAGCACGCGCTGCCCGAGGACCCGCACCATGAGCAGGAACGCCAGGTAGATCCCCACGGCCGAGGCCACCACCGCCAGCGCCCCCGGGGCGTCCACGCCGAGGCGCGCCACGGCGTCGTCGAGCACCGGTCAGACCTCCTGGTCCGCGAACTGCGTCTCGTAGAGCTCCGCGTAGCGCCCGCTCACGGCGAGGAGCTCGGCGTGCCGGCCCCGCTCCACGATCCGGCCGTCCTCGACCACCAGGATCTGGTCGGCGGAGCGGATGGTCGAGAGCCGGTGGGCGATGACCAGGGCGGTGCGCCCTTCCATCGCCTCGCCCAGTGCCGCCTGGACGTAGGCCTCGTTGGTGGAGTCCAGCGCCGAGGTGGCCTCGTCGAGGATCACCACGCGCGGGGCCGCGAGCAGCAGGCGGGCGATGGTCAGCCGCTGCCGCTCGCCGCCGGAGAGCCGGTAGCCGCGCTCGCCCACCACGGTGTCCAGCCCGTCCGGGAGGGCACGGATCACGTGCTCCATGCGGGCCCGGGCCAGGGCGTCCCACAGCTGCTCGTCCGTGGCCTCCGGCTTCACCAGGGCGAGGTTGTCCCGGATCGACTCGTGGAACAGGTGCCCGTCCTGGGTCACCATCCCGATGGTCTCCCGCAGCGAGGCGAAGATGGCGTCCCGCACGTCCGTGCCCCCGATCCGGACGGCTCCCGAGGTGACGTCGTAGAGCCGGGCCACGAGCTGGGCGATCGTCGACTTGCCCGCGCCGGAGGACCCCACGAGGGCCACCGTCTGCCCCGGCAGGACGGTGAAGCCCACGCCGTGCAGCACCTCCTCGCCGCCCCTGGTGTCGAGCACCGCGACGTCCTCGAGCGAGGCGAGCGAGACCTCCTCGGCGGAGGGGTAGGCGAACCGGACGTCGTCGAACTCCACCGACGCGGGCCCGGCGGGCAGCGACCGGGCCCCGGGCCGCTCCTGGATCAGGGGGACGAGGTCGAGGATCTCGAAGACCCGCTCGAAGCTCACCACGGCGCTCATGACGTCCATCCGGGCGTTCGCGAGCATGGTCAGCGGGGTGTACAGCCGGGTGAGGAGCAGGGCGAGGGTCACGACCGCGCCGGCGTCCAGGTTGCCGAGGATCGCCTGCGCGCCGCCGAGCCCGTAGACGAGCGCCAGGGCGAGCGCCGAGACCAGCGTCAGGGCCGTGACGAACACGGTCTGCAGCATCGCCACCCGCACGCCGATGTCCCGGACGCGGCCGGCACGGCGGGCGAACTCGGCGGCCTCGGCGTCGGGCCGGCCGAAGAGCTTGACCAGGGTGGCGCCGCCGGCGGAGAACCGTTCGGTCATCTGCGTGGACATGGACGCGTTGTGCTGGGCCGCCTCCCGCTGGAGGTTCGCCAGGCGCCCGCCCATGGCCCGGGCCGGGACCAGGAAGATCGGCAGCAGCAGCACGGACAGCGCGGTGACCTGCCACGAGATCGAGACCATGACGACGACGGTCAGGATCAGGGAGACGATGTTGCTCACCACGCCGGAGAGCGTGTTGGAGAACGCCCGCTGGGCGCCGATGACGTCGTTGTTGAGCCGGGAGACCAGGGCCCCGGTGCGCGTGCGGGTGAAGAAGGCGATCGGCATCCGCTGCACGTGGTCGTAGACGGCGGTGCGCAGGTCCAGGATGAGCCCCTCGCCGATCAGAGAGGAGAGCCACCGGTTGAGGATGCTCAGCCCCGCGTCCACGACCGCCACGGCGGCGATGGCCACCGCGAGCCATACCACCACGGAGACCGCGTCCCCGGCGTTGATCGCACGGACCACGTCGCCGGCCAGGATCGGGGTGACCACGCCCAGCAGCGCCGTGAGCACCGAGATCACCAGGAACACCGTGAGCCTGGTCTTGTGCGGGCGCGCGAAGACGACGATGCGCCGGAGCGTGCCCCGGTCGATCTTCCGGTCCTTGACGTCCTGGCCCTGGACGGTGCGCCACAGCACCATGTACGGCGAGTTCTGCATGCTCATGCGGCCAACCCCGATCTGCGGGGATCGCCCGCGCTGCACCAGACGCGGCACCGTGGTGGTCGTGCGCGCCGCGCCGCCACCGATTTTACGCGGCCGCGCCGACACGTCCGCGCCCGCCCGCCGCGGCCCGCCGACGGAGCGCCGGACGACGACGGGCCCCCGCGCCGCAGGATGCTGCGGGCGGGGGCGGGTCGCTCCGGCGCGGGAGGGGTCAGGCCCGGGCGGACCCGCGGCGCCGCGCCGCGACCAGGTGGTCCAGCGACCAGCGGCCGGCACCGGCCAGGACGAAGAGGACGGACGCGGCGGCGAGGAGCAGGACGAGCTCGATCCCGCCGTCGGCGGCGAAGAACCCCGCGGGAAGGTGCACCAGCACGAGGGCGCCCAGCATGGTCAGGGCGAGCAGGGCGGCGACCACGCGGGTGCCGAGCCCCAGGAGGAGCATCAGCCCGCCCACGAGCTCGAGGACGGCCGCGAGGGGCGCGGCGAGCTCGGCCGCCGGGACGCCCATCTGGGCGAAGGAGGCCTGGGTGCCGGCGACGGTCCACTCGGTGACCTTCTGCCAGCCGTGCAGGAGGAACGTGGTGCCGAGGACGACGCGCAGGACGGTGAGTCCGAGGGTCGCGGCCGAGGAGTCGGCGGTGGGGACGGTGGGGGCGGAGGAACGGACGGAGGACGTGCGCTGCGGCACCTGTGTTGTGGACATGTCACCACAGTAGGGGGCAGATACTTTCCGTGTCAAGCTTTTGGGCGGAGGGGGCCCGGTGTCACGGCTGGTCCGAGGCCAGTCCCCGGGCCGTGGGGCCGGCCGCGGCGTCGTCGACCATGCGGCCGATCAGCGCGAGCTGCTGGACCTGCACCGGCGTCAGCCGGTCGATCACCGTCCGCCGGACGTGCTCCACGTGCCCCGGGGCCACCTGCTGGACCCGCTCCAGGCCGCGGTCGGTGATCTCCGCGAGCACCACCCGCTTGTCCTGCTCCCCGCCGGCGCGCACCACCAGGCCGTCCCGCTCGAGACGCGCGACGATCCGGGACAACCGGGACTGGGAGGTGTTGGTGGCCGCCGCGAGGTCCGACATGCGCCGGCGCCGGTCGGGGGCCTCCGAGAGCATCGCGAGCACCAGGTACTCGGCCAGGCTGAGGTCCGCCTCCGCCTGCAGCTGGGACTCGATGCTGCCGGGCAGCGTGAACATGATGGAGACGAGCGCCAGCCAGGCCTCGCGCTCCTCGGGGGACAGCCATCGGGTCTCGGTCATGGCCCGATTCTACGAGCCGATCCTTGACGCCTCATGGGAACGCGTCCGCCGAGCGCGCCCCATAATGGAACCCATGGACTCCCTCGGCACCTGGCCCCGGCCCGTACCCGCGGACGACCGCGACTTCGACGTCCAGGTCATGCGGCGGCTGCGCACCGCTCCCGGCGAGGACGGGGCGCCCGACCGCCCCTCCCTGGGCGAGCGCCTGGGCACGTCGCTGCTGCTGGTGGTCCCGGTGCTGACCGCGCTCGCCGTGGTCCTGCTGTGGCAGCAGTGGTCCCGGTCCGGCTCGGTGCTCTACCTCGCCCTCGTCGCCGTGGTGCTGGTGGCCACGGCCCTGTGGTGGACGGCCCGGCTCAAGCGCGCCTTCAGCACCGCGCAGGGCCGGCTGGGCGCCCGCCTGGCGAACGTCGTGGAGCACGGCGTGGGCGTCGTCCGGGAGATCGCCCTCGAGCCGGTCGCCCAGGACGCGTCCGCCGCCGGGCGCACGGACGGGAGCACGGCGGCGGACGCGGCGACCGGCGGCGGCCGCGTCCGCGCCCGGCTCGAGCTGTCCGTGACCCCGGTGCGGGGGGAGCGCTTCAGCACCTCCGTGGAGGCCCTCTACGACGCCGACGCCGCGCTCCTCCTGGAGACCGGCTCGCACGGGCCCGTCCGTTTCCTGCGCGACGACCCGGAGGGCACCACCGTGATCGACACCCGGCTCTCCGAGGAGCAGGTCGCGCAGGTCTACCGGGGCGCAGCCCTCAACTGAGGGCGGTGGCGGCTCGGCCGTCGCGCCGGTCGGCCGCCCGCTGCTCCTTCTCGACCCGCAGCCGGAGCTGCTCGCACAGGTCCTCCCCCGCCCGGAGCAGCTCCGGCATCCGGTGCCGCTCCGTGGTCTGGGCCCGGAAGGCGTCCGCCACGCCCACCCCGTGCCCGGCGCGGCGGACGAGCTCGACCGGCAGACCGGCCCGCAGCGTGCCCGGCTCCAGGACCTTGAGATAGGCCCCGGAGCGGCCCCGCTCCGTGAAGCGGCGCAGCCAGCCGCGGACCTCCATGCTCGCGCGGAACGTGCCGCAGGGGATGCGGGCGTCCGTGACCTGCAGCAGCACCCCGCCGATGCGCCAGACGTCGCCCAGCCGGGCGTCGTCGACGTCGACGCCCGAGAGCGTGAGGTTCTCCCCGAAGGAGCCGTCGGGGATCTCCCGCCCCAGCTCCTGCGCCCAGAAGTCCAGCTCCTCGCGCGCGAACGCGTACACGGCCTGGTCCGTGCCGCCGTGGTACTTGCCGTCCCCGATGAAGTCCCCGGCCAGGCCCGAGCCGAGACCGCCCCTGCGGGGGCCCGGATCGCGGACCTCCACCGGTCCGTCCACAGGGCGCTTGTGGATGCCGGTGGAACGGTTCGGCCGGGCGGGATTGACCCCGGAGCGTCCCACGTTGACGCTGTGCACGCGTCCGGTCACGGCCGGACGTCCTCGCCGGGGCGTCCGGCCTCGTCCCCGGTGCGCTCCTCCAGCTCGTTGTGGTGGGTCGGGGAGTACACGGCCGAGCCGATGAGGTACCCGGACCGGGCCAGCGCCATGCTGCCCACGGCCGAGGTCACGAGCTGCAGGACCACCGCGGCGAGCAGCTTCACCGCGTTCTCCACGCCGGGCAGGAAGAAGAACGCCCCGGTGAGGACGAACGAGACGCCGAGGCCCGCGGCCGTGGCGATCGCCGAGGACCGGGTGTAGAGGTCGGGGAACCGGATGATCCCCACCGTGGCGGTGAGGAAGATCAGCGAGCCCAGGACGATGAACGCCTGCCCCACCACGCTCATCCACAGGGTGTCGTGCATGATCGGGTCGAAGTCCACGGTCATCGCCTCCCCTTGGTCAGTGCGCGGGCCAGGGACAGGGTCGCCAGGAAGCCCACGAGGGTGGCGATGAGGACCAGGTCGAAGACCGGAGGGCTCATCGCCAGCACGCCGAACAGGGCGATGAGCCCCACCACGGAGAAGAACAGCAGGTCCGCGGCGATGGCCCGGTTGGCGTCGTTGGGTCCGCGGAACATCCGCACCCCGGCGACGAGGACGGAGGCGGCGAGCACCAGCACGCCGAAGAGGATGCCGATCATCGGGGTGCCCCTCCCGGTCGGATGCCGTTCAGCATGTGGGTCTCCATCTCCTGCAGGCCCGACCGGGCGTCCTGCGGTCCGTCCGAGTACATGGCGTGCACGAAGATGTCGTACTCCTCCGTGCCGGCGGCCCCGTCGTCCCCCGTGCCCCCGTCGGACGCGAGCTGGTCCGCATCCTCCCGGGGCCGGGCCACGGTGGCCAGGGTCAGCGTCCCCGGGGTCAGGGTGATGAGCACGCTGAGCAGGACCGTCTCGAACTCGCTGCGGCACCGGGTCCGGTAGCGGACCACGATGGGCGAGGACCCCTGACCCGGGGTGAGCACGTCGCGGGTCACCGCGGCGTTGGAGAGGACCAGCTCCCAGGCGTACCAGAGCAGGAAGCCGATCAGGCGCAGCGGCCAGGTCAACCACTTCACGAGTTCACCACCGCCTCCACGAACGCGCTGGTGTCCACGAGCCCGTCCGCCGCCGTGGCGGCGACGCCCAGCAGCAGCTCACCGCCCACACCGAGGACGAGGGTGACGACCGCCAGGACGAGGGCCGGTGCGATGAGGCCCACCGGGATGCGGCGCTCCTTCGTGCCGACCGCGGCGACGACCTCGCTCGACGAGTCCTCCGGATTCCCCAGGAACATCTTCCCCCAGATCTTGAGCAGGTACAGGAGCGTGAACAGGCTGACGCCGACCGCCACGAGGGCCACCACGACCTGCTGCTCCTCGAACGCGGCCAGGATCAGCGCCAGCTTGGCCACGAACCCCGAGAACGGCGGGATGCCGGTCAGGGACATGGCGGCGGCGAAGAACACCACGGCGGTGAGCGGCTCCCGCCGCAGCAGTCCCGTGACCTCGCCCAGCGGCTGCCGCCCGTAGGCGATCTCCACCGCACCGGTGGACAGGAACAGGGACACCTTCACCACCGTGTGGTGCAGCAGGAAGAAGATGCCCGCGGTGAGTCCGGCGGCCCCGAACAGGGCGACGCCCAGCAGGATGTAGCCGATCTGGCTCACGGTGGAGTAGGCGAGGATCGCCCGCGCGTCCCGCTCCCCCACGGCGCCGAGCACACCGACCACCATCGAGACGGTGAAGACCACCAGCCCGATCCACAGGTACTGCTCCGCGCCGTCGAAGATCACGGCGTAGATCCGGTAGATCGCGTAGACCGCGATCTTCGTGTGCAGCCCCGAGAACAGGGCGGTGACGGTGGGCGACATGAAGGGGTAGGTGCGCGCCAGCCACCCGTGCACGGGGACCACCGCCGCCTTCACGGCCAGGGCGGTGAGAGCAACGGCGACCGACACGGCCACGGCGGTGGACTCCGCGGCCCGGCCCGCCAGCTCGGCGAGGTTCACGGTGCCGGCCGTGCCGTAGACGAGCCCCACCCCCGCGAGGAAGATCGTGGAGGCCAGCAGGTTGACGCTCACGTAGATCCGCGAGGACGTGACCTGCATCAGCCGTCCCCGGCCGCGGTGGGCCAGGATGATCAGCGCGTAGGACGGCACGAGCATGACCTCGATGAACACGAACAGGTTGAACAGGTCCGCCGTGAGCAGGGCTCCGTTGAAGCCGGCCGTGAGCACGAGCACCAGGGGGCCGAAGTAGCGCTTCTCCGCCTGCCCCGAGACCACCCCGAACCAGGAGCTGACCAGGGTCACGAAGCCGGTCGCGGTGAGCATGAGGGCGGTGAACAGATCGGCCGCGAAGGGGATGGCGATGCCGGCGGGCCAGCCGCTGATCCGGTGGGCCAGCACGGTGCCGCCGTCCAGGAGGGTGGCCACGAGCCACACGGCCCACACCACGTCCGCCCCGAGGACGGCGAGCAGCCCCGCCTTGCCGATCCGCCCGGAGCCGCCGGCGAGCACCAGCAGACCGGCGGCCAGCAGCGGGACGATGACGAAGAACGGGATCAGGTCCGCGCTCATGCGCGACCACCCCGCCCCGGGCGCCGCTCGGGGCGGGTGCCCACCGGATCCGGGTCCGTGGGGGCGTCACCGTGCGTCGCGGCGCTGTCTGCGGGGTCGTCCATCAGGTCAGGGGTCTCCATCTCCCGGCCGGTGAGCTCGAGATCGGTGTCGTCGTCCTCGTCGCCGGTCACGGCGAGCACGAGCATGTACATGGTGATGGCGAACGCGATGACGATCGCCGTCAGCACGAAGGCCTGCGGCAGGGCGTCCGCCGTGGTCGCCGGATCCGGGGAGTAACCGAGGGGCTCACCGCGGCGGTCGATGCCGCCGGTGGACATGATCAGCAGGTTCACCCCGTGGCTGAGGAGGGCGAAGCCGATGATCAGGCGGACCATGCCGCGTCGCAGCATCATGAACACGCCGCCTCCGATGAGCACGCCCACGGTCAGTGCGAGTGCCATCAGGAATCGTCTCCTCGGGGTCGGTCGGGGTGCTCGGCGGACGCCCCGGAAGGCCGTCCGGAACTCCGGTCGAGGACCCGGATGCTGCTGAGGTCCATGGGCGCCGTGCTGGGGTGGTGCGGCTCGTCCGTGGTGGGGGTCGGGCGGGGGGCGGGACCGTCCACCGCGGTGGAGCCCACCCGCCGCAGGGGCGGTGGTTCCTTCTCCTCCACGCCGAGACGGCTGACCGCGGCCAGGATCACGCCGACCACCGCCAGGTACACGCCGACGTCGAAGAACAACGCCGTGGTGATCGCGACCCCGAACACGTCGAAGTGCAGGGCGCGCAGGAACGAGCCCTCGGCCAGGCCCAGGAGGCCCACGACCACCGCCACGGCGACCCCGGCGCCGATGAGCTTCACGTAGGGCACGCCGAGCCGGCTGACCCGGTCGTCCTGCGCCGAGAGATAGACCAGGGAGATGCCCGCGGCACCGATGAGGGCCGCGATGAACCCGCCGCCGGGCTGGTAGTGCCCGCGGAGCAGGAAGAAGAGGGACAGGACCACGATGACCGGCCCGAGCAGGCGCTCGGTGACCCGCAGGACCATGGTGTTGTCCCCGGCGTCGCTGATCGGCGACCCGGGCGGCTCCGTGATGGGGCTGTGCAGCTTGGGCAGCAGCCCCCGCGACTCCAGGGCCACGACGATCGCGATGCCGGCCACGCCCAGGACGGTCAGCTCACCGAGGGTGTCCAGGGCGCGGAAGTCCACGAGGATCGTGTTCACCACGTTCGACCCGCCGGTCTCCGTCTTGGCCTCCGCGAGGAAGTACTGGCCCGCGTCGGAGAGCCCGCGCCGGCCGGTGAGCGCCCACGTGGCCACGGCGGCGGAGGTGCCCGCGAGGACCGCGACGACGGCCGCCGTGGTCGACCGCCGCTTCCCGGTCCGGTGGAAGGTGGAGGGCAGTCGGTTGAGCAGCAGGACGATCACCACCACGGTGAGGATCTCGACCAGCAGCTGGGTCAGCGCCACGTCCGCGGCGCCCAGCTCGTAGAACCACAGCGCGACCGCGAAGCCCACCACGCCGATGATCGTCACGAGGGCGATCCGGCTGCGCACGCCCAGGGCCAGGAGCACCCCGACCAGGACCACGCCGAGCAGGACCCAGTCCAGGGGGCGCGTCACGTCCCCGTGCAGCGGCGGGACGTCGACCGTGAACACGCCGACGACCGTCAGCGCCACCAGCACGACCACGGGCGGGACCAGGTGCCGGTAGGGGGCGTCGGCGCGGGTGAGGCCGCCGATCCACGCGCCCAGGGCGACGGAGCCGCCGCGCAGCGCCTCGACCGTGCCCACCCCGGTGATGGGCGACAGCTCCCGGTCCAGCAGCCGGTCCACGCTCCTCCGGGCGAGCACCAGGATCGTGCCCAGGGTGAAGACCGCCAAGGACATGTACAGCTCGGGGGCGAACCCGTGCCACAGCCCCAGGTGGGGCTCGGCGTCGGGCCCGGCCACGGCGGCGGCGGCGGCACCGAGCAGCGGCTCGGCCAGCACACCGGCCAGCCCCAGCACCAGACCGGCCACGGAGACCAGGGCCACGGGCGCCAGGAAGGCCGCGGAGGCCTCCTTCGGCGGGTCCTGGGCGGGGCGGCCGGGGAAGATCGTGATGATCATCCGGGCCGAGTAGGCGAAGGTGAAGGACGCGGCCAGGACCGCCACGGCGCCCACGAGCCACACCGCCGCGGTGGGCGCCGGGCTCTCCGCCATGGCCTTGAACATGGCCTCCTTGGAGACGAACCCGAACAGCGGGACGACCCCGGCCATGGAGACCGCCGCGAGCGTCATCACGACGGCCGTGACGGGCATCGTCCGCGCCAGCCCGGAGAGCTTGCGGATGTCGCGGCTGCCGGCCTGGTGGTCGACCACTCCCAGGGACATGAACAGGGCCGACTTGAACAGCGCGTGGGCCGCCACGTGCACCACGGCCCCCACCACTGCGTAGGAGGTGCCGATGCCGATGGTCGCCGTCAGGAAGCCCAGCTGGCTCACGGTGGAGTAGGCGAGCAGCTCCTTGAGGTCGTTGCGCTGCAGCGCGAACACCGCCCCCATCAGGGCGGTGAACAGGCCCACGGAGATCAGCAGGACGTTCCACACCGGCACCTCGCTGAGGGCCGTGGAGAAGCGCAGCATGAGGTAGATGCCGGCCTTCACCATGGCCGCCGCGTGCAGGTAGGCGCTCACGGGGGTGATCGCGACCATGGCGTCGGGCAGCCAGGCGTGGAAGGGGAACTGCGCGGACTTGGTGAAGGCCGCGAGGGCGATCAGCACCGCGACGAACGCGGCGAACCCGGGGGACGTGGACCACACGTCGTCGACGAGGATGTCGCTGAGGCGCGTGGTGCCGGTGGCCACCCACATCGCGACCACCGCGGCGAGCAGGCACAGCCCGCCGGCCATGGTCACCAGGAAGGTCCGGATCGCCGGGTCCTTGGCGTGCGGGCCGGAGCGGGCGATGAGCAGGAAGGAGCACAGCGTGGTGAACTCCCACATCACGAACAGCAGGACCACGTCGTCGGCCAGGACCAGCCCGAGCATCGCCGCGGCGAAGAACGTCATGAGGGTGTAGAAGGCGCTGTGCGAGCCCTTGGCGAGGTAGCGGGCCGAGTAGCCGATGACCACCGCGCCGATGACCAGCACGATGAGGCCGAAGAACAGCCCGAGCCCGTCGAGCCGCAGGTGGAAGGTCACGCCCAGGGTCGGCATCCACGGGATCTGCTGGGAGACCGCGTCGGCGTCCCCCCGGCCGTTCCACACCGCGACCAGCGCACCGGCGAGCACGAGGAGGCCCGCGGCGAGCGGCCAGCCGGCGTCGCGGCCCGCCCGGCGGCCCAGGACGGCCGCCGCAGGGCACAGCAGGGTGGTGAGAGCGAGAATGATCAGGAGGGACACGCCTGGCAACCGTCCGGTCGGTGGGATGGGAACGAGGTGGACTCGGCCGTCGACTGACCGGCCGCGCCGGCCGGTGTCCCGGCCGGAGTGCTCAGGCGTCCCGGGGGCATCCGGAGAGCAGCGGCCCCCAGGAGTTCAGGTAGCCGTTCGTCCCGTTGGACACGCACCGGACCGCCGAGGACAGCACGCGGCCCGGCGGCACAGCGGGGCCGCGGCCGTGGGCATGGTTCCTGGGGCTGGTCATCGCCCCGAATTTACCATGACGGCCACCACAGCCCCCGGCGAGGTGCTGCGGTGCCCGTGACTCCTCTGCGCGCGGTCCGGCCGCCCTTCCGGCCGGTGACGGGGTCAGCGCCGCTCCCGCAGGGGACTCGAACCGGAGTGCGGGACGGTCGGGGTGGCGGCGGTCTCGGCGTCCGGCTCGACGGGCGCGCGGCGTGCCGCTTCCTCCGGCGGGAGCGCGTCCCCGAGGTCCTCGTCCCGGTCCTCGACGAGCTCGCCGTCGCCACCGCGGTCGCCGTCGCGGGGGGCGAGGGCCGGACGACGGCGCGGGGCGTCGTTGATCTCGGTGACGGACACGGCCATCGCGTTGAGCGCGAGACCGGCGAGCACGAACAGCCACGCCGCGACGGGGTACCACGCCAGACCGAGGACCACTCCGACCACGACGAGGGCGACGGAGGTCAGGTAGGCGGGGGTCAGCACGCGCTGGACGTTGAACTTCATGGTTTCCATTCCACCACGCGCGCGTGCTGATCGACCAACGGGCCCGGGCGTTTCCCCGCACCGGCCCGGGCACCCTGGTCCGGGAGCCTCCGTGCGTATACCGTCGGCGGCATGGACGACCTCGACCCCGAGCTGCTCGAGCTGGCGCGCTCCGCGCGCACCGTGACCGTGCTCTCCGGCGCCGGGATGTCGGCCGAGAGCGGGGTGCCCACCTTCCGGGACGCCGGCACCGGACTGTGGGCCCGCTGGTCCCCCGAGGAGCTGGCCACCCCCGAGGCGTGGGACGCCGACCCCGGGCTCGTCTGGTCCTGGTACCTCTGGCGGGCCCGCCAGGTGCGCCGGCTCCGCCCCAACGCCGGACACCGGGCGATCGCCCGGTGGGCGGACCCCGCCCGCGTCCACGTGGTCACCCAGAACGTCGACGACCTCCACGAGCGGGCGGGCTCCGCGGTCCTCGCCCACCTGCACGGCAGCCTGTTCGCGTTCCGCTGCTCGGACTGCGGCGCCCCGTTCCCGGCGCGTCTCCTCCCGGGCCTGGCGGCGGAGGCCCGTCCGGAGGCACCACCCGCTCCCCAGGAGCCCGACCACGAGGAGCCGGGCCGCGAGCGCCCCCCGGTGTGCCCCTCCTGCGGCGGAGCGGTGCGGCCCGCGGTCGTGTGGTTCGGGGAGCAGCTGCCCGAGGGCGCCGTGGAGCGCGCCGCCGCGGCCGTGGCCGAGGCGGAGCTCGTGCTCGTGGTGGGCACGTCCGGGCTCGTGCAGCCCGCCGCCTCCCTGCCGCTGATCGCGTCCGGCCGCGGGACGCCCGTGGTCGAGATCAACCCCGAGGACACCGCGCTCACCCCGCACGCCGACCGGACCGTCCGGGCCGGCGCCGCCGAGGCCCTGCCCCGCCTCCTGCCCCCGTGGGGCGACCGGCGCCCGGCCGCCCGGCGGCCACGCGCCGACGGCTGAGCGCCCGCCGCCGGCTGCGGCTGCGGCTGCGGCCACCGTTCCCCGCCTTCCCGGGGCCTCCCGCTGCGGCTGGGCAGCGGAGGCCGATTGCTGAGAGCAGAAAGCACGCTGTCCTTCTTGTCAGCGCGCGGCGACAGCAGGAGACTGTTCGACGGACACCGGGCCCGGACGAGCTCCTCCCGGCCCTCCCTGTCAGCCCCTGGCTGTCTCCCCACGAAAGGCACGGTCCATGACGCAGTCCACGACGCAGTCCACGACCCTCACCCTGCACGACGGCAGGACCATCCCCCAGCTCGGCTACGGCGTGTGGCAGGTCGACGCCGACATCGCCGAGGACGTGGTGGGCCAGGCCCTCGAGGCCGGCTACCGCCACATCGACACCGCCATGATCTACGGCAACGAGGAGGGCGTCGGCCGGGCGATCGCGAACAGCGGCATCCCGCGCGACGAGATCTTCGTGACCACCAAGCTGTGGAACGACGACCACGGCCACGACTCCGCGCTGAAGGCCATCGACGCCTCCCTGGAGCGTCTCGGCCTGGAGTACGTCGACCTGTACCTCATCCACTGGCCCACCCCGAAGCGCGGGAAGTACATGGAGACCTGGAAGGCGTTCCAGGAGATCCGGGAGAGCGGCAAGGCCCGGTCCATCGGCGTCTCGAACTTCCCGCAGGAGGAGCTCCAGGAGATCATCGACGCGACGGGCGTGGTCCCCGTGGTGAACCAGGTGGAGCTGCACCCCTACTTCAACCAGTCCGCGCTGCGGGACTTCAACGCCTCGCACGGCATCCTGACCGAGGCCTGGTCCCCCCTGGGCCAGGGCGGCGACCTGCTGACGGACCCGGTGATCGACTCGATCGCCCGCAAGCACGGCGCCACCCCGGGACAGGTCATCATCGCGTGGCACCTGGCGATCGGCAACGTGGTCTTCCCCAAGACCGTCACGCCGGAGCGGATCCGCGAGAACTACGCGGCCCTCGACGTCCGGCTCGACGACGAGGACGTCCGGGCGATCAGCGGCCTCGACAACGGCGGGCGGATCGGCTCCGACCCGAAGGACTTCAACTGAGTCCTGGCTCCTTCCCGGCGACGCCCGGGACCGCGGCCCGGGACCGCGGTGGGTGCACCGCGGTCCCGGGCGTCGCCCGTCCCGCCGCCGGCACCGCCCACCGGGGGGTGAGCGCGACGGGGCCGCCGGCCGCGGGCGCGCACCGATTGGTGCTCGACCGCCCGGCAGGCCGATCATGGTGCGCATGACTTCCCACACCCCCCGCGCGGCGGACGGCGCCACCGGCGCCCCCGACCCGCGCGACCACCACGACAACCGCCCCGGCGCGGAGCTCCCCCGCCCCGGTGCCCGGTCCTTCTTCGGCCAGCCGCGCATGCTGGCGAACCTGTTCAGCGTCGAGCTGTGGGAGCGCTTCTCCTTCTACGGCATGCAGGGCATCGTCCTGCTGTACATGTACTTCGCCACCACCGAGGGCGGGCTCGGCATCGACCGCGCCACGGCCGCGGGCATCGTGGGCGCCTACGGCGGCGCCGTCTACCTGTTCGCCATCCTGGGCGGGTGGGTCGCCGACCGGCTCCTCGGCTCCGAGCGGACGATGTTCCTCAGCGGCGTCCTCATCATGGCCGGCCACGTCTCGCTGGCGCTGATCCCCGCCGTCGCGGGCCTCACTATCGGCCTCGTCCTCATCGCGATCGGGTCCGGGGGGCTCAAGGCCACGATCACCAATCTCGTGGGTGCCCTCTACGACCGCCAGGACCCGCGCCGCGACGCCGGCTTCTCGATCTTCTACATGGGCGTGAACATCGGCGGACTCCTCGGGCCGCTCCTGACCGGCTTCGCGCAGAAGACCTGGGGCTTCCACCTCGGCTTCGGCCTGGCCGCGGTGGGCATGGCCTTCGGCCTGGCCCAGTACGCCCTCGGGCGCAGGAGGCTTCCCGCAGAGGTCCACCACGTGCCCAACCCCCTGCCGCGCGAGCAGTACGGGAAGTGGGCGGGGATCGCCGCGGCGGCGATCGCCGTCGTCGTGGCCGCCGCCCTCACGGGGGTGCTCAACGCGGCCAACCTCGCCGACGTCGTGGTGGGGGTGATCGTGGTGGCGGCCGTGGCGCTGTTCGTCCTCCTGCTCACCAGCAAGAAGGTCGACGACGACGAGCGCTCCCGCGTGCGGGCGTTCATCCCGCTGTTCATCGGCTCGGCCGCGTTCTGGGCGCTGTTCCAGCAGCAGTTCACGGTCATCACGATCTACTCGGACACCCGGCTGGACCGCGCGCTCGGCGACTGGACCATGCCGATCTCCTGGGTCCAGTCCTTCAACCCCTTCTTCATCATCCTGCTCGCGCCGGTGTTCGCGGTGCTGTGGACGAAGCTGGGCGACCGCCAGCCCGGCACGCCCACCAAGTTCGGCCTCGGCATCGTGCTGATGGGATCGGCGTTCCTGATCTTCCTGCCCATGGTCGGGGTGTCCTCGGTGCCGGTCCTGTGGGCCGCGCTGATCCTGCTGGTCGCCACCCTGGGCGAGCTGATGGTCTCCCCGGTGGGCCTGTCCCTGTCCACCCGGCTGGCCCCGCGGGCCTATCCCGTGCTGATGGTCGCCCTCTTCTACCTGTCGGTGGCCCTGGGCACGGCCCTGTCCGGCGCGCTGGCCGGCTACTACAGCGAGCAGACCGAGGCCGCCTACTTCGGGACCCTGGGCGCCGTGACCATCGTCGTCGGCGCCGCCCTGCTCGTGCTGTCCCCCTGGATCCGGCGGATGATGCGCGGGGTGCGCTGACGGCCGTGCCGGGCACCCGCCGTCAGGGACCGGTCGGTGCGCGGAGGATGCCGCGCACCACCTCGGCGGCGGGGACCTCCTGTGCGGCCGCGAACTGCGGACCGGCCCACAGGGCGATGGCCTCGGGGTCCCCGGCCTGCGCCGCGGCCGCCCGGATGGGCTTGGTCATCTGGTTGACCTGTGGATATGCCGCTGGGGCCATATTCGTGAAGCGGTCGAGGAAACCGTTGCGCACCCCGCGCGCCAGCCGTCCCGAGAACGCGCGGGTCACGGCGGTCTCCGTGTAGCGGCCCGAGCCGAGGGCCTCCCGGTACGCGGCGGACGTCCCCGCCTCGTGTGTGCGCAGCAGCAGCGTGCCGACCTGCACGGCGTCCGCCCCGGCGGTCAGGGCCGCGTCCGCGTCCGCCGCGGAGGCGATGCCGCCCGCGGCCACGAGCGGGACGTCCACGGCGGCGCGGACCGCGGCGACGAGCTCCACCAGGGGCTCCTCGCCCGGGACGTCCTCCGCGCGGTGGGTGCCCCGGTGCCCGCCGGCCGCCGGGCCCTGGACCGTCAGCAGGTGGGCACCGGCCCGCACGGCGGCCTGGGCCTCCGGGACGGAGGTCACCGTGACGGACGTCGTGGTGCCCACCGCCGCGAGCCGCGCCAGCACGGAGACCGCGGGGAGCCCGAAGGTGAACGAGACGACCGGGACCCGCAGCACCTCGACGAGCTCGAGCTTGGCGGCCCACCCGTCGTCGTCGGCGGGGTCCGTGTCCGGCAGCTCCACCCCGTACCGGCGGGCCGTGTCTTCCAGCGCCTCCCGGTAGGCCGCGACCGACCGGTGCACGGCGGGGTCGACCGCCGTCCCGGGGGCCGCGGTGTTCGCCGCCTGCGGGACGAACAGGTTCACCCCGAACGGGCCGTCCGTGCGCGCCCGGACCTCCTCGACGTCCGCGCGGACGCCCGCCGCGGGACGGTTGCCGGCGGCCAGGAAGCCCAGGCCGCCGGCGGCCGTGACCGCCGCGGCCAGCGCCGGGGTCGAGGGCCCGCCGGCCATCGGGGCGCCCAGGAAGGGGAGGCGGAGTTCGGTCAGCCGGAAGCGGGGCGCTGTGCTCGTCATGGTCCCAGGCTAGGAACACGGCGGCTCGTCGTCACCACCTGGGCCGGGCGCGGGGCGTGGCATAGGCTGTGGCCACGGTCACCGCACGCCGGGGCCCGCCAGCCCGTCACCACCGATTCGAGGCATCCGATGGCCCAGTCAGCCGAATCCGGGACCCGGTCCCGCCCCCAGCCGGAGCTCAAGCGCGTCATGGGCCCCGGCCTGCTCCTGCTGTTCATCGTGGGCGACATCCTCGGCACCGGGGTGTACGCCCTCACCGGGAACATCGCCGGAGAGATCGGCGGCGCCGCGTGGGCCCCGATCCTCGTGGCGTTCCTCGTGGCGACCATCACGGCCTTCTCCTACCTCGAGCTCGTGACCAAGTACCCCGGCGCCTCGGGCGCAGCGCTGTACACGCACAAGGCCTTCGGCATCCACTTCATCACCTTCCTCGTGACGTTCGCGGTGCTCAGCTCGGGCCTGACCTCCGCCTCGACGGCGGCCTCGGCCGTGGCCTCGAACTTCGCCCGCGGCTTCGGGCTGGAGGTGGACACCACGACCATCACCGTGATCGCCGTGATCTTCATCGCGATCCTCGCCGCCATCAACATCCGCGGCGTCACCGAGGGCCTCGCGTTCAACGTGGTGCTGACGTCGATCGAGCTCACCGGCCTGCTCATCGTCATCCTCGTGGGGTTCTGGGCGGCGTTCCAGGGCCAGGCCGACTTCAGCCAGACGATGGTGTTCGAGACCTCGGAGGACAAGGGCATCTTCCTGGCCCTCACCGCGGTGACCTCGCTCGCGTTCTTCTCCTTCGTGGGCTTCGAGGACTCCGTCAACATGGTCGAGGAGACCAAGAACCCCAGCCGCGACTTCCCGCGCGTGATGCTCTTCGGCCTCGGCCTGACGGGCGTGGTCTACATCCTGGTCTCGATCTTCACCGTGGCGGTCGTCCCCATCGGCGTGCTCGGGGAGTCGACCACGCCGCTGCTGGACATGGTCCGGATCGGCGCCCCCAACATCCCCATCGACACGATCTACCCGTTCCTGACGATCTTCGCCGTGGCCAACACCGCCCTGATCAACATGCTCATGGCCTCCCGGCTGCTCTACGGCATGGCCCGCCAGGGCGTGCTGCCGGACTTCCTGGGCCACGTCCTGCAGGGCCGGCGCACCCCCTGGTCGGCCATCGTGTTCACGAGCCTTCTCGCCATGGCGCTGATCGTCGTCATCAACAACATCCTCGGCAGCGGCACGGCGAGCGCCCTCGGCGGCACCACGGCCCTTCTCCTCCTGGGCGTGTTCACCATCGTCAACGTCGCGGCGATCATCCTGCGCAAGGACCACAGCCCCACCCACGACTACTTCCACGCCCCCCGGGTCCTGCCCTACCTGGGCGCGATCACCTGCGCCTACCTCGTGGGGCCCTGGGCACAGGACCTCGTCGAGTACCAGATCGCCGTGGTCCTGCTGCTGATCGGGCTGGGCCTGTGGATCGTCAACTTCGTCTACGACCGCCTGTTCCTCGGCCGCAAGGTGCGGTTCGAGCACCCGGAGGCCCTCGCCCGCATGGAGGACGAGCCCGCGGACCAGGACCCCCACCGCGGTCCCTGACCCGTTCCGCCCCACCGTGCCGCTACCCCAGGAGAACCCGTGACCGTCGTCGTCGGATACATGCCCACCGCCCCCGGACACGCGGCGCTGGACGCCGCCATCCTCGAGGCAGAGCGCCGCGGCACCGACCTGGTGGTGGTGCAGCCGCGGCCGAGGCGCCACCAGCCGCCGGAGATCGAGGCAGACATCGACGTGGAGCGGGAGAGGCTCGCCCGTGCCGGAGTGCGCTACGAGCTGCGGGAGCCCGACCACGACAGCGACCCCGCCGACGTCATCCTCGACACCGCCCGCGAGCACGGGGCCGAGCTCATCGTGCTGGGCATCCGGCGCCGCTCCCCCGTGGGCAAGATCATCATGGCGAGCACCGCCCAGCGCGTCCTGCTCGAGAGCCCCTGCCCGGTGCTGTGCGTCAAGGCCGTCTACGACTGAGCCCGGGATTTTATTTCTGTTTTCGAAATATTAGTCTGATCCCAGACCCCGGCGCCTCCGGTTCCGCGGTGGGGTCCGTCGGTCGCCGCGGCTCCGACCTGCTCCTGCCGCTCGTGAAAGGCACGCCATGACCACCCCGGCCCCCACCGCGTCCCGTCCCGCCCCGTGGGCCGAGGCCCCCGGGTCCCCCGCACCCCCGCGGCGCTCCCGCTGGACCACGCTGCTGCGGATCCTGCTGCCGGCGCTGCTGATCGTCGGGTGGCTCGCGGTGGCCGGCGTGGGCGGGCCGTACTTCGGGAAGATCTCCGAGGTCTCGACCAACGACCAGTCCAGCTTCCTGCCCGAGTCCACCGAGTCCACGCAGGTCACCCGGCTGCTGGGCGAGTTCCGGGACTCGGAGGCGATCCCCGCGATCGTCCTCCTCGCCCGGGAGGGCGGGCTGACCGCCGCCGACCGGGCGTGGGCGGAGGACGCCGCCGCGGCGGTGCAGGAGAGCGGCCTTGCCGAGGGGCAGACCTCGCCGCTGATCCCGTCCGAGGACGGGGAGGCCTTCCAGCTCGTCGTCCCCCTGCCCGACGGCGAGGTCGTCGACGACGTCGAGGCGCTCGCGGAACGGTTCGAGACGGACCGGCCGGAGGGCCTGCAGAGCTACGTGACGGGCCCCGCCGGGTTCACGGCCGATCTCGTGGCCGGTTTCGAGGGCATCGACGGGATCCTGCTGGGCGTGGCGCTGGCCGTGGTGTTCGTGATCCTCCTCGTGGTCTACCGCTCCCCCGTGCTGCCCGTCCTGGTGCTGCTGACCTCGGTCTTCGCCCTCAGCGCCGCCATCCTGGTCGTGTACTGGCTGGCGGCCAACGAGCTCGTGACCATCAGCGGCCAGGTGCAGGGCATCCTGTTCATCCTCGTGGTCGGCGCCGCCACCGACTACTCGCTGCTCTACACGGCCCGGTACCGGGACGCCCTCCTGCACCACCGGGGACGGGCGGACGCGACCCGGGCGGCCCTCAAGGGCTCGGTCGAGCCGATCGTCGCCTCCGGCGCCACCGTGATCGCGGGCCTGCTGTGCCTGTTGCTCTCGGACCTCGCCTCGAACAAGGCGCTGGGCCCGGTGGCCTCCGTCGGCATCGTGATGTCCGTCCTGGCGGCCCTGACCTTCCTGCCCGCGGTCCTCTACGCCACGGGACGGGGGGCCTTCTGGCCGTTCCGGCCCCGCTACGACGCCTCGGGCGCGGAGCGCGTGCGCGTGGTCGAGCACGGGGCCGGCACCCGCCCGACCGTCGAGGGGCGAGGCGTGTGGGCCTCGGTGGCCCGGTTCGTGGCCCGCGCCCCGCGGGCGATCTGGGTGGTGACCACTGTGGTGCTCCTCGCCCTCGCCGGGTTCAGCACCCAGTTCGAGGCCTCGGGCGTGGAGCAGAGCGAGCTCGTGCTCGGCGAGTCCCAGGCGCGGGACGGCCAGGAGGCCCTGGCCCAGCACTTCCCCGGCGGCTCCGGCAGCCCAGCGGTCCTGCTGGTCCCGACCCGTTCCCTGGACGCCGCGGTCGAGGCGGTCGAGGGCACGGAGGGCGTGGCCGGCGTCGTCGCCGTCGCCAACGACTCCCCGTCCGGCACCCTGCCCCTCGGGGAGGACGCCCCGCCCCCGGCCGGGCCCTTCGCCGGGGCCGAGCCGACGGAGGCCGAGGGCCTCTATCAGCTCCAGGCCACGCTGTCCGACGCCGCCGACTCCCCCGAGGCGGAGCAGACCGTCCGGGAGCTGCGCGAGAACCTGCGCGCGGCGGACGCGGAGATCCTCGTGGGCGGCACCACAGCGACGAACATCGACACCAACGAGACCTCGATCGCCGACCGCACGCTGATCATCCCGGTGATCCTCGTGGTCATCACCCTGATCCTCATGCTGCTGCTGCGCTCCGTCCTGGCCCCGGTGCTGCTGATCCTCACCACCGTGGTCTCGTTCTTCACGGCCCTGGGCGTCTCCGCCCTCGTGTTCAACAACGTCCTGGACCTGCCCGGTGCGGACCCCTCGGTCCCGCTCTTCGGCTTCGTCTTCCTCGTGGCGCTGGGCATCGACTACAACATCTTCCTGATGTCCCGGGTGCGGGAGGAGTCGCTGGTGCACGGCACCCGGGCTGGCATCCTCCGGGGTCTCACCCTCACCGGCGGGGTGATCACCTCGGCCGGCATCGTGCTCGCGGCCACGTTCGCGGCGCTGGCCGTCATCCCGATCATGTTCCTGGTGCAGCTGGCGTTCATCGTGGCGTTCGGCGTGCTCCTGGACGCGCTGATCGTCCGGTCGCTGCTGGTGCCGGCCCTGACCTACGACATCGGCCGGGCCATCTGGTGGCCCTTCCACCGGCGGATCGAGCCCTGAGACCCGGCGGGGCGCCCGGTGCCACGGCCGCGGGCGGCGTGTCAGGCGGCGTGGTGGTCCGTCCGCCGGGCCACGACCGGCACCCGTGCCGTGTCCGGACGAGCGTCCTCGGCGGGGCTCTCCTCGGCGGCGGGCCCCTGCTCGACGTCGTGCCACGCCGCGTCCTCCTGCTGCCAGCCGAAGCCGTAGGCGAGCGCGGGCACCAGGTGGTTGGCGAGACCGCACCCCACGGCCAGGCCCGCCCAGGCGACGGGGAACGAGGCGAGGACGTCGAGGGGGTAGTGCACGCCCAGGTAGAGCCGGGACAGCCCGACGAGCACGGCCGTGCCCAGGCCCGCGACGAGGACGGCGGAGGCGGACCTCGACCGGCGCATCGCGAGGCAGAACGCCGCCGCGATGGCCAGCGCGGCACCCGCGTGCCCGGAGGGGAAGGACGTGATGCCGTCCACGAGGACGAGGGGTTCCGGGAACGCCGTGCTGTCCGGCCGGGGGCGGCCGACGGCGACCTTCACCATCCCGACCGCGGCCCAGCCGGAGAGCGCCGTGACGGCGAAGCCGGCGGCGTCCCAGGGCCGCCGGCGCGCCAGGGCGAGCCAGGCGGTGAGGGCGGCGATGATCGCGAACGCCCCCGGGGTGGAGAACGCGTGGTGCAGGACGAGCGCCAGCGCGTCCAGGACGCCGAGGCGCGCCGCGTCGAGCCGGTGCAGGACCTCGATCTCCTGTGCCGCGACTCCCGGGGAGTACACCAGCAGCCGCCCCACGGTCGCCGTGACGAGCACGACGATGAAGGGGACGACCACCCACTGGTGCAGCTGGGGGAGGGACCAGGTGGAGCGGGCCGGCCGGGGGGAAGAGTGCTGCGCCGGAATTGCCATGCCCACCACCATGACACACGCCACGTTCCGGGAGTCCCCGAACGCCCGGCCCGCAAGAGAGTTCGGGAACAATTCCCCGAATCGGTACAGAGAATGACAAATCATGAAGCTTGACCGCAGGAACGGCGCCGGCAGGGCTGCTGTGTGACGCTCCGCGTCCTCGGTGTGACGTCAGCAGCGCCATCGGTCGGAAAAGGTTGATGTTCGAGCAAAGACACGGAGTTTCACGTGGAACAGCGGACATTTGCGGAAAAATCAATTGTTATCGGATGTTCTCCATGACGGACACCGCCACGGCGGTCCTCCGCCACCCTCTCGGCAGGCTCTTGCCACTTTCAGCCCCTGTCCCCTCATCGGGGGACAGCACTTGACGTGGAACGGTCCGGCTAGACTGGGCCCCCACTCCCACCCCGCCGCCCGACCCGCGAGGAGCCCCCGTGTTCAAGAAGGACAAGTCCCGCAGCCGCCGCCCGGCCGCCTCCCACGCCGAGGCCGTCCAGCACGTGGCGGAGGGCGGGGTCGCCATCTACTGGCGGCCCGGGTGCCCGTTCTGCGGCATGCTCGAGCGCGGACTCGGACCGGACGCCGAGCGCGCCATGTGGACCAACATCTGGGAGGACCGGGACGCCCTGGCCTTCGTGGAGTCCCTCAACGACGGCAACGCCACGGTGCCCACGGTGGTGACCCGCGACGAGCACTTCGTCGCGGCCTCCCCCGCCCAGGTCGCCGCCGCCAGAGGGCTGATCGCCGAGGCCGGCAAGGTCCTCTGAGAACAGGCGGGCGGAGCCGCCGGCCCGCCCACCCCTGTCTTCGACCTGTGAACGCTGATTAGGATGACAGTCCTGTTCACGTTCACCGGTGAAAGAGGACGATGATGTCCGAGCCCGCGGGGTCCCCCGTTCCACCCGGTTCGCAGACGTCCCTGCGCAACGCCAACCAGCGCCGGGTGCTCGACGCGGTGCGCCGTGACGGGCACCTGACCCAGGCGCAGATCTCCCGTCGCACCGCACTGGCGCCCTCGACGGTGTCCAGCATCGTCCACCAGCTGATCGGTGCCGGCCTGCTCGTCATGGAGACGGACGGCGCCGGCCGCCGGGGTCAGCGCATCGGCTTCCGGGGCTCCGCCGGCCACGTGGTCGGCATCGACGTGGGACACCGCCACGTCACGGTGGCCGTCGCGGACCTGAACCAGAGGATCCTCGCCCAGCGGCGTCACGAGCTGCCCGCCGAGCACCGCTTCGCCGAGGACCTCGAGCTGGTCGGCCGGACCCTCGACGCCCTCCTCCGGGAGCACGGCACGGCACGGTCCGGGCTGCTCGCCGCGGGCCTCACCCTCCCGGCCCCTGTGGACCTCGAGGGCCGGCTGGTCAGTGCGAGCGCGATCCTCCCGGCGTGGAGCGGGATCGACGTGCGCGAGGAGGCCGGCCGCCGGCTCGGACTGCCCGTCGTCGTCGAGAACGACGCCAACGCGGGTGCCCTGGGCGAGCACGCCTGGGGCGCCGGGCGCGGAGCGCAGCACATGGCCTACCTCAAGATCGGCCACGGCGTGGGCGCCGGTCTGATCCTCAACGGGTCCCTCTTCCGCGGCGCCACCGGGTCCGCCGGGGAGCTCGGCCACACGACCGTGGACGAGCACGGCCGGGTGTGCCGGTGCGGAAACCGCGGGTGCCTCGAGACCTACGTGTCCTCCGGGGACGTCACCGGCCTGCTGAGCGCCACGCACGGGACCGACTTGACCGTCCCCGAACTCGTGGCGGCGGCGCTCGCCGGCGACGTCGGCTGCGGGCGGGTCATCGGCGACACCGGCCGCCTGCTCGGCACGGCGGTGGCCAACCTGTGCAACACCATCAACCCGGAGCTCGTGGTCGTCGGCGGCGAGATCGCCCGGGCCGGCGAGCTGCTGCTCGGCCCGCTGCGCGAGGTCGTCTCCCGCCAGGGCGTCCGCGGCAGCGTCCGGGGCCTGCGGATCGAGACCGCCCTGCTGGGGATCGAGGCGCACGTGGCGGGCGCGGTGATCCTCGCCCTGCAGCACGCGGAGCTGCCCGTCGGGGCCCTTCCGGCAGGATGACGCGCCGGACGACACCTGTCTTCGACTAATGGACATTCAGCGCACTGAGTTTTAGTGTGGACCGCGTCACACGAACCCTGCGGCGTCGGCGGGTGCGTCCGCCCCGGGGTGCGGCGGACGGCACGTCCCGAGCCCACGCCGCTTCCTCCACCAGCAGCCGATCTCCACCAGCAAGGGAGCTGTCCGATGAGCCAAGACGCCACGACCCCCAGGGTCGCGGAGCACCCGAACACCTCGGCGGTCCTCCGGATCACCATCGTCGCCGCCTTCGGCGGCTTCCTCTTCGGCTACGACTCCGCGGTCATCAACGGCGCGGTCTCGGCCATCCAGGAGGAGTTCGGGGTCGCTCCCGGACCGCTCGGCTTCGCCGTGGCCTCGGCCCTGCTCGGCGCCGCCGCAGGTGCGTTCTTCGGCGGCCGGGTCGCCGACGCCCTGGGCCGCGTCCCGGTGATGAAGATCGCCGCGGTCCTCTTCCTCGTCAGCGCGATCGGCTGCGGTGTGGTGGACAGCTTCGGCTGGCTGATCTTCTGGCGCGTCGTCGGAGGCATCGGCGTGGGTGTCGCCTCCGTCATCGCTCCCGCCTACATCGCCGAGGTCGCCCCGGCTTCCATCCGCGGCCGGCTCGGCTCGCTGCAGCAGATGGGCATCGTGCTCGGCATCTTCATCTCGCTGGCGGTGGACGCCTGGCTCGCCGCCATGGCCGGCGGCTCCACCCAGGAGCTGTGGCTCGGCCTGGAGGCCTGGCGGTGGATGTTCATGGCCGAGGCCATCCCGGCCATCGCCTATCTGATCGGCGCGTTCACGATCCCCGAGTCCCCCCGCTACCTGGTGGAGGACGGTCGCTCCGACGAGGCCGAGGCCGTGCTGGCCAATCTGCAGGGCTCCGCGTCGGCGGCCGAGCGGGTGCGCCTCATCAAGGAGACCCTCCGGATCGAGCACAAGCCCCGGCTGTCCGATCTGAAGGGACGGACGGCCGGTCTCAAGCCGATCGTGTGGGTGGGCATCGGCTTGGCCGCGCTGCAGCAGTTCGTGGGCATCAACGTGATCTTCTACTACTCGAACGTGCTCTGGCAGTCCGTGGGGTTCACCGAGGCCGACTCGTTCACCATCACGGTGATCACGTCCGTGGTCAACGTCGCCGTGACCATCGTGGCGATCGCGCTCGTCGAGAAGGTCGGCCGGCGCCGGCTCCTGCTCATCGGCTCGGCGGGCATGACCCTGTCCCTCGCCACCCTCGCCGTCCTGTTCGCCACGGCCGACGTGGTCGACGGCGCACCGGTGCTCGGCCCCACCGCCGGTCCCCTCGCCCTCGTGGCCGCCAACCTGTTCGTGGTCTTCTTCGGCGTCTCGTGGGGTCCCATGATGTGGGTCCTGCTGGGCGAGATGTTCCCGAACCGGATCCGCGGCGCCGCCCTGGCCGTGGCCGGATTCGTGCAGTGGATCGCCAACTGGCTGGTCACCGTGACCTTCCCGGCCCTGGCGGCCTTCTCCCTGGGCGTCGCGTACGGGCTCTACGCGTTCTTCGGGCTCGTCTCCCTGATCTTCACGATCAAGATGGTCCGCGAGACCACCGGCATCGAGCTCGAGGACATGCAGGACTGAGCACCGCGCAGGATCCACGACGGCGGCGGTGATCGTCCCCTCCGGGGGAGACCACCGCCGCCGTCGTCGTCGTGCCCGGGCCCGGGAGCGCACAGGGCACCGCGGGCGCTGTGCGTCCTTCTTTACTCCTCCGTGACCGCCAGGACACGGATCGCCGCCCGTATCGGGTATTTTCGGATGAACTGCGCCAGGCCCGGACCCCCGAGCCGGTTCCGGCCTGCCCAGCCCCACCGCTCCATTTTCAACGGCGAAAAGGACCCACGTTGACCCAGACCACTGCGGACCCCGCATCCCCCGCACAGACCACTGCCCGCAAGTCGGCGGGCCACGTCATCGTGGACACGCTCGTGGCGCACGGCGTGCAGCGCACCTACGTGGTGCCCGGCGAGTCCTACCTGGACGTGCTCGACGGTCTGCACCACTCGTCGATCGAGACGGTCGTCTGCCGCCACGAGGGCGGTGCGGCCTACATGGCCGAGGCCGACGGCAAGATGGGCCCCGTCCCGGGCGTGGCCATGGTGACCCGCGGCCCCGGCGCGGCCAACGCCCACGTGGGCCTGCACACCTCGTGGCAGGACTCCACCCCGATGGTGCTGTTCGTGGGCCTGATCCCGTTCGAGCACCGCGACAAGGAGGCGTTCCAGGAGTTCGACCCGCACGCGTGGTTCGACTCCGGGGCCAAGCGCGTGATGGTCCTCGACCACGCCGAGCGGGCCTCCGAGATCGTGGCCGAGGCGATGTTCGCCGCCAACTCCGGCCGCCCCGGCCCCGTGGTCGTGGGTCTGCCCGAGGACATCATCCGGGCCGAGATCGACGCGACCCTGCACCCGCCGATCCCCGTGGCCCACGGCGGGATGACGGTCAACGACTGGAAGGCGCTGCGCGACGCGCTCTCGACCGCGGAGAAGCCCCTGTTCGTGACCGGCGGCAACGACTGGACCGTCGAGGGTGCGGCCGGCCTCACGGACTGGCTCGAGGAGCACCACCTCCCGGCCGCGGCCGAGTGGCGCACCGAGGGCACCGTCCCGTTCGACTCGGACTCCTACGTGGGCCCGATCGGCTACGGCCGCCCGAAGGCGACCTTCGAGATGCTCGAGGAGACCGACCTGCTGGTCTTCGTGGGCACCGTCCCCGGCGACGTCATCACCAACGGGTTCCTGGTCCGCCAGGACTGGGAGAAGAAGAACTTCCTGGTCACCATCGACCCGTCCCTGCGCGGGCGCTCCGGGCCGGTGTCCTACCAGATCGTGGCCAAGCCCGACGTGTTCGTGCGCGACCTCGTGCGCATCGACCTGCCGGCCAAGCCGGCGTGGAAGGAGTGGACCGCCCGGCTGCGGGCGCAGCAGGTCGAGTTCTCCACCCCCGTGTCCACGGAGCCGTCCGGGGGCCGGGCCCGGATGGACACCATGATGGCCCACCTCGTGGCGGGTCTGCCCGACGACGCCATGTGCACCTTCGGCGCCGGGGAGCACACCAACTGGGCGCACCGCTACTTCCCCGCCAAGGGGTACGCGGCGATGATCTCCGCCCGCAACGGCTCCATGGGCTACTCGGTGCCCTCCGCCGTCGCGGCCTCTTTGCGCTACCCCGGCCGGCGGGTGGTGACCATCGCCGGTGACGGCGAGTTCCTGATGAACGGCCAGGAGCTGGCCACCGCCGCCCAGTACGGGGCCACGCCGCTGGTCATCGTGATGGACAACCAGGAGTACGGCACGATCCGCACCCACCAGGAGCGGGACTACCCGGACCGCGTCTCGGGCACCCAGCTCAAGAACCCCGACTTCGCCCTCATGGCCCAGGCCTTCGGCGGGTTCGGGGTGCGCGTGGAGACCGACGCCGAGATCCCCGGCGCGCTCGAGGCCGCCCTGAGGGCGATCGACGAGGAAGGGCAGTTCGCCCTGATCCACCTGATCGTGGAGCAGCGCGTCAAGGCCTACTGACCCGCGGGCCGTCCACCGCTCGTGCGGTGAGCGGAGCGGTGCCGCGTCCGGTCGGGACGCGGCACCGCCCCCGGTCCGCACGTCCCCGTCCCTGCGCCCTGTGGGGTGCAACGGCGGCGCTCAGCCGGCCAGCGGGTGCGCCAGCTCGTCCTCGCGCATCCGCCCGGCCCACAGGGCCACCAGCCCCAGCGCCGGGGTCAGCAGGGCCACGATCCAGAAGATCACCGGCAGGGGCACCACCTGGGCCACGGGTCCCGCGACCGCCATCGACACCGGCATGAGGGCGATCGAGACGAAGAAGTCGAGGCTCGAGACCCGCCCCAGCATGTGGCGCGGGACCCGGCGCTGCAGGAGAGTGCCCCACAGCACCATGCCCGCGCCGTCCCCGGCGCCCACGAAGGCCAGGCACAGCGCCATGACCCAGAACGAGTCGGTGGTCGCGACGAGACCGAAGGGCAGCGTCCCGAACCCCCACAGCACGATCATCCAGCTGAGGTAGCGCCGCGGCAGGGGCAGCGACGCGACCACCAGGGAGGCCACCGCGCTGGCCCCGCCGTAGCACGCCAGCAGGTAGCCGAACGTGGAGGCGTCCCCGCCCAGCCGGTCCCGGACCAGGAACGGGACGAGGACCTCCAGGGGACCCAGCAGCAGGAAGACCGCGAGCACCGCCCACAGCAGGGTCCACAGCAGCCACGGGGTCCGCACCGTGTAGCTCACGCCCTCCATGAGGTCCTGCCGCACGGACCGGAGGGCGCCCACCGCCTCCCGCGGCGGGGACGGCTCCCCCGCGCCTGGATCCGTGTCCGCGCCGGCGTCCGCGCCGGCGTCCGAATCGGCGTCGTGGCCGGGCACGTGCAGGCGCAGCAGCAGCACGAGCGCGGCGGCGTGGCAGAGCGCGATCAGGGTAAGCGCGCCGCCCGGGGCGACCAGCCCGATGAGCAGACCCGCCACGGCCGGTCCCGCCGCCTGCTGCAGCAGCGGGCGCGCCGTGCCCTCCACCCCGTTGGCCGCGAGCAGCTGCCGGGCGGGCAGGATCCGGGGCAGCGAGGCCGAGTAGGCCGGATAGAAGAAGCCGAGACCCGCGCCGAACACGAACGCCGCCGCGGCGAGGTGCCCCATGCGCAGCCCGTCCGCCAGGGCCAGGACGGCGAGCGTCCCCGCCGTCAGGAGGTTGGCGGTCTCGACGAGGCGCAGCACCCGGGCCAGGAGGAAGCGGTCGGCCGCGATCCCGCCCACGAGCACGAAGACGAGCATGCCGAGCGCGCCCACCGCAGTCACGGCCGAGAGGTCCACGGCCGTGCCGTCCAGCTGCAGGACCTGGTGCACGAGGGCCACCGCCCACATCCCGGCGCCGAAGACGCTGCTGAACATCGCGAAGGCGAGCACACGGTACCGGCCGAGCCGGAACGGCTCCAGCGCGCGGGGCAGGGGCATGCCCCCAGTGTCCCCCCGCGCGGGCCCCGGCGCACGGGCCGGTGCGGTGGTGGAGGCCGCGGATCCGTAGGACACTGGGGCGGTGCAGACCTTCCTCCCGTACCCGGACTTCGCCCGCTCGGCCCGCGTCCTCGACCGCAAGCGGCTCGGCAAGCAGCGGGTGGAGACCCTGCAGGTGCTGCGCGCGGCCACCGTGCCGGGCTACGGGTGGTACCGCCACCCGGCCACGGCGATGTGGGCCGGGCACGTGCCCGCCCTGGTCGCCTACGGCCGCGCGATGGTCGACGAGTGGACGGCCCGCGGCGGGGCCGACAGCACGGGGTGGCAGATCCGCGAGTTCGCCCCCGAGGCCTGGGACCGCGCCCCCGACGACGACGTGGCGCCGCCGCCGCCCTGGCTGGGCGACGAGGCGTTCCACCGCTCGCACCGGTCGAACCTGCTGCGCAAGGACGAGGAGCTCTACCGCGCGGTCTTCCCCGGCGACCCCGCCGGCCTGGACTACGTGTGGCCCGTGCCCGCGGAGGGCCGCACGCCACCCGCCGAGCCGCCGCACGGCCGGCGGGCGTGGGTCCTGGCGCCGGGCGCGCACGAGGCGGCGGGCGGCGCCGTCGTCGTGCCCTTCCGCGTCCCGGACGGCGTGCGGGAGAGCCACTGGGTGCAGGCGGTGGCCCGCGTCGAGGAGGAGCTGCGGGAGGGTGAGCCGGTGCTGCTGCTGCACGGGCCGCCCGGCCCGGAGCAGGTCGTGGAGCGGACGGTGCTGGGCGAGAACGTGCACCACGCCGTCGGCGGGTTCTCCCTCGAGCTCGAGCGCGGGGACCGGGTGCTGCGCCGCGACCTGCCGGCGCCCGCCCGGCTGCAGTGCCCCCGCCCGGTCTTCGCGGTCCCCGCCGAGGCCGTCGGCACGGATCCGGGCGCCCCGCGGGTTTAATCCGGCGTCACGCCCGTCCCAGGCACCAAACCGTGGGTAGCATGTCACCCACCGGCGCCCGGCGCGCCCGACCCCAGGAGGCGCGCATGCGAGCATCCCACGTCCCCACCACGGGCACCGTCACGGTCACCGACTGGCCCGATCCGCACGCCCGGGAACCCGGTCAGCTGGTGGTGCGCATGCTGCACGCCTCGATCTGCGGATCCGACCTGCACGCGGCCTTCCACGGCCTGCTCCACGCGGAGGGCCCGCGCCGCCCCGGCTACCCCGGCCACGAAGGGGTCGGCGTGGTGGTCGAGTCCCGCTCGGAGCGCGTCCCGGAGGGCACCCTGGTGCTGACGGTCCCCCAGGGCGAGATGGGCGGGTGCTTCGCGGAGCTCCAGCTGCTGGACGACCTGCACGTCGTGGAGCTGCCCGCCGGCACGGACCCGGGCGACTCCCTGCAGCTGCGGCGGCTCATGATGGCCCAGCAGTACGGCACGTGCCTCTACGCCATGCGCCAGTTCTGGCCCGTGGAGACGCCTGCCCGCCGGGCGCACACGTGCGTGGTGATGGGCGCGGGGTCCGCCGGGCTGTTCTTCGTGGAGGAGGCCCGCCGACTGGGCTTCGCGCACGTCGTCGCCTCCGACCTGGACACGGGCAGGCTCGAGGTCGCCCGCCGGCTGGGCGCCGTCCCCGTGCGGGTGCCGGAGGAGGACCTCGCCGCGGTCGTGGCCGAGGTCACCGGGGGCCGCGGCGCCGACCTCGTCATCGAGGCCGTGGGGCACGACGTGCTGCGCGACCAGGCCGTCGAGCTCGCGGCCGACCGGGGCATCGTCGGCTTCTTCGGCCTGCCGGAGCGGCACGGGCACACCGAGGTCCCGCTGTGGACGGCGTTCCGCAAGAACCTGCGGCTGCAGTGCTCCGTGGCGGCGCAGGCCGAGCCGGGGCTGACGTCCTTCCGCGAGGCCCTCCGGCGGATCTCCGAGGGCGAGATCGACGTGGAGCACTGTCTCGGGCCCGAGTTCCCCCTCGAGCGGATCGCGGAGGCCATGCAGCGGGCCGAGGAGCACCGGCCCGGGGACATCAAGCTGACGATCACCCCGTGACCACCCCACCCCGCTCCGTCGCCGGGTCCCCGGCCGGCGACCGTCCCGGGCCGGCGGCCCCCGCGCTGCCGTCCGTCACCGCCACGACCGGGAGCTCGCTCGCCGTGCAGGTGATGGCCGCGGTGCGCCGGGCGATCACGGCGGGCGAGATGGAGCCCGGGCGCCTCTACTCGGTGCAGCAGCTGGCCTCCGCCATGGACGTCTCCCGCAGCCCGGTGCGGGAGGGCCTGCTGCGGCTGGGCGAGGCCGGGCTGATCCGGTTCCACCGCAACCGCGGCTTCGAGATCGTCGAGGTCAGTCCCGACGACGTCGCCGAGATCTTCGCGGTGCGCACCGCCCTGGAGGTTCCGGCCGCCCGCCGGGCCGCACGTCTCGCGGCGCCCGAGGAGCTGGACCGGATCCGGGCCCGGTGGGAGGCGCTGCACGAAGCGGCCGGGACCGGGGACCTCGAGGCCACCGCCGAGGCGGACGAGGGACTGCACCGTGCGCTGCTGCTCGTCGCCGGCAACGCCCAGGCCGTCCAGCTCGTGGAGCGGCTGCGCACCACCACGTCCTTCCTGGGCGTCGTCGCCGCCACGTCGCGGCGGCCCGTCGGGGAGCTCGCGCGCGAGCACGACGCGCTGGTCCGGGCCGTGCTCGCCCGGGACGAGGCGGAGGCGGCACGCGCCATGCGCGAGCACCTCGCCTCCACCGCGCAGCGGCTCGTCGCCCAGGCCCTGCGCGCCCAGCGCACGCCCGAGGAGCGCCTCGAGGAGCTCACCGCGCAGGTCTGGGGCGCCGCCGCCGCCGGGTACTGAGAGCCCGGCGGGCGAGCCGCCGCCGGAGGCCGGGGACCCCGGGCGCGGAGCAGTCGAATGCCCCGGTCCGCCGACGGACCGGGGCATTCCGCACGGCTGCCCGGGGTGCATCCGTGCTCGTCGGAGCGGGGTCGGGGGGCTCCCGCCGACCAGGGAGACGCTAGGCGGCCCGCGTGACGGTGCCGCCAACGGGAGGTGAACGCGAGGTGCTCAGCCCTCGCCGTCCCCGCCCTCCCGCGGGAGACGCACCTGGAAGCGGCACCGGCCCTCCGGATCCTCGCCCGCGCCGATCGTCCCCCCGTGGGCCGCGACGATCTCCCGACTGATGGCCAGGCCCAGCCCGGATCCGCCCGTGTCCCGGGTCCGGGAGTCGTCGAGCCGCACGAACCGCTCGAAGACCCGTTCCCGGTCCTCCGGCGCGATGCGGTCGCCGTCGTTGACCACGGTCACGACCGCCTCGTCCCCCTCGGCCGCCAGGGAGACGGCGATCCAGGTGTCCGCGTGCCGCTCCGCGTTGGAGAGCAGGTTGCGGACCACCTGCTGGAGCCGGCTGGCGTCCCCCCGGACCCGCACGGGGTCCACGTGCACGCGCACCTCGTGCCGCGAGGCCGGCCGCATCCGGGCGATCTCCTCCCGGACCACCTCGTCCAGGTCGGTGTCCGCGGTGCGCAGCCGCAGCCCGGCGTCGTCGACCTTGGCGAGGGTCAGGAGGTCCTCCACGAGCTGGCCCATCCGGCGGGACTGGGACCTCAGGACGGGGGCGACCTCGGACCACGTCGCCCCGGACGGGTCGGAGCCGGCCACCTCGATCGTGGTGGTGAGGGTGGCGAGCGGGCTGCGGAGCTCGTGGGAGGCGTCCGCCACGAACCGCCGCTGCGCCCGGTCGGAGGTCTGCAGCCGGTCCAGCATCCCGTTCATGGTCTCGGCGAGCGCCGCGATCTCGTCCCGGGTGGGGGGCACGTCGACCCGCTCCCCCAGGCGGGTCGTGCCGATGCGCCGGACCTGTCCGGTGATGCGGCGCACCGGGGCCAGGGAGCGGCCGACCAGGAACCACATGAGCGCGGCGCCGAGCAGCGCCAGCACCGGCCCGCCGACCAGCAGGAACAGGGACACGGTCTGGAGGGTGCCCTGCTGCAGCGCCATGGGCACGGCCACGGTGAGGGTCAGGGGCACGCCGTTGATGTACATGCCGTGAGCGACATACACGTGGTCGTCGGTCCTGAGCGTGAGCCCGTCCCCGGTCGCCGCGGAGTCGAAGGACCGCCCCGGCTCCAGGACCGGCACGGACAGGTCCGTGCCCAGCGCGCTGGCGGGGGACGCGGCCACCACCTGTCCGTCGGCGTCCTGGAGCTGCACGATGACCCCCGGGCGGCCGAGCCGCAGCATCAGCTCGCCGAGCCCGGCCTGCGTGAACACGGCCGTCTCCCCCGCCGCGCCCCCGGCGCTGCGCGGGCCCCACGGGAGCCCCAGGTCCTGGAGGATCTCCGTCTGCCGGGCCACGGCCTGGTCGTGGGCGGCCCCCACAGCCGCGCGGCTGAGGACCTCGAGCAGCACGGCTCCGGCCACGGCCATCACCAGGAGGATGAGCAGCGCCGCGGCGGCCGTGCTGCGCTCCCGCACCCCCCACCGGTCGAGGAGCCCCCTC
This sequence comes from Kocuria sp. WN036, assembly GCF_002287015.1. Lineage (NCBI taxonomy): Bacteria > Bacillati > Actinomycetota > Actinomycetes > Micrococcales > Micrococcaceae > Kocuria > Kocuria sp. WN036. Next base: position 127,240 of record NZ_NSKF01000002.1, read on the forward strand.
CTGGCGGAGGTCACGACGCCGGCGCCCCGGGCTCGTCCGGGACCAGCCGGTAGCCCATGCCGCGGACCGTCTGCAGGGTGGAGAGGCCGAAGGGCGCGTCGATCTTCTTCCGGAGATAGCCCACGTAGACCTCGACGATGTTCTCGGAGCCCTCGAAGCCGGCGTCCCACGCGTTGTCCATGATCTCCAGCTTCGAGACGACCTTCTCCGCGTTCTGCATCAGGTACTGGAGGATCACGTACTCCTTCGCGGTGAGCTCGAGCGCCGTCCCCCGGCGGGTCACGGTCCGGCGGACGGGATCGAGCTGCAGGGACCCGACCGTGAGCACCACGGGCCGCTCGGGCGCCCCCCGGCGGATGAGGGCGCGCAGCCGCGCCACCAGCACGAGGAAGCTGAAGGGCTTGGTGAGGTAGTCGTCGGCGCCGAGGTCGAAGGCGTCGGTCTGGTCGTACTCGCCGTCCTTGGCGGTGAGCATCAGGACGGGGACCCAGTTCTCCGCGGCGCGCAGGTCCTCGAGCACCGCGTAGCCGTTCCTGCCGGGCAGCATCAGGTCCAGGACCACGACGTCGTAGGGGTTCTCGCCGGCCAGCCACCCCCCGGTGATGCCGTCGTGGGCGACGTCGACGACGAAGCCCTCGTTCGTGAGCCCGCGGCGCAGCGACTCCGCGAGGTCCACCTCGTCCTCCACCAGCAGCACGCGCACGCGTCCTCCCGTTCTCCTCCGTGGGCGCGGCGGGATCCGCACCCCTCCAGTCTTCCGCACGCCGCCTGAGGATCCGATGAGGACGGCGTCCCGGCCGGCACGGTCGTGCCCCTTCTCCCCAACCGGTGCACAACGTTGTCCACAGGTGTGGAGAACTGTGTGCACAGCTCGCTCTCCACAGCGTTATTAACAGCTGTGGAAGCCGCCCCGGCCCTGTCCACACCGTTGCTCACAGGTGTGGAATTCCACCGGTGTAACTTGTCGACAGGTGGGGACAACCCCTGTGGAGAACACGGTCGTCCGCCGGCGCGCGAGTGCTCGGGGACGGGCCGCGGCCGGCGTCACCGGCGGCCGCCGGCACCCCGGCGCCGGCGGCTGGCGGCCGTGTAGCCGAAGGCGACGATGGCTCCCGTGACGAGTCCGCCGAGGTGCGCCTGCCAGGCGATGCCGGGGAAGAGGGAGCCGAAGACGACGTTCACGCCGATCAGCACCGCGATGGGGGTGATGGACTGCCCCAGGTGGCGCTGCAGCACGAACAGGGCGCCGAACAGGCCGAAGACGCCCCCGGACGCGCCGACCACGAGGCTGAGCGGATGCGACAGGAGCAGGACGCCCACGGATCCGCCCAGGACGGAGAGCAGGAACAGCAGCAGGAACCGGCCGCGACCCAGCGCCGGCTCGAGCATCCGCCCGAACAGGTAGAGCATGTACATGTTCAGGATCAGGTGCAGCGGACTGGACATCGAGTGCAGGAAACCGCTCGTGAGCATCCGCCACGGCTCGGAGGTCGTGGTCACGGGGGCGTAGGCGAACATCTGCAGCAGGCTCACGCCCGCCGCCTGCACGAGCCACTGCAGCGCGTAGACCACCGCGTTGACGCCGACGAGCCACCAGGTGACGAGCATCGGGGAGCCCTGGGCCGCGCGGCCGCCGAGGCTCGTGCGGACGGCGGGGCGCGAGCGCGTCGCCTCCTGCACGCAGTCGACGCAGTGGACGCCCACCGCGGCCGTGCGCTGGCACTCCGGGCACGTCGGCCGGCCGCACCGCTGGCACCGCACGTACGCCGGACGGTCGGGGTGGCGCGGGCACACCGGGACGTCTCCCCCGGTGGACGCGCCGTACTGCGGTCGTTCGCCGCTCACTGGGACTCCTCCTGGGCCGGTTCGCTGCGGGCCCGGTTCGCTGGACGGGATGGACGGGGGCGGACGGGACGGCAACGGCGCAGGCCCGTCCGGATCGCTCCGGACGGGCCTGCGCCGCTGGTCCCCGTCCCGGCGGTGCCGGGACGGGGAGACTGCTCGGATCTAGAGCTGCTCGATGTCGATCGAGGTGACCACGCAGTCCTCGACCGGACGGTCCATGCCGCCGGTGCGGACGCTGTTCAGCTCGTCCACGACCTTCCGCGACGCGTCGTCGGCCACCTCGCCGAAGATGGTGTGCTTGCCCTGCAGCCAGGTGGTGGGGGCGGTGGTGATGAAGAACTGGGACCCGTTGGTGCCCTTGCCGTTGCGCTTGCCGGCGTTGGCCATCGCCAGGATGTAGGGCTCGTTGAAGTCGAGCTCGGGGTGGATCTCGTCGTCGAACTCGTAGCCCGGTCCGCCGATGCCCTGGCCCAGGGGGTCCCCGCCCTGGATCATGAAGTCCTTAATGATGCGGTGGAAGACCACGTCCTTGTAGAGGGGACCGGTCTGCTTCTCACCGGTGCGCGGGTCGCTCCACTCCTGGGTGCCGTCCGAGAGGCCGATGAAGTTCTTGACGGTCTTCGGGGCGTGGTTGCCGAACAGGTTCACGACGATGTCGCCGTGGTTCGTGTGGATGGTCGCCTTGGCGGTGGGGATGGCAGAAGTCATGCGCCCATTCTTGCACGGCCCCCGGAGGCCCTTCCCGGTGGGGTCGCGGGGTTCAGCGCACAGTGAAAAGGCCCGGGATTGCGCGGCGCACCCTCCTGCCCCGACGGCTCTGCCCGTATGCTGACAGTGGATTGTCACGACCCGAGGAGGGATGGATTCATGAGCTTCAAGAAGACCAAGAGCGAGAAGAAGGCCGTCGCGGCGCAGAAGGCCGCGGAGAGCAAGGTCCTGGACGCCGGCAAGTGGGCGTCCAAGGAGATCGGCGACCTCGCGCCCCGGCTCCAGCACAGCGTCGAGGCGGGCGCCGCGGCCCTCGCCGGTGGCGTCGCGACCGCCGGCCCCAAGGTCCAGGAGGGTCTGGGCCGCGCCCACGACCTCTCCGGCTCCGCCAAGCTGAAGGCCGCCGCGGTGACCGCCCCGGTCGCGGCCAAGGCCGCGAAGACCGCCGGCCCCGTGGCCGCGAAGGCCGCGGACCGGGCCTCCGAGAGCCGCGCCGCGATGCAGGCGAAGTACGCCGGTGCCGCCGCCCTGCTCGCGGGCAAGTTCGCCGACGCGGACACCCCCGAGCAGCTCGAGGCGATCGTCGCGAAGCTGACCGGTGACAAGAAGGCCGTGGCCAACGCGAAGAAGGCCGCCTCGAAGGTCGCCAAGGACTACGCCAAGCAGCAGAAGAAGGCCGAGAAGTCCCACAAGGGCCTCCTGCTGCTGGGCCTGCTCGTGGCCGGCGGTGCGGCCGGCGTGGCCGCCTGGAAGGCGTCCCGCCCGGTCGAGGACCCCTGGAAGACCCCGGCGGCCACGTCCCCGCGCGTGACCGCCTCCCCGGTGGCCCAGCAGTCCACCGTGGCCGCCGGCACCGGTGTGCAGGTCGACGACGTCAAGGACGCGACCACCCCAGCCGGTCAGTCCGGTGGTGTCTCGGACGCCGCCGCCGAGGTCAAGGACAGCGCCAAGACCGTCGGCGAGGACGCCAAGACCACGATCCACGAGGTCAAGGAGCAGATCCAGGGCAAGAAGGACGAGAACGAGGCCTGACCCCCGCCCGTTCGGGCAGAGGCCCCCGCACCCGGCAGGGAGCGGGGGCCTCTGCCGTTGCGGCGGCGCGCGGTGACGAGCCCGCGAACGAGAAGATCCCGACCGAGCGTCTGCTCGATCGGGATCCGATGTGGTGGAGACGAGGGGACTCGAACCCCTAACCCTCTGCTTGCAAAGCAGATGCGCTACCAATTGCGCCACGTCCCCGTGGTGTCCGGGCTACTCCACCTCGTCGGTGGCGTCCGCCCAGGCGTTCCTGTCGGCGTCGGCCTCCCGCAACTTGGTGAGCACGGCGACCGACGCGCCGACCAGGGCGAGAGCCGCAGCCATCTTCCTGTTCACGCCTGCCTCCTGACCTGCGGAAAAGGGAAACCGTGGGCGTACCAGGAATTGAACCTGGGACCTCTTCGTTATCAGCGAAGCGCTCTAACCGTCTGAGCTATACGCCCTCTCACGGCCCTTGCGGACCGAGAAGAAACGATACCGGAGTTGCCGACCCGTGCCAAATCGCCCCGGCCGGGCCGGACTCCCCGGAACCGCGCCGGATCAGTCGTCCGTGAGGGTGAGCCCGATCCCGCCCACGAGGGCCGCCGCGATGTTGTACAGCAGGGCGGCGAGCACCGACAGGGCGGTCAGCAGGATGACGTTGACCACGGAGACGATGGTCGCGAAGATCGCGATCTGCCCCAGGGACAGGAAGTCCTTGATGTTCAGGGCCCCGCCCGCGCCGCCCAGCATCCCGAGCAGCTCGTTGATCCCGTCGAACAGGCCCGTGAGGTCCAGGACGATCCACAGCACGACCGCGGCGACCACGGTGATGATCCCCAGCGCGACCGACAGCAGGAACGCGAGCTTGAGCACCGACCAGGTGTCCACCTTCGAGACCACAAGCCGCGCCCGGCGCACCCGCGGCCGCGGGGCCGGGCGGACCAGGCCCTTCGTCGAGCTCGCGGGCCGGGCGCTCTTCGCCGGGCCGGAGCCGGACCGGGCAGCGCTCGACTTCGCGGGACCCGAGCCCGACTTCGCCGGCTTCGGCGCGGTCCGGGCGCTCGTCGAGGGCCTCGCCGTCCCGGACGGCGACCCGTTCCCGGGGCGGGGTGCGGACGCCAGGGGGGAGCGTCCGGACCGGCCGGCGGTGTTGGAGCCGGAACTCGAGCTCATGCGTTACCTCCGTTGTTGTTCGGGTCCAACGCTACTTCATCGTCCGTCGTGTCCCCGGAACCGGGGACCGGACCGAGCTCGTCGGCCTCTCCGTCTGCCTCGCCCGTGTCCAGGACGTCGGCCGTCTCCATCGTCTCGTCGAGCTGGACGTCGACCTCGGCCACGGCCTCGGCGTCGACCTCCTCGGCGATCTCCCGGTCGGCGTTGCGGGCCACCCCGGTGATCGTGTCGCCCTGGGCGGGCTTCGCGAAGATCACGCCCATCGTGTCGCGGCCCTTGGCCGGGACCTCGGAGGCGCCGGTGCGCACGACCTTGCCGGACTCCATGACCACGAGGACCTCGTCCTCCTCGCCCACGATGATCCCGCCGACCAGCCGGCCGCGCTGCTCCGCGAGCTTGGCCACCTTGATGCCGATGCCGCCGCGGCCCTGCACCCGGTACTCCTCCACCTTGGTGCGCTTGGCGTAGCCGCCCTCGGTGACCACGAAGACGTAGGCGTCGTCGGTGACCACGTTGGCGGAGAGCAGCTCGTCGCCGTCCCGGAACTTCATGCCGGTGACCCCGGAGGTCGCCCGCCCCATGGGCCGCAGCACCTCGTCGCTCGCGGTGAAGCGCAGGGACATCCCGTTGCGGGAGACCAGGAGCAGGTCGTCCTGCGCGGACGCCAGCTGGGCCGAGACGAGCTCGTCGTCGTCGCGCAGGTTGATCGCGATCACCCCGGCCGTGCGGTTGGTGTCGTAGTCCATCAGCCGGGACTTCTTGATCAGGCCCCTGCGGGTGGCGAGCACCAGGTACGGGGCGTCGCTGTACGAGCGTAGCTCCATGACCTGGGCGATCCGCTCCCCCGGCTGGAAGGCCATCAGGTTCGCCACGTGCTGGCCCTTGGAGTCCCGGCCCGCCTCCAGCAGCTCGTACGCCTTGGTGCGGTAGACCCGGCCCAGGTTCGTGAAGAACAGGATCCAGTTGTGGGTGGTGGTGACGAAGAAGTGCTCCACGACGTCGTCCCCGCGCAGCTGCGCGCCCTTCACGCCCTTGCCGCCGCGCCGCTGGGAGCGGTACTGGTCGGAGCGCGTGCGCTTGACGTATCCGCCGCGGGTGATGGTCACGACCATCTCCTCCTCGGGGATCAGGTCCTCCATCGACATGTCGCCGTCGTAGCCGTACATGATCTCGGAGCGGCGGTCGTCGCCGTAGCGGCCCACGATCTCGTCGAGCTCCGAGGAGATGATGCCGCGCTGGCGCTCCTCCGAGGCGATGATCTCGGTGTACTCGGCGATGAGCCGCTCGAGCTCCGCGTGCCGGTCCTGGATCTTCTGCCGCTCGAGGGCCGCGAGCCGGCGCAGCTGCATGTTGAGGATGGCCTGCGCCTGGTCCTCGTCGATCTGCAGCAGCTCCATGAGCCCGCTGCGGGCGTCGTCGGCCGTCGGGGAGCGGCGGATGAGCGCGATGACCTCGTCGAGGGCGTCGAGCGCCTTGAGCAGACCCCGCAGGATGTGGGCCTCCGCCTCGGCCTGCCGCAGGCGGTACTCGGTGCGGCGGACGATGACGTCCATCTGGTGGGTGACCCAGTGCCGGATGAACGCGTCGAGGCTCAGTGTGCGGGGCACCCCGTCCACGAGCGCGAGCATGTTGGCGGAGAAGTTGTCCTGCAGCTGCGTGTGCTTGTAGAGGTTGTTGAGCACCACCTTGGCCACCGCGTCGCGCTTGAGCACGATCACCAGCCGCTGCCCGGTGCGCCCGGAGGTCTCGTCCCGGATGTCGGCGATGCCGGTGATGCGGCCGTCCTTGACGAGGTCCGCGATCTTCATCGCGAGGTTGTCCGGGTTCGCCTGGTAGGGCAGCTCGGTGACCACCAGGCAGGTGCGGTTGTGGATCTCCTCGACGCTGACCACGGCGCGCATGGAGATCGAGCCGCGGCCGGTGCGGTAGGCGTCCTCGATGCCCTTGTGCCCGAGGATCTGCGCGCCGGTCGGGAAGTCCGGGCCCTTGATCCGCTGCAGCAGCTCCTCGAGCAGCGTCTCGTTGGAGACGTCCGGGTGCTGGAGGTACCACTGCACGCCGTCCGCGACCTCGCGCAGGTTGTGCGGCGGGATGTTGGTGGCCATGCCCACGGCGATGCCGGACGAGCCGTTGACCAGCAGGTTGGGGAACCGGGACGGCAGCACCGACGGCTCCTGGTTCTTGCCGTCGTAGTTGTCCTGGAAGTCGACGGTCTCCTCGTGGATGTCCCGGACCATCTCCATGGCGATGGGCGCCATCTTGGTCTCGGTGTACCGCGGGGCGGCCGCGCCGTCGTTGCCCGGGGAGCCGAAGTTGCCCTGCCCCAGGGCGAGCGGATAGCGCATCACCCAGCCCTGGATCAGCCGCACGAGGGCGTCGTAGATCGCGGAGTCGCCGTGCGGGTGGTACTGGCCCATGACCTCGCCCACCACGCGGGCGCACTTGTTGAAGGAGCGGTCGGGGCGGTAGCCGCCGTCGTACATCGCGTACAGCACGCGCCGGTGCACCGGCTTGAGCCCGTCCCGGACGTCCGGCAGGGCGCGGCCCACGATGACGGCCATCGCGTAGTCGAGGTAGGACCGCTGCATCTCGGTCTGCAGGTCCACCTGCTCCACGCGGTCGGTCAGCACGGGGGTGTGCTCGAGGTCGCCGGCGAGGCCGGCGTCCTCCGGGGTCGGTCCGTCCTGGGTCTCGTCACTCATGCGGTCTTTCCGTTCTGTCTGCTCGTCCTCGTGGTCCTGCGCAGGTCCCGCCCCCGGTCATTGCATGCCGAGCGGGACATATGTCGCGGATCAGATGTCGAGGAACCGGATGTCCTTGGCGTTCTGCTGGATGAACTCGCGGCGGGACTCGACGTCCTCGCCCATGAGCACGGAGAAGATCTGGTCGGCGGCGGCCGCGTCCTCCATGGTCACCTGCAGCAGGGTGCGGTGGTCGGGGTCCATCGTGGTGTCCCACAGCTCGGTGTAGTCCATCTCGCCGAGGCCCTTGTAGCGCTGGATGCCGTTGTCCTTGGGGATGCGCTGGTTGTTGGCGAGCCCGCGCGCCAGCGCCTCGTCCCGCTCGGCGTCCGTGTAGACGTAGTCGTGCGGGGCGTTGGACCACTTGATCCGGTACAGCGGCGGCTGGGCCAGGTAGACGAAGCCGTGCTCGATCAGCGGGCGCATGAACCGGAACAGCAGCGTCAGCAGCAGCGTGGTGATGTGCTGGCCGTCCACGTCGGCGTCGGCCATCAGCACGATCTTGTGGTACCGCGCCTTCTCGATGTCGAAGTCGTCGCCGATGCCCGCGCCGAACGCGGTGATCATCGACTGCACCTCGGTGTTGGACAGCGCCCGGTCCAGCCGCGCGCGCTCCACGTTGAGGATCTTGCCGCGCAGCGGCAGGATCGCCTGGTGCGCGGGGTCCCGGCCCTGCACCGCCGAGCCGCCCGCGGAGTCACCCTCCACGATGTAGATCTCGGACAGGGAGGGGTCCTTGGAGGAGCAGTCCTTGAGCTTGCCGGGCATCCCGCCCGACTCGAGCAGGCCCTTGCGCCGGGTGGTCTCGCGCGCCTTGCGGGCCGCGAGCCGCGCCTGCGAGGCGTTGATCGCCTTGCGGATGATCTCCCGTGCCGCGGCCGGGTTGCGCTCGAGCCAGTCGCCGAACCGGTTGTTCACCTCGCGCTGGACGAAGGTCTTCGCCTCGGAGTTGCCGAGCTTCGTCTTGGTCTGGCCCTCGAACTGGGGCTCGGCGAGCTTGATCGAGATGACGGCCGTGAGGCCCTCGCGGACGTCGTCGCCGGTGAGGTTCTCGTCCTTGTCCCGGAGCAGCTTGTTCTCCCGGGCGTAGCGGTTCACGAGGGACGTCATCGCCGAGCGGAAGCCCTCCTCGTGGGTGCCGCCCTCGTGGGTGTTGATCGTGTTCGCGTACGTGTGCACGGACTCGGTGTAGGCCGTGGTCCACTGCATGGCGAGCTCGAGGGACATCTTGCGCTCCGTGTCCTCGGACTCGAGCGCGATGACGTCGTCGTGGACGAGGTCGGCCTTCTTGGACGTGTTCAGGAACGTCACGTAGTCCAGCAGGCCGTGGTCGTACTTGTAGACGACCCGGCGGTGGCCGGCGCCGTCCTCGTCCTCGTGGTTGAGCCGGGCGACGTCGGTGCCGCCGTCGCGGCCCTCGACCGGCTCGGCGTCCGCGTGGACGGCGGTGCGGTCCGAGGCGGAGCCGGCGATCTCCTCGCCGGACTCCTCCGGCGCCCGCTCGTCCGTGAGGGTGATCCGCAGGCCCTTGTTGAGGAACGCCATCTGCTGGAAGCGGGCCCGCAGCGTCTCGAAGTCGAAGTCGACGGTCTCGAAGATGTCGGGGTCCGGGTAGAAGACCTGGGTGGTGCCGGTCTCCGAGGTCTCCTCCCCCCGGACCAGCTCGCCCTGGGGCATGCCGCCGTCGGCGAAGACCATCCGCCAGACGTGACCCTGGCGCCGCACCTCGGTCTCGACGCGCCGGGACAGCGCGTTGACCACGGAGATGCCCACGCCGTGCAGCCCGCCCGAGACGGCGTAGCCGCCGCCGCCGAACTTGCCGCCCGCGTGCAGGATCGTCATGACGACCTCGACCGTGGGCCGGCCCTCGGTCGGGTGGATGTCCACGGGGATGCCGCGGCCGTTGTCCACGACCTTGACGCCGCCGTCGGCCTGCAGGGTGATCTCGATGTGGTCGCAGTAGCCCGCCAGGGCCTCGTCGACCGAGTTGTCGACCACCTCGTACACGAGGTGGTGCAGCCCCCGCGGGCCGGTCGAGCCGATGTACATGCCGGGTCGCTTCCGGACGGCCTCGAGACCTTCCAGGACGGTGATGTCACCGGCACCGTACTCGCGCTTCTGCGGATCCTCTGTTGCCACGGGTTCCTGGCTCCTCCTGTTGGGCACACCGGTCCCGCTCCGGACGGCACAAGAGAACGCCGATGAGACGTTCGGGCGGCTCATCGGCTCGTGCGGGGTCGGAACGGGTCGACGACTCCGGGTGCCCGCGCCGCGGGCGAGGTTGTCGCGATCGGCCGTGGGGGCCCGGTCCGTCGATTGCTGTCTGGAACCGATTCTATCGGAAAACCGTGGGCTCGGGGTGCTCACAGGTCCCTCTGAGCGGCCGGGAAAGGGCCTCAGGACCACTTTTCCTCCGCTCCGCCACCCCCAGGACGCCACCGGGGGGCCGCAGCGCGCCACGAGGCCGCTCAGCGGTCCGGACCACCGGCCTCAGCCGTAGGTGTCGCGGGGCCCCCGGCCCTGCACGGAGCGGCGGCCGCGCTTCCAGCTCGGGGCCGTGGGACCGAGGATCTCGATCCGGGTGACGATGCCCTCCCCCAGGTGCTCGTCGAACATGCGCAGCAGCTGCGGGACCATGAGGCGCAGGTTCGCGGCGTAGGCGGTGGAGTCGCACCGGACCCGCACCACGGTCTCGTCGAAGCTCTCCGGCCGGCAGTGCCCGGCGATGCCCGGGCCCACGAGGTCGTCCCAGCGGGCCAGCACCGACCCCACGGCGACCGGCGCCTTCCAGCCGCGCCCGGACACGAGCCCGTCCAGCACCGTGCCGACCCCCCGGGGGTCGCGGGCGGAACGGCCCGCCCCGGAGTACCCGCCGAGCGCCCGCGGGTCGACGTCGTTGCCGCGGCGGCCCAGGCGCTCGGCGGCCGACGCGGTGGCCGCCTCCATGGCGGCGCCGAAGCCCTTGAGGTTGCGCCGGGCGGCCGCCCCGTAGAGCCGCCCGTCCCCGCGCGCCTCCGCCGCGTGGCGCATCCGGGTGAGCAGCGCCGCCGGCGCGTCGATCTCGTCCTCGATCCGCACGACGTTCGCCTCGGGGACAGGGGACTCCTGGGGCTCCCCGGCGGGGAGCGGGTCGTCCTCGCGCCGCGGCCCGGTCACGACGACGACGCCTCCTCCGGCTCCGGACCGGTCCCGGCGGGCGCCTGCTCGTCGTCCCGGACGGCGGTGCCGGGACCCACCCGCACCACGTCGTGCGGACCGGCCACGAGCTCGGCCGGGAGGTCCTCCTCGACCGCGGCGGTCACGAGCACCTGCTCCGCGGAGGCCACGATCGCGGCGAGACGGCTGCGGCGGCGGGCGTCGAGCTCCGCGAACACGTCGTCCAGGACGAGGATCGGCGCGGCGCCCTCCGTGGGGTCGTCCGCCAGGTGGACGTACCAGGAGCCGAGGCGGAGCGCGAGGGCGTAGGACCAGGTCTCGCCGTGGGAGGCGTAGCCCCGGGCCGGCGCCGTCCCGAGCAGCAGCTCGAGCTCGTCGCGGTGCGGGCCCACGAGGGTCAGCCCCCGCTCGAGCTCCCGCTGCTCCGAGGCCTCGCACGCGTCGAGGATCAGCTGGTGCAGGTCCGCGGGCGTGAACCCGCGCAGCCGCTCGGCGTCCCCGGCCGCGCTCTCGGGCAGCACCGAGGACACGTAGCGCAGGGTCGTCTCCTTGGTCCCGTCCGTGAGCTGGCCGTAGGCGGTCGCCACCTGGGGCGCCAGGGCGTCGATGAGCTGCAGGCGCGCGTGCAGGATGCCGGCCCCGGCGCGGGCGAACTGGTCGTTCCACGCCGCCAGGGTCGACCGGTGGGTGTCCGTGAACCGGCCGCTCCGGCGGGCCGACTTCAGCAGCGCGTTGCGCTGCCGGAGCACCTTCTCGTAGTCGGCCAGGGTGCCCGCGAGGACCGGGCGCATGGACTTCGCGAGGTCGTCGAGGAAGCGCCGGCGGTGGGAGGGGTCCCCCTTCACCAGCGCCAGGTCCTCCGGCGAGAACAGGACGGTCCGCACGATGCCGAGCGCGTCCCGGGCCCGCACCGGGGAGGCCCGGTTGATGCGCACCCGGTTGGCGCGGCCGTCGTTGAGCTCGAGCTCCAGGACGGTCTGCTGCCCGCCCCGCCGCACCCGGACGCGGACGATCGCGCGGTCGGCGCCGAAGCGGATCAGCGGGCCGTCGGAGGACACCCGGTGCGAGGACAGGCCCGCCGTGTAGTCGAGGGCCTCGACGATGTTCGTCTTGCCCACGCCGTTCGGCCCGAGGAACACGGTGGTCCCGGGAGCGAGACGTATGTCCAGATGGGCATACGTCCGGTAGTCGAGCAGGGAGAGGTGGTCGACGAACACGCCGGGATCAGCAGCTTCCGGTTCCGGGCCGGCCGGTCACTGGCTGGGGAGCCGCACCGGCATCAGCAGGTACTTGTAGTCGTCCTTGTCCTCGCCCTCGGGCTCGGCCTGGGCGGAGAGCACGGCCGGCTTGGGCGGGGCGGTGAAGGAGAACCGGACGTAGTCGGAGGCGAAGGCGTGCAGGCCCTCCGAGAGGTACGTCGGGTTGAAGGCCACCGTGATGTCGTCACCGGTGAGGTGCGCGTCGAGGACCTCGGAGGCCTGGGCGTCCTCGCCGGTCCCGGCGTCCAGGGCCACCTGCCCCTGGGTGAAGGCCAGGCGCACGGGGGTGTTGCGCTCGGCCACGAGCGAGACGCGCCGGACGGCCTCGACGAGCTCGGTGGTCCGCACCGCCGCGGTGATCGGCGTGTGCTCCGGGAACAGCGACCGGATCTTGGGGTACTCGCCGTCGATGAGCAGGCTCGTGGTGCGGCGGCCGCCGGACTCGAAGCCGACGAGCTCCGCGGAGTCGGACAGGGCGATGTTGATGTCACCGGCCGGGCCGAGGGTCTTGGCGATGTCGTTGAGGGTGCGCGCCTTGATCAGCGCGGCCGTGGAGATGTCCTGGGTGCTGGGCCGCCAGGTGAGCTCGCGCATCGCGAGCCGGTAGCGGTCCGTGGCGAGCAGCGTCATCTTCTCGCCCTCGATCTCCACGCGGACGCCGGTGAGGATGGGCAGGGTGTCGTCCTTGCTCGCGGCGATGTTCACCTGCGCCACGGCGTGGGCGAACTCGTCGCCGGCCACCACGCCGGAGACGTCCGGCAGCGCGGGCAGCTCCGGGTAGTCGCCGACCGGCATGGCCGCGAGGTTGAAGCGCGAGGAGCGGCAGGTCAGGGTGACCTTCCCCTCGTCGGCGTGCACCTCGACCGGGGCGGAGGGCAGGGAGCGGCAGATGTCCGCGAGCAGACGGCCGGAGACGAGGGTGGTGCCCTCCTCCTGGACGTCGGCGCTGATCGACAGCCGCGCGGAGATCTCGTAGTCGAAGCTCGCGATGGACAGCTGACCGCCCTCCGCACGGATGAGCAGACCGGACAGCACGGGGACCGGGGGCCGAGGAGAGAGGGACCGAGCGGTCCAGGTGACGGCCTCGGCGAGAACATCGCGTTCGACGGAGAACTTCACGAGAGGTTGCTGCCTTTCAGTCTGAGCAAGGACGGCGGAGCCACGGTCCCGGACAGGGTCCGGTGCGGGCCGCGCCGCGGGGTGCAGCGGTGCGAACAGGGTCTTCGCCCTCTGCATCGTATCGGTCCGTTTCACAGGACGGCCATTCGGCCGCTCCGTGGCGGCGTCCGGGTGATCCGGGGCCCGGGAGGTCCCGGACGGGGTCGGCGTTCCAGGATTCTTGTTGTTTGGCCAGATGTCTCTTTAAGGATGGGAGTGTTAATAACCGCTGTGGAATCTGTGGATAACTGCCCCTCGGCCAGCACCCGGGCGGTGGCGGCCTGTTGAGTTCCTGTGGTTCGGGGTCCACCGGAACGCGTGCTGCCGGTGGACGAGATCCGCGTGGTTCCGCGGGTTCCACAGCCCTCCACCGAGTTGTACCGAGGTTCTCCACCGGTCGGACGGAGAATTCCACAATTTTATCCACAGGTGTGGGTTCTGTCCTGTGCACAGGCGCTCCACAAGCGCCGACATCCTGTGCAGGAGGGTGCCCCCGGGCCCGGGATCCCGCGGGCGGAGCCTGTGGACGAACTACACGAAAAGGCCCCGGCGGTGCTCCGCCGGGGCCTTCGAGGAGGGGTGGGGCCGGGCTCAGCCCTCGCGCTGCTGCTGCTTGATCCGGTTGGTGAGCTCCGTGACCTGGTTGAAGATCTGCCGGCGCTCGGCCATCAGCGTGCGGATCTTGCGGTCGGCGTGCATCACCGTGGTGTGGTCGCGGCCGCCGAGCTCCTGGCCGATCTTCGGCAGGGACATGTCGGTGAGCTCGCGAAGCAGGTACATCGCGATCTGCCGGGCGGTGACCAGGGTGCGCGTGCGGGACTTGCTCTTGAGCTCCTCGAGGCTGATGTCGAAGTACACCGCGGTCTGGGCCAGGATCGAGGCCGCGGTGATCTCCTGCGCGCCGTCGTCGGTGATGAGGTCCTTGAGCACCAGCTCGGCCAGGGGCAGGTCCACCGACTGCTTGTTCAGGGAGGCGAACGCGGTGACCCGGATCAGGGCGCCCTCGAGCTCGCGGATGTTGGTGGAGATGTGGGAGGCGATGTACTCCAGCACGTCGTCGGGGGCGTCCATGCCCTCGCTCGTGGCCTTCTTGCGCAGGATCGCGATGCGCGTCTCCAGCTCCGGCGGCTGCACGTCGGTGATCAGGCCCCACTCGAAGCGGGACCGCATCCGCTCGGCGAAGCCGGTGAGCTGCTTGGGCGGCATGTCGGAGGTGATCACGATCTGCTTCTCGTGGTTGTGCAGCGCGTTGAAGGTGTGGAAGAACTCCTCCTGCGTGTGCTCCTTGCCCGCCAGGAACTGGATGTCGTCGATCAGCAGCATGTCCACGTTGCGGTAGATCTCCTTGAAGGAGGAGCCCTCGTCGTCGCGGATGGAGTTGATGAAGTCGTTGGTGAACTCCTCCGAGTTCACGTAGCGCACCCGCACCTGGGGGTAGAGACGCTTGGCGTAGTGGCCGATCGCGTGCAGCAGGTGCGTCTTGCCCAGCCCGGACTCCCCGTAGATGAACAGGGGGTTGTAGGCCTTGGCCGGGGTCTCGGCCACCGCGAAGGCCGCGGCGTGGGCGAACCGGTTGGACTGGCCGATCACGAAGGAGTCGAAGACGTACTTGGGGTTCAGCCGCGCGGAGCTGTCCCACTCCCCCACCACGGCGGGAGCGGTGCCGGTGTCCTGGACGGGGCGGCGGGGCGGGGCGGCCTGCGGGTCCCGCGGCGGCGGCAGGGTCCGGTCGGCCCCGCCCATCTCGGAGCGGTGTGCCGGCTCCGGGGGCGGCGCCATGAGCCCGGCGGGCTGCCGGTCGAGGCCGGCCGTCCGCCGGTCGACCTCCACCGCGTCGGCGGTGTCGGCGTGGTCGACCCGTGCGGGCAGGTCGGTGCGGTTGCGCTCCGCCTCGAGCTCGCTGATCGGGGGCAGGGCCGCGGTGGGCGTCGAGGCGCCCGCCTCCGGTGCGGGAGCGGTCTCGAGGTCGGCGTCCACCACGAACGCCACGAGCGTCTCGGGGCTGAAGGCCCGGCCCACGGAGGACCGGAGCACGGACGCCATCTGGTTCTGGAAGAACTCGCGGGTGAGCTCGTTCGGGACCGCGACGAGCAGCGTGGTGCCGATGAGGCCCTGGGGCTGGGCCAGGGAGATGAACCCCCGGTAGCGCCCCGTGGTCATGGGGTCCTCGTACATGTACTGCACGCATTCGGCCCACTGCGCGCTGAGCGCCTGATTGTCCTGCGTGCCCACGCGTACTCCTGCTGTCGTCGAGATGTCATCGAGCTGTCGTCGGGATGACGAGGCGGTGGACGGATCGTCCCGGCCCCTCGCCGGGGATCTTGTCCACAGCGTTGTTCACAACGGTGGAAAAGCTGTCGGGGGCCAGCCGCGAGTGCCAGCCTAGAACATGCGCCGAACGTGTTCATAGCCGTTTTCCGGGGGCTCCGGGAACTACAGACGTGTAGTTCGACCCCCGATCCGCGTGGTTCCGCGGCTCCGGCCGGGCCGGTTTTCCACAGGATGTGATGAAGATCCGTGCACAGCTGTGGGTAGGATGTGAACTGCACAGCGGCACCGGGTCTCCCGGTGCCCGATCCAGCACTCGACCACCGTTCGACCCGGTTCCGCCCCGGCCGCCCCGCTCCCGCGCCGGCGGCACCGGGGCCCGCGGCCACCCGTCGCTGATTTGACCGTCCCCTGCCCGTTGTCTAGGGTGAAGTAGTCTTTTGTGTCCACTGTCATGCCCATCCGCATGCTCGGACGCATCCACCAGCACCGCTGTGACCGTCCCTCTCCGCCGCGCCGAACCCGGTGCGGTGAGCCCGAGGACGGGCGCACACCCTGACGCCTTTGGAGTAACCAGTGAGCAAGCGGACTTTTCAGCCGAATAACCGCCGTCGCGCCAAGAAGCACGGCTTCCGTGCCCGGATGCGCACCCGCGCCGGCCGCGCCATCCTCGCCGCCCGCCGCAGCAAGGGCCGCACCGAGCTCTCCGCCTGAGCCGGTCCGTGTCGGCGCCGGCGCTTCCGACGACCGCCCCGCGACGGGCGCTCGTCGTCGTGCCGGAGCCGCCCGAGCCGCCGACCGTGCAGGAGCGGGACCGTGCTGCCTGAACAGCACCGGATCCGGACCTCGGCCCAGTTCTCGGCCACCACGCGTTCCGGCGCCCGCAACGGGCGCCGGAACGTCGTCGTCTATGTGCGTCCCACCGGCGAAGAGCACCCGGCCCGGTTCGGCTTCGTCGTCTCGAAGGCCGTGGGCAACGCCGTGCGCCGCAACAAGGTGAAGCGACGCCTCCGGGAGCTCGCCCAGACCACGGTCAGGCAGGCCCCGTACGGTTACGACGTCGTGGTGCGCGCGCTGCCGCCCGCCTCCCGCGCGGACTGGACGGAGCTGGCCGCCGACTACGCGAAGGCGTGGCGGACGGCGTCCGCGCGGGCCGGGGCTCCCGGGACCGCCGGGACGACGACCACCGCAGCAGACCGACGACCCGCACGGGAGGAGCCGGAGTCATGAGCGAGCACGCTCACGCGCCCGAGGACCTCCTCGCGGCGGCTCCCCACGAGTTCGTCCGCCCGGCGTCCGCGTGGCAGGTCCTGTGGTTCCTGCCCCAGAACGCACTCATCGCGGGTCTCAAGCTCTACCGGACCATCGTCTCCCCCCTGTACGGGGACGTCTGCCGGTACTTCCCCTCCTGCTCGGCCTACGCCCTCGAGTCCGTCACGGTGCACGGCGCCGTGCGCGGCCTGGGCCTCAGCGTCCGCAGGCTCCTCCGCTGCCACCCCTGGGCGGCGGGTGGGATCGACAGGGTCCCGGACGGGGGCCGGGTCTTCCCCGACTTCGCGTCCCTTCCCCGGATCGTCCTGCTGAACCATCCCACCCTTGCTGAGCGCCACCAGCACCACCCCGCCGGGGCCACCGGTCCCGCGGCCCAAGGAGAGCCTTCCCCATGAACCTGTTCGAAATGATCCTCTTCCCCTTCAGGTGGGTCGTCTCCGCCGTGCTGTGGGTGTTCCACGAGATGCTGACGGCCATCGGGATGGACCCCGCCGCGGGCATCACCTGGGTGCTGTGCATCGTGGGCCTGACCCTGGTCATGCGCACGCTGACCATCCCGCTGTTCCTCAAGCAGATCAAGTCCATGCGCGGCATGCAGGAGCTGCAGCCGGAGATGGCCAAGCTCCAGGCCAAGTACAAGGGCAAGAAGGACCAGCTGTCCCGGCAGGCCATGGCCCAGGAGCAGATGGAGCTGTACAAGAGCCACGGCTCCAACCCGTTCTCCGCCTGCCTGCCCATCCTGGTGCAGATGCCCATCTTCTTCGGGCTGTTCCAGGTCCTCAACGGCGTGCCCGGTTCCGCGGCCGCCGGCGAGGGCGTGCACGTCCTGAACGCAGCCACCGTGCAGTCCTTCAACGAGGCCACGTTCTTCGGCGCCCCGCTGTTCTCCACGCTGCTCAACCCCGGCGACGGCAACCACGTGGCCACGATCCTCCTGGCGATCGTGATGATCGTCGCGATGTCCGCCTCGCAGTTCTTCACCCAGAAGCAGCTGACGGCCAAGAACATGAGCGAGGCCGCGAAGGCCTCCCCCATGTACCGCCAGCAGCAGATGATGCTGTACCTGTTCCCCCTGGTCTTCGCGATCGGCGGCATCAACTTCCCCATCGGCGTCCTCATCTACTGGACCGTCTCCAACGTCTGGTCCATGGGCCAGCAGTGGTGGGTCATCCGCAACAACCCGACCCCGGGCTCGCAGGCCGAGCAGGAGCTCAACGAGCGCCGCGCCGCCAAGGGGCTCCCCCCGCTCGGCAAGACCGTGGAGGAGCACGAGGCCGACATCGAGGAGCAGCGTGCCCGCGCCGCCGCCGGGCAGCGTCAGCAGCCGGTCGGCAAGAAGCGCCAGAGGCAGCAGGCGAAGCGGAAACAGGCGCGATGACCGCGGCCGGCCGACCCGGCTCGACCCCCTCCCCGCACGGGGCCGGCGCGCCCGGCCCCGTGCTTCCACGGCCCCAGGAGACGACATGACCGACATCCGGCAGACCACCCAGGACGCCGACGACGTGCAGCCCCCCGCGCCGCGCGACGACGCCGACCGCGGCGCCGGGGCGGGAGCCCCCGCCGCGGAGACCCCGGCCGCGGAGACCCCGGCCGCGGAGCCCCCGGCCGCGGAGCCCCCGGCCGCGGAGACCGCTGCCGCAGAGACCGCCGCCGTCGATCCGCTCGAGGAGGAGGGCGAGATCGCGGCCGACTACCTCGAGGAGCTGCTGGACACGGCGGACCTCGACGGGGACATCGACATCGAGGTCCGCGACGGTCGCACCTACCTGTCGGTCGTTGCCGACGGGGACGACGTCGAGGGCCTGTCGGCGCTGGTCGGCGAGGACGGCGAGGTCCTGGAGGCCCTCCAGGAGCTCCTGCGCCTCTCCGTGCTGGCCGCCACCGACCGGCGCTCCCGCCTGGTGCTCGACATCGGCGGCTACCGGCTCCGCCGGGCCGGTCAGCTCCAGGACCTGGCCCTGGCGGCCGTGCGAGAGGCACAGGAGACCGGGGAGCGCGTGCACCTCGACCCCCTGTCCGCCTACGAGCGCAAGATCGTGCACGACGTGGTCGCCGAGCAGGGTCTCGTCAGCGAGTCCGAGGGCGAAGGGGCGGCACGGCACATCGTCGTGTCCGTTCCGCAGGGCTGATGGCCGAGGAGCCGCGCCCCTCCCCCGCTCCGCAGGACCCGCCGGTCCCGGACGAGCAGGAGCGGCGCGCCGCCGAGCGGCTGTTCGGCGAGCGGCTGCCGCTGGCGGAGCGCTACGTGGCGCACCTGGCGTCATCCGGCATCGTCCGGGGGCTCATCGGCCCGCGGGAGGTGCCCCGGCTGTGGAGCCGGCACGTGCTCAACTGCGCCGTGGTCGAGGAGCTCATCGCGACCGGCGCCCGCGTGGCCGACGTCGGATCGGGCGCAGGTCTGCCCGGGCTGTGCCTCGCCCTCGCCCGGCCCGACCTGCGGATCACGCTCATCGAGCCGCTGGAGCGGCGCGTGCAGTGGCTGGACGAGGTCGTGGCCGACCTCGGGCTCACGAACGTGCGTGTGCTTCGGGCCCGGGCGGAGCAGGCCCGGGACGAGGTCGGAGAGGTGGACGTGGTCACCGCCCGCGCGGTCTCGGCCCTGGTGGGTCTCGTGGACATCACCCTGCCGCTGCTGCGCGGCACCGGAGAGCTGCTCGCCCTCAAGGGCCGTTCCGCGGCGGACGAGGTGCGCAAGGCGCAGAAGAAGCTGAACCGGCTCGGCGCCCGGTCCACCGAGATCGTCCCGGCCGGGGCGGACCTGCTCGAGGAGCCCACCACGGTGGTGCGGGTCCGGCTCTGAGCACCGCCGCCTGCTCCGCGCGGTGTCGGCGGTAGGCTGGGAGGAGTGTGCCACGGGCGGTGCGCCGAGCTCGGCCACGGGTCGACGGCAACCTGACCTGCGGCGCGGTCCCAGGCACCCCTCCCCCGCGGGAGGCGTGCTCCGACGGAACGAGTTCGAGACGAACCGGGAAGGTGCGCAGTCAGATGCCGATCGACGACGGCGCGGGAAGTCCGCGAGGCTTCGACGCCGAGTTCCCCCCCGATCCGCTTGATCAATCGATCAAGGTTGTTCCTGATCGGGGTACTCGTGTTTCACGTGAAACGGACGGACAGCTGCCCAAGATGACCACAACGATGGCGGAGGACACGCCGCTGGGGAGGAAGCTCGTGGAGGAGACCAGGCGACGCGCCAGGCTGAAAAAGGTCCAGCTGGAGAAGCCCGCCGCAACGCGGATCTTCACGATCAGCAACCAGAAGGGCGGCGTGGGCAAGACGAGCACGTCGGTGAACATCGCGGTGGCCCTCGCCCGACAGGGGCAGAACGTCCTCGTCATCGACAACGATCCCCAGGGCAACGCGTCGACGGCCCTCGGCGTGGAGCACCACTCGGAGGTCGACAGCACCTACGACGTGCTCATCGACGAGATGCCCATCGCCGACGCGGTGAAGCCGTCCGCCGAGGCGGACAACCTGTGGGTCGTCCCGGCCACCATCGATCTGGCCGGCGCGGAGATCGAGCTCGTGTCCATGGTGGCGCGCGAGCACCGGCTCCGCCGGGCGCTCGAGGCGTACGCGAAGCAGCGCGAGGCCGACGGGATGGAGCGGCTCGACTACGTCTTCATCGACTGCCCGCCGAGTCTCGGGCTGCTGACCCTCAACGCGTTCGTCGCGGCCACCGAGGTCCTGATCCCCATCCAGTGCGAGTACTACGCGCTCGAGGGGCTCAGTCAGCTGCTCAAGAACATCGAGATGATCCAGAAGCACCTGAACCCCGAGCTGTCGGTGTCGACGATCCTGCTCACCATGTACGACGGTCGCACCAACCTCGCGTCGCAGGTGGCCGAAGAGGTGCGCAACCACTTCCCCGCCGAGGTCCTGGAGACCATGATCCCCCGCTCGGTGCGCATCTCGGAGGCGCCGAGCTACCAGCAGAGCGTCATCAGCTACGACCCCAGCTCCACGGGGGCGCTGTCCTACCTGGAGGCGGCGGCCGAGATCGCCCAGCGCGCCCAGCGCTGACGGAGCGGCCCCGGGCCATTCCCCGGCCACTCCCCCGCCCGACGCCCGTCTCCTTCTGGAGGCGGGCGTCCTGCTGTTCCCGCCAGCGCCGCGCACGAGACGCACCGTTCCACGTGAAACGGCTCGTCGGAACGCGCGGCTCGGCTAGAATTGTCCGGATTGCCGGGCGAGGGAGAGGAACACCGTGAGCGAACGACGACGTGGACTGGGCCGAGGGCTGGGGGCACTCATTCCGAGTGCACCGGCTGCCGAGGTCCCGGTGAAGGAGGAACAGGGCGCGGACGTCGGCCCGGCTCCGGTGCCGTCGACGAACGCGGAGAACACGTCCCGGAAGGACGCGGCCCGCACGGATGTTTCACGTGGAACGACGTCCGCCGAAGCCACACCCGCACGTGGTGAGAACTCGATCGACCAGCAGGAAGCGGCAACCGGGACCCCGACGCAGCGGCCCTCAGCCGGCGGAGAGCCAGCCACGAGGACCCGGACCACGTCGAAGGCTGCCTCCGGTGCTGTCGGTGAGACCGCAGACGCAGATGACGTCCCCGAGCAGCCCAGGTCCGCCGAGCCGGCGAAGCGATCGGCTGCCGGCGGGCGGAGCAGGACTGTCAGCCCTGCGGCACGGCAGAAGGCCATGAAAGCGCGGATGGACATGGGCGAGGCCCTGCGCAACACGACACTCGTCAGCCGGCCCTCCGACATGTTCTTCCTACCATCGGCCGGTGCCCCTGACGCCGAGCCGGCGGCTGACGCGGGGGAGACTTCGTCGACGACGACGGATCCCGGTCCGGGGAACCGGGCCGGCGTTTCACGTGAAACATCGAGTCCGAAGAAGACCCGCCCGTCCGCGGAGGACGCCGAGGCCCCGCTGAAGGGACCTCACGATGGGACGACCGCACCGGAGCAGCAGCGTCTCGATGTGGCCGTGACCGGTGCCGCCGCCGCGGGCGACGCGCCGGAGGCAACAAACGATTCCGGCGCGGGAGAGGTGACCGAGGCGACCGACGTGACGGACCGTCCCGCTCCCGGTGCGTCCGCGGGCGATGTTTCACGTGAAACGGACGCGGAGGTCGAGGAGCTGGCGGCGGTGCCCGGTGCCACGTTCGCCGAGATCCCGGTCGCGGCCATCCACCCCAACCGCAAGCAGCCCCGTCAGGTGTTCGACGAGGAGGAGCTCGCAGAGCTCGCGTACTCGATCGGCGAGCTCGGTGTGCTGCAGCCCATCGTGGTGCGACCCACCCGCGAGGACGGGGAGCAGGCGTACGAACTGGTCATGGGCGAGCGGCGGTGGCGCGCCACCCAGCGCGCCGGGCTGCCGACCATCCCGGCGATCGTCCGCGAGACGGCGGACGACGACCTGCTCCGAGACGCCCTGCTCGAGAACCTGCACCGCAGCCAGCTCAATCCGCTCGAGGAGGCCGCGGCCTACCAGCAGCTGCTGGAGGAGTTCGGTGCCACGCAGGAAGAACTGTCCCGGCGCATCGGACGCTCCCGCCCCCAGATCAGCAACACGATCCGTCTGCTCCGCCTGCCGCCGCTCGTCCAGCGACGCGTGGCCGCCGGCGTGCTGTCCTCGGGGCACGCCCGCGCCCTGCTGTCCCTGGCCGACCCCGCGCAGATGGAACGACTCGCGCAGCGGATCGTGGCGGAGGGCCTCTCGGTCCGGGCCACTGAGGAGGCCGTACAGCTGACGGAGACGGGGGAGCGCAAGCCGCAACGGGCGGCCGCCCCGGCCGGGCGCAACAAGGAGCGGCTCGACTACATCGCGGAGGCGTTCTCCGACCGCCTGGACACCAGCGTGCGGATCGCACTGGGGGCCCGCAAGGGCAAGATGACCATCGAGTTCGCCTCGGTGGAGGACCTCAACCGCATCATCGAGGTGCTGGACCCCGGGATGGATCGCACCTAGACGACCGATCGCACGGAAGAGCCCCGGTGTTTCACGTGAAACACCGGGGCTCTTCCGTGCACCGGGTCAGCTCGGCGGGCGGTTCAGCGTCCGTTGTACTCGGTGACGTCGTCGACGCTCATGGTGCCCGTGGGCACGTCGTCCTCCGCGAGCAGGAACATGCGCTGCAGACCGAAGACGACGGCCTCGGCCAGGTGGTTCCGGTGCTCGGGATCGGCGAGGGCGGCCCGGTCGGCAGGGCTGGACAGGTAGCCGAGGTCGAGCCAGATGGTCGGCGCGTCCTGGGAGCGCAACAGGTCCCACTGCCGGGCGTGGGTGCCGAGGTCGAGCGCCCCGGTCCGGGCGACCATCTCCTTGAGCACGAGCACCGCGGCCCGTTCGCCGATGGGGGAGTAGATCTCGGAGCGGTCCTGCTCGCCCCAGTAGTAGGAGGCGACACCGCCGGCGGCGGGGGAGGCGTTCCAGTCGCAGTGCAGGGTGACCACCACGGAGTCCGTCCGGCTCCCGGCGACGGCCTCCCGGGTGGAGTCTGCGGTCCGCACGGGCACGCCGCGGCGGTCGTGGAGCTTCCGCCCGGGCGAGACCACCGAGGGGTCGGCACCGATCTCGTGCAGCAGCTCGGAGGCGCGGACGGCGACGTCCCGGGTCACCTCGTCGGCGCGGTCGCGGAAGTCCGGCGCCGCCGAGGCCGGCGGCTGCTGACCCGCTGCCCCGGACGGGACCAGCACCACGGAGCGGCCGCGCAGGGCCGAGGTGGCCCGTTCCAGGCGGTGGTACTCGCGCAGCGAGAAGGCCTTGGAGGACGTGATGTTCTTGTTGATCCGGGCGAGCGCGGCGATGGTCTCGCGGTCCACCACTCCGGTGGCCCCGAGACCCAGACTCTGCTGGAGCTCCATGACCGCGTGGTGCGTGCTGCTGCCGAACACCCCGTTCAGGTGTCCGTAGTAGAAACCCAACCGCGAGAGGTTGTGCTGCAGCATGCTGACGTCGTCGCCCCGGAGCGGGTGGTCGTCGTCGGCGTAGAGCGGGCGGTCACCGAGGGCGTACTGCGCCTCGTTGAGGCACCGGTCCGTCTCCGGGCCCACCAGACCGTCCACGATGAGCCCGCGCTCCTGCTGGAAGGCGCGCACGGCGGCGTCGACGTGGTCGTCGAAGTAGGAGGGGTTGTTGACGTCCTGCGGGGCGAGGTAGGCCACGGTGACGCCGGCCCGGAGCAGCCGCTCCCGCAGGCTGACCACCCGGCGGCTCGTCATGGTCCGGCGCAGCATCGGTTCGGTGTCGTCGTTGTTCACGGGTGTCCCACGGGTCGGAGGGGTCGGCGTGGCGCCAGGACAGCGGCTCGTCCGCCCCTCCCCGACGGGGGAGGGGCGGACGAGCCCGGGGTGTCGCGGATGTCGGGGGTCCGCTCAGTTCCCGGGAACGAGGTAGTCGGCGAACTCCTTCTCGAGGGCGCTCTTCGGCTTCGCACCGATGGCCTTCTTGACCACCTCGCCGCCGGAGAAGAGGTAGATGGCGGGGATGGACGTGATGCCGTACTGGGACGCCACGGCGGGGTTCTCGTCCACGTTCAGCTTCACGACCTCGACGGCGTCGGCGTGCTCGGCGGCGATCGCGTCGAGGACCGGGCCGACCATGCGGCAGGGGCCGCACCACTCGGCCCAGAAGTCCACGATGACGGGCTTGTCCGATTCGAGGACCTCGGTGCGGAAGTCGGCGTCGGTGACGTTCTTGGCGGCGCTCATGTTTCTCCTTGTCCGGGTGCCGGGCGCGCGGTCGGCGTGCCCGGACCGCTCTGGGTGACGTGGTGCGGAAGGCGGATCTGGTTCGATTATGGCCCATGCCGGTCCGGGCGCCGGCGGCGCCCGGACCGGGACGGCTCAGCTGTGCAGGACCGAGCGGTCGTGCAGGGCGGCGAGGTAGTGCTCGGTGTCGACGGCGGCGACGCATCCGGAGCCCGCCGCCGTGATGGCCTGGCGGTAGGTGGCGTCCACGACGTCGCCCGCCGCGAAGACCCCGGCGAGGCTCGTGGTGGAGCTGCGGCCGTCCACGGCGATGGTGCCGTCCACGGTGAGCTCGAGCTGGTCCTTGACCAGGGCGGTGCGGGGATCGGAGCCGATGGCGACGAACAGCCCCGTCACGGGCAGCTCCGAGGTCTGGTGGGACTCCGTGTCACGGACGGTGACGGAGCGGACCTTGTCCTCGCCGTTGATGCCCACGACCTCGGCGTTCCACAGGACCTCGATCTTGGGGTCGTCGAAGGCGCGCTGCTGCATGATCTCGGAGGCGCGGAAGCGGTCCCGCCGGTGGATGATCGTGACCTTGGAGGCGAAGCGGGAGAGGAACGTGGCCTCCTCGAGGGCGGAGTCGCCGCCGCCGACCACCGCGATGTGCTGCTCCTTGAAGAAGAAGCCGTCGCAGGTGGCGCACCAGCTCACCCCGTGGCCGGAGAGCCGCTTCTCGTCCGGCAGGCCGAGCTCCCGGTACGCGGAGCCGGTCGCGAGGATCACGGCGTGGGCGCGGTGCACGGAGCCGTCCTCGAGGGTCACGGTCTTCACCTCGCCCTCGAGCTCGAGGGCGACGACGTCCTCGTAGCGGATGTCGGCGCCGAAGCGCTCCGCCTGCTGCTGCATGTTGGACATCAGCTCCGGGCCCTGGATCCCGTCGATGAACCCGGGGTAGTTCTCCACCTCGGTCGTGTTCATCAGCTCACCGCCCGCGGTCACGGACCCGGCGAAGACGATGGGGTGGAGGTTGGCGCGCGCCGCGTAGACGGCCGCGGTGTACCCGGCGGGGCCGGATCCCACGATGATCACCTCGTGGACGGTCTCGTCGTCCGCGCCGGCCTTCGGCTCGCCGGTCGAGGGGACGAGGTTGAGGGCGTTGATCACGGGACCGAAGTCGGGGCTCACTGTTCTGCAGACCTTCCGTACAGGGAGCGGCCGGGCACGCCGACCGCAGGGACCACTGGCACAACGGGGCGCGCGCGGCGGATATTCCGGTGCCGGACCCGCCCCGGCGGGCCCGGCGGGGGGAGCGGGGCCCTCAGTCGAGCTGGATCTCGCCGATCCGCAGGCCGTGGTTGAACCCGGCGATGGGGTTCGTCAGCTGCGGCAGCTGCGTCCAGTTCACGATCACGTACTGCTGGTCCTCGTCCTGGGCGGCCGCGGCGAGCGGAACCGTGATCTCCGGGCCCGTGAAGGAGCCGGAGGCCACCTGGTCGGCGCCGTCCAGGCTCGGGGTGTCGTTGACGTACACGTCGAACATCCCGCCCGAGCCGGCCGACTGGCTGAGCCTGAGCGTCTCCACGGGCGCGGGCTCCTCGAGCTGCACGGCGAGGCCGACGCTCGGCGTCCGGTTGCCGAAGTTCGGGTCGGAGAACCCGTAGCTGATCCAGTAGGTGGACGGGTTGCCGTCGACGATCTGGCCCAGCTGCGCGTCCTGGTCGGCCATGAAGCCCGGGTCGGTCGGCACCACCCGGGTGACGGCGCGGGGCTCCGGCTCGGCGGCCGGGGCCTCCGGCTCGGGGCTGGGCTGCACCTGCTCCGCCCCGGCCTGCTCCTCGGCCGGCGCGCTCACGGCGGGCTCAGGGCTGTCCGAGCCGGCGAAGAGTCCGCCCAGCCGGTCGAAGCTGAACACCACGGCACCGATCAGCAGGGCCAGGAGCAGGAGCAGGAGCAGCAGCAGGCCCCGGCCGCCCTTCTGCGGCCGGTCCGCGGTCGCCTCCCGGCGCGGCGGCGCGGCCGCGGCCGCCTCCTCCGGCCCGTGGGGCGTGTCCGGGTGCCCGTCGTCGTAGTCGTCGTAGCTGTCGTAGCGGTTGTCGCCGTCGTAGCCCGGGTCGATGTCCGTCCCGGCCGTGCGGACGGCCGAGGCCGCCGTGCCGCTCGCCGCCGCGCGGTCGAAGAGGGTCGAGCGGGTCGAGGTGGCGCTGACCCGCACCGGCCGGCCGAGACGGGTGCGCACCGAGGGGGCGGGCGCGGCGTCGTCGTACGAGTCGTCGTCCCGCCACCGGGTGACCTTGGGCTGGGGGGCCGCGCCGCCGAGGTCGTCGGAGGCCTCGGTCGCGACCACGGGGGTCGGGCTGGTGGGGTCCGGCTCGTCGTACACGTAGGACCCGGGGCCGCTGCCGCGCGGGGCGCCGAAGATGTCGTCGCTGAGGGACTCGTCCTCGACGTCGTCCGGCTCCACGAGCAGGGAGTCCAGCATGTCCGCGGCCGGGGTGTGCGAGGTCACGAGGTAGGTGTGCGCCTCCGCCTGGCCCAGGTCCAGGATCTGGAAGGGGGCGCCGATGCTGCCGTTGGCCATGGAGCGGGCGTTCTCCACGAGCAGGGACGTGTGCCGCTCCGCGGGCAGCAGGATCGACACGCGGCGGCCGAGGATCTGGTCCTGTCCCTCGAGCACGCGGTCGCCCTCGGCGGTGGCCAGCACGTCGGTGACGACCTTGTAGCGGCCGCCGAGGACGGAACCGAGCTTCATCGGTGCGGGCACGTTGGCTCCCTGGGGGTCGGGAATCCGCGGCGGGGGCCGGAATTCGCGGGCGGGGGTGGCCGGCGGGGCAGAAGGGGTGTTCCTGACCCACGTCACCGACCACTCAGCACTTTACCGGTCCCGGCCTCCCGCGGCCGAGAGCCTCGTCACACGGCCGGTCCGGGCGCTCGCTCCGGGCGCCCGGTCGGTCCGCCCGGTCCGCCCGGTCCGCCCGGTCGGGGCGGTCGGGGCGGTCAGCGGCCGAGGCGCGCGAGGAGCGGGCGCACGAGGCTGTCGAGCTCCCGGACGCGGCAGAGCTTGAGGGCGCCCAGGTAGGCGATCCCCATGACGGTCCCGCCCGCGGCGACGGTCGCGATCGCCGTCAGCTGGTTGGTCCAGGGGAAGCCGGCGGGGTCGTATCCGCCGAGCAGGAACAGGGCCACGGCGCCCACCGCGCCGGCGAGCAGGGACGCCACGAGGATCCGGGCGTGGGAGTCCACGATCCGGGCCACGTCGTAGTCCCCGATCCGGCGGACCAGGACCACGTGGTAGATCAGCGCGCTCAGGACGTTCTGGGCCGCGTAGCACGCGGCGACCGCGAAGACGATGAGGTCCGGCGGGACGAACGACCAGATCAGCAGCGCCGAGACCACGGTGAAGAGGGCGACGCCGACCTGCACGAGGAACGGGGTGCGGGCGTCCTCCTGCGCGTAGAACGCCCGGCCGAGCATGAAGGACACCGACATGAAGGGCGCGCCGATCGCGATCACCGTGATCACCTGGCCGACCACGGCCCCCGCGGAGGGGACGCCGCCGCTGAAGAGCATGCCGAGGGGGCCGGCGAAGACCACCAGGGCGACGGTGGCGAAGACCGTCGCCACCCCGGTGATGCGCAGGCTCGAGGACAGGGACGCGACCATCCCGGCCCGGTCCCCGTCCGTCGAGGCGGCGGCCATCCGGTTGAACAGCACCGTGGCGATGGACAGCCCGATCACCCCGTGCGGGAGGGAGTACAGCATCGAGGCCTGGTTGAGGGCCGCCACGCCCGCGATCTGCTGCGGCGGGTCCATCGCGAGGTACTCCGGGCGGTAGCCGGTGGGGATCGCCGCGACCTTGGTCAGGGTCAGGAACGCCAGGTTGGCGAGGACCCCGGTGGCGAGGGTCCAGCCCGCGAGCCGCGCCGCGGTGGAGAGGCCGATGCCGCGCCAGCCGAACTTCGGGCGCAGCCCCAGCCCGAGCCGGCGCAGCGGCCAGAACAGCACGAGGGCCTGGGCCGCGACGCCCACCGTGGCCATGGCCGCCAGCCAGAAGGTCTTGGCCGGGGACCAGTTCTCGAGGGTGTGCACCGTCTCGGCGTACGCCCCGAACTGCTGGACGAACACGAGCAGCGCGGCGATGGCCACCACGTTGTTGACCACCGGCGCCCACATGTACCAGCCGAAGGCGCCGCGGGCGTTCAGGACCTGCCCCACCACGGTGTAGAGGCCGTAGAAGAAGATCTGCGGGAACGTGAACAGCGCGAACGTCAGCCCGAGCGAGAGCTGCTCCTCGGTCCAGTCGGTGCCCATGGTCCGGATGATGGGTCCCGCCAGCAGCACCACGACCGCCGTCACCCCCAGCAGGGCGAGCACGGCGAGGGTGAGCAGGCGGGCGATGTAGTCGGCCCCGCCGTCGTCGGCGGTCCTGGAGGCCTTGATGATCTGCGGCACCAGGACGGCGTTGAAGATGCCGCCCGCCACGAGGACGTAGATCAGGTTCGGCAGCGTGTTCGCGAGCTCGAAGACGTCGGAGACGGTCGTGATGGAGCCGATCGCCACCGTGATGAGGACCGTCTTGACGAACCCCAGCGCGCGGGAGACGAGCGTGCCCGAGGCCATGATGGCGCTGGAGGCCGCGCCCGAGCGGCGGGCCGGGGCCGCCGGGGTGCCCTTCCCGGCCGGCCCGGAGGGCTCCGCGGTCTCAGAGCTGGTGGATGATGTATTCACGGGCGATGTCGGCGATGCGCCGTTCGTTGGGGAAGGACAGCTTCCGGCCGAGGTCGTCGATGTTCACCCAGGCGACGTCCACGGCCTCGTGGTCGGGGTCGTTGTCCGTGGTGAGGTGACCGCCCGTGGCGCGCAGCAGGAAGTGGTGCACCGTCTTGTGCACGCGGTGCCCGGAGACCGTGAACCAGTAGTCGATGCTGCCCAGCGGGCTCAGCACCTCACCGGCGATGCCGGTCTCCTCCTCGATCTCGCGGATCGCGGCTTCCTCGTTGGACTCCTCGCCCTCGGGGTGGCCCTTGGGCAGGCACCACTCGAGGCGCCCGCCGCGGTTGATCCGGGCGATGATGGCCACCGGGTGGGAGGGCGCGCCGAGGTCGACGACGATCCCGCCGGCGGAGACTTCCTCGACCGTGGGCAGCGCAGCGGCCGGCGCGGTCGGCCGCTTCTTCGGTGCGCTGGGTACGGGGAAAGCCATGTCTCCTACCTTGCCACAATCGCCCGGGCTCCCGCCGGAGCGGGGGAGGGGCTCCGGCGGTCGGTTCCGGCGGGGCCGCGGCGGCCGGGTCCGCGCCCCGGGGTCTGGAACAATGGGCGGCACCATGACGCAGCTCCCCGACGCCCACGCGATCCACCCCGCCGCCCTCGACCTGGGGCGGCGGTTCTCCGCCGCCGGCCACGAGCTCTCCCTCGTGGGCGGGCCCGTGCGGGACCTCTTCCTCGGCCGGCCCTCCCTGGACCTGGACTTCACCACCGACGCGACTCCCGAGGAGACGCTCGCCGTGGTCACGGGGTGGGCGGACGCGGTGTGGGAGATCGGCCGCGCCTTCGGGACCATCGGGATGCGCCGCGGCGACGTCCAGCTGGAGGTGACCACCTACCGGGCCGAGGCCTACGACGCGGACTCCCGCAAGCCGCAGGTGGCCTTCGGCGACTCCCTCGAGGACGACCTGTTCCGCCGCGACTTCACCATCAACGCCATGGCGCTGCGGCTGCCCGGCCTGGAGCTCGTGGACCCGCACGGCGGGATCAAGGACCTGCACGCCCGGGCGCTGCGCACCCCGGGCGCCCCGGAGGACTCCTTCTCGGACGATCCCCTGCGCATGATGCGCGCCGCCCGCTTCGCGTCCCAGCTCGACGTCGAGGTGGCGCCCGAGGTGCGCGCGGCCATGGCCGGCATGGCGGAGCGCATCGCGATCGTCTCGGCCGAGCGCGTGCGCGAGGAGCTCGTCAAGCTGGTCTGCGGGCGCCGGCCCCGCCGCGGCATCGACCTCCTGGTGAGCACGGGGCTCGCCGAGGTCGTGCTGCCCGAGGTGCCCGCGCTCCAGCTCGAGACGGACGAGCACCACCGGCACAAGGACGTCTACCAGCACTCCCTGACCGTCATGGAGCAGGCCGCGGCCCTGGAGTCCGGTCCGGACGGCCCCGTGCCCGGGCCCGACTTCGCGCTGCGCTTCGCCGCGCTCATGCACGACGTCGGCAAGCCCGCGACCCGGCGCTTCGAGGAGTCCGGTGCCGTGAGCTTCCGCCACCACGAGGTGGTGGGCGCGAAGCTCACGGCCAAGCGGATGCGGGCCCTGCGCTTCGACAACGACACGATCAGGACGGTGGGCCGGCTGGTCGAGCTGCACATGCGCTTCTACGGCTACGGGGACGCCGAGTGGACCGACTCCGCCGTGCGCCGCTACGTCCGGGACGCCGGGGAGTGCCTGGAGCGGCTGCACCGGCTCACGCGGGCGGACGTGACCTCCCGGAACCGGCGGAAGGTGGCACGGCTCGCCGCCGCCTACGACGACCTCGAGGCGCGGATCGAGGAGCTCTCCGCGCGCGAGGAGCTCGACGCCGTGCGGCCGGAGCTGGACGGCGAGCGGATCATGGCGGTGCTCGGCATCCCGCCGGGGCCGGCGGTGGGCCGGGCCTACAAGTTCCTGCTGGACCTGCGCCTGGACGAGGGGGAGCTGGGGCCGGAGGAGGCCGAGCGGCGGCTGCGGGCCTGGGCCGCGGACACCCTGTGAGCCCCCGGTCCGGCGCCGCCGGGAACGCCCTCTGCTGCCCCCGGAGTGCATATATCGGTGAAGGCATATCTTCCGACCTCACCGCGGTCCTTCGGGCCGGGATCGGGGCGGGCGTGCTGCGCGGACGGCGGGAGGGGCCGTGAGCCCCCTGGGCGGGTCCCGGGGCGGCCACCGGGCGCTGCTCGTCGGCCTGAGCCTCTACGCGGTCATGACGGCCTGGCTGCTGCGGCTGCCCTGCCGGGTGCCCGGCTGGGGCGCCGCGGAGAGCCTGCCCGCGCTGTGCGCCACCGAGATCGCGCCCGGCGAGGCGTCCGGGGCGGGCGGGTTCTTCACGGGCGGGCCCGCGGGGGACCAGCCCGCCCTGGTCGGGATGATCACCACGGTGGTCGGCTGGTTCGCGGCCCGCCTCTCCGCGCTGTTCGGGACGGACGTGGACCGGGGCGTGTTCGCCGACCTCTCCGTGCTGCTGCTGGCCCTGGTGTGGATCGGCACGGTGGCCGCGGTCTCCGCGCTCTCCGGCAGGCGCGGCGCGGACGCGTTCGTGCTGGCGCTCGCACCGGTGGCGGTCCTGGTGGGCTTCGGCACGTGGGACCTGTGGGCCGTGCTGCTGATGATGCTGGCGCTGCTCTTCCACGTCCGGGGAAGCCCCGTGCCGGCGGGGATCCTGCTGGGTCTCGCGGCGTCCGTGGCGCTGTTCCCCCTGGTGGTCCTCCTGGCCGTGCTGCTCCTGGCCGTGCGGTACCGGCAGTTCCGGGACTTCGCGGTGGTCCTGGCCGGGACGCTGCTCACCTGGGCGCTGGTCAACGGGCCGTTCCTGCTCTCCGCCCCGGACCGGTGGCTCCGGCAGCTCCGCCTGCCCTGGGACGGGCCCGTGGAGGGCTCCTCCTCCTGGGGCGTCTGGGCCCGGGTGGAGCAGGCGCGCACGGGTGCGGCCCCGGACCCGGCGGGGGCGGGGCAGTGGGTGCTCCTGGCCCTCGTGCTGGGTCTCGTGGCGGTGCTCGTGCTGACCCTGCTCACCCGGCAGGAGCCCAGCGTTGTCCAGATCGCGTTCCTCCTGCTGGCCGTGCTCGTGCTCTCCGGCCCCGCCTATTCCCTCGTCCACGTGCTCTGGCTGGCGCCCCTCGTGGTGCTCAGCCGGCGCAACTGGCTCGAGTTCGCCGCCTGGCAGCTCGTCGAGGTCCTGTGGTGGACCACCCTGGTCCTGCCCGAGCCGACCTGGCCGGTGCTGCCCGGGCTCGGCCTGATCGGCT
Source organism: Kocuria sp. WN036 (assembly GCF_002287015.1). NCBI lineage: Bacteria > Bacillati > Actinomycetota > Actinomycetes > Micrococcales > Micrococcaceae > Kocuria > Kocuria sp. WN036. The sequence continues at coordinate 159,477 of NZ_NSKF01000002.1, forward strand.
GGGACGCGCAGGACCTGCTCGCGGCGGTGCGCGTGCTGCTCCTCGTCCTCCTGGTGGTCGCGGTCGCGGTCGACGTCCTGCGGGGCGGTCAGGCGCGGCGGATCGGGCTCTCCGAGGCCGGTTGAGCGTCCCGGCTCCGCCGTGAGGGGGAGGCCGGCGGCCGCCACGCCCGCACGGGTTCATCCTGACGGCGGTGCCGTCCCGCGCCGGCTCTCCCGTAGGTTGGTGGCGGAGAAGAACAGACGAGTGCTCGGGAGGAGCGCCGGTGATCGAGATCGAGAACCTGACGAAGACCTACGGCGGCAAGACGGCGGTGGACGACGTCAGCTTCACCGTCCGCCCCGGCAAGGTGACCGGGTTCCTGGGGCCCAACGGGGCCGGCAAGTCGACCACGATGCGCCTCGTCGTCGGGCTGGAGTCCGCGACCCGGGGCCACACCCGCGTCAACGGCAGGCCGTACGCCCAGCACCGGGCGCCGCTCGCGGAGGTCGGGGTGCTGCTGGACGCGAAGGCGGTCCACCCCCGGCGCACCGCGCGCGCACACCTCTCGGCGCTCGCCGCGACCCACGGCATCGCGAAGTCCCGCGTCCAGGAGGTCGTGGACCTCACCGGGCTCGGGGCCGCGGCCGACAAGCGGGTGGGAGGCTTCTCCCTCGGCATGGGCCAGCGCCTCGGGATCGCCGCGGCGCTGATCGGCGACCCGCACACCGTGATCCTCGACGAGCCCGTCAACGGACTGGACCCCGAGGGCGTAGTGTGGGTGCGCCACCTCGCCAAGTTCCTCGCCTCGGAGGGCCGCACGGTCTTCCTGTCCTCCCACCTCATGTCCGAGATGGCGCAGACCGCCGACCACCTCGTGGTGATCGGCCGGGGCCGGATCCTCGCGGACGCGCCGATCCAGCAGATCCTCGCCGGGGGCCGCACGCGCACCCGGCTGCGCGCCACCGACCGGGAGGCGATGCGCCGCGCCCTGCAGGGCACGGACGCCGGCATCACGGAGTTCGACGACGACGGACTCCTGGTCACGGGGCAGGAGCCGCGGCGCATCGCCGAGGCCGCCCTCTCCCACGGGGTGCTGGTCCACGAGCTCACCCCCCTCACGGAAACCCTCGAGGACGTGTACATGGCCATGACCCAGAACGAGGTCGAGTACCGCTCCGGCGGCGCTCCCGCACCGACCGACCCGGCGCCCTGGGCGGGCGCCGACGCACGAACCGGAGACCGAGCATGAGCACCAGCACTTCGACCGCCCTCCACCCGCAGACCGGTACCCCGGAGCGCACCGGGCCGTCCGACCCCGCGTCCCGGGTGCGGCTGGGCTTCGGCCGGGTCCTGCACTCCGAGTGGATCAAGTTCCGCTCCCTGCGCTCGCACTGGATCCTGCTCGGCGTCGCCCTGCTCCTCTCCCTCGGCTTCGCAGCGCTGGGCGCCTGGAGCACCACGTCGCTGCAGAGCTTCAACGAGCAGGCCGCGCAGGAGCAGGTCGACGAGTCGCTGGACGGACGGTCCCCGGAGGAGCTCGGGCTCACCGAGGAGGAGGTCCAGCAGCAGCAGGACGCGTTCGCCGCCGAGTCGGACCAGCAGATCGCCGCGCAGTCCGACATTGCCCTGCCGGACGGGATGGGCTTCAGCGAGTACCTGGCCATGACCAGCGCCAACAGCGGCCTGCAGCTCGTCATGCTGCTCCTGGGAGCGCTGGCCGTGCTGTTCATCGGCTCCGAGTACGCCACCGGCGCCATCCGCACCACCATGACGGCGGTGCCGCGGCGCACCCCGGTGATGCTCGCCAAGACCGTGGTGCTCTCCGTGGTCGCGTTCCTCTTCGGGGTGCTCAGCGGGCTCCTGTGCCACCTCGTCGTCCAGCCGGTCCTGGCGGGCGGGGACCTCGGCTACGACGTGTGGCAGGAGCCCGTCCTGCTCAACGTCCTGGCGGTGGGCGTCTTCTACATGGTCACCGCGTGGCTGGGCTTCGGGCTCGGGGCCCTGCTGAAGTCCACGACGTGGGGGATCGTGGTGCTCGTGGTGCTGGTGATGGTCCTGGAGATCGTGCTGTTCGCGCTGTCCTTCGAGTGGCTCGAGGACGTCAAGCCGTACTCCCCGGGGGCGGCCGGCACCCAGCTGACCACGATGTACCAGTCCGCCGACCCGGTGCTCACCCACGTGGAGTCCGGCCTCGTCTACGGCGCCTGGGGCCTGGTGCTCGTCGCGGCCGGGATCCTGGCCACCCGGAGGCGCGCGCTCTAGCGGTTCTTCCGTCCCGGCGGCGACGCCGGCCCTACGATGTGAGCTGGTGGGCCGGGACGCGGCCCGCACCGTCCGGGCCGAGTGCCGGACGGACCCCTGGGGAACGGGAGCTGCGGTGTCGGTGTCACGGGAGCGGGAGGCCGGCGAGGCCCTCTCCGCGGTCGACGCCCGGGGCCTGCGGCGGACCCTGCTGCACTGGCTGACGGTCGTGGTAGTCCTCGTGACCGTGTTCAGCTCCGTGGTCAACTGGGTCTTCGTGGACCGGGAGCCGCAGGACCCGGTGGCCACGTGGCTCGGCGGGCTCGAGAACGGGCGCTCGCGGCAGCTGCTGTCCCGCACCGAGGCCGTCGTGGCGGACCCCACCCTGAACATCTTCTCGAACCGCGTGTACCGCAACGCCGCGGGGCGGATCGGCGGCTACGAGATCCTGGGCGTGGACCGCCGCGGGAGCCGCGCCGAGATCCGGGCGCGCGTGTGGTGGGACGGACCCGACGGCGCCCGGGACCGGGAGGAGGTCCACGTCTACGGGGTGCACCAGGTGCGGCGCAGCGGTCCCTTCAACGACCAGTGGCAACTCGACTCCCCGGACGCGGCCCCCTTCTCGATCCACCTGCCCGCCCCCCTCGACGAGCTCTCCGTCAACGGGGAGACCGTCCGCCCGGACCCGGACGACCGGGTGCCCGACCCCGAGGGCCCCGGCGGCACCTGGCGCTTCGAGGCCCTGCCCGGGAACTACGCGATCGGGCTGCCCGGGAACTCCTACTACACGGCGGACCCGCCCCTGGAGCCGCACACCGTGGCGTTCCGGGATCCGGCACCGGCCTCGGTGGCGCTGCGGATCGAGCCCTCCCCGAGGATGTGGCAGGAGGTCGACGACCGGATCGAGGAATGGCTGGAGAGCTGCACCGACTCCGACGAGCTGTCCCCCGAGGACTGCCCCTCGTCCCGGCGCTGGGCGGCCCCGCAGGAGCCGCTCGAGCCGTCCGCGGCGGCGACCGGGACGCCGGACCCGGAGATCACCGGCGTCCGGTGGCGGCTGGTCTCCCGGCCCGCCCTGGTCCTGGTCCCGGACCCGGCGGACCCGCTGCGCTGGACGGCGGACGCGCACCGGCCCGCGGAGGCGCGGCTGAGCTACGAGGAGGACGGGGAGACCGTCACGGAGCGGATCGAGTTCCCCGTCCGCGCCGCCGTGCGCTCCACGGGCCAGAGCGCCGAGATCAGCGTGGGCCTGGAGTAGTCGCGGGCGGCGCCGCCTCGGCGGGCGTCGCCTCGACGGGCGCCGCCGTGCGCGCGGGCGCGCGCCGGAGACCCCCCAGCACCCGGTCGGCCAGCACCCAGTAGGCCACCCCTGCCACGAGGGAGGCGACCACGGCCAGGACGGGCGAGACCGGCAGCAGGGCGGGATAGACCAGCCAGTGGGTGAGGTAGACGTACAGGGAGGCCGCGGCCAGCCATCCCGTGACGCGCCGCAGGCCGGCCGGAACGGGCAGCGCGGTCACCCACAGCAGCAGGAGGACACCGGTGATCACCGTGACCTCCCGCACGGTGCTGTCGAAGTACCCCGGCACCGTCAGGAGCGTGAGGAGAGTGACGAGGGACCGTTCCAGGACCGTCCGTGTCCGGGCGGCGGCCCAGCCGAGCGCGAAGAGCCAGAAGACCGGGGCGGGCTTCGGCAGTCCCGGGTCCACGATGTCGTACCGGCTGAGCAGCCCGATCGCGAGCAGTGCGAGCGGGAACGCCAGCGGGAAGCGCCGTTCGGCGCGGTCCGCCCACGGCAGCGCCATGAACGCCGTGACGGCCACGAGCACGTAGACGAGCATCTCCACGAACCAGAAGTGCCACTGCGTCGTCAGGTGCTGCGGCCCCACGATGCCGTTGAGCAGGAAGACGTTGGCCCAGGTGTAGTCGTCGGTGAGCAGGTGCGCCAGGGCGATGAACGCCGCGGAGGGCAGCACGATCCGTCCGAGGCTGCGCAGCTGGCGCCGCAGGCGCGGGAGCCGTTCGCCGTGGAGCTGGAACCGGGCGAAGTTGTAGCCGGCCACGGCGAAGAGCACATGGGCGGTCTGGAGCGTGAAGAGCTCCACATGCGTCATCACGATCAGCACGATGGCCACGGCCCGCAGCACGATGCCGGTCTCCAGGAACGACACGAGCCGTCGCCGCCGGGGGGCGGCCCGGGCCGCCAGGTCGCGGACGGAGGTGAGGTGCCAGTCCGTGGGGAGGTGCCCCAGGGCCTGCTCGAGACGGACGGAGGCCGCCACGTAGGACAGCGAGTCCCCGTCGAGGGAGACGAACGTGTCGTCGTCGCCGACGTCGGGGCGGTCGAGCACGTCGGCGAAGATCCGCCGGACGTCCTCGGGTCCCTCCGCCCGGCGCGGCACCGCCTCGGCGACGGGGGGCGGTGTGCCGAGCGCCAGGACCGCCGGGTAGTCCACCTTGCCCGTGCCCAGCCGGGGCAGCTCCTCCACGGGGTGCACCTCGACGGCAGGGCGGGGCAGACCGATGCTCCCGGCCACGACCTTGGCGAGCAGGGCCGTGTCCTGCTCGCCCTCGGCGGCCACGACCACACGCTCGTCGGAGCCCGCGGCGGCCGCGCTCACGCCGAGCTCGGCGAGGATCCGTTCGACCTGCCCGAGGTCCACGCGCAGGCCCACGATCTTGACGAACCGGCTGCGCCGCCCCACCACCTCGTAGAGCCCGTCGGGGTGGCGGCGGGCGAGGTCCCCGGTGCGCAGGTCCTCGACCGTGCGCCCGGCGGCGAGGTCCTCCGGGCGCTCCGCGTAGCCGAGCATGACGTTGGGCCCGCTGTACACGAGCTCGCCGTCCGGCAGCCCGTCCACGGGCTCGATGCGGAACTCCCCGCCCGGGATCGGCACCCCGATCGTCCCGGCCCGCTCGGCCGCCAGCCCGGGGGGCAGGTAGGCCATCCGGGCGGTGGCCTCCGTGGCCCCGTACATCACGACCAGGTCCCAGCCGGCCCGCTCGCCGGCTCCGGCCCAGTGACGGACCTTCTCCGGGGCGAGCCGTCCACCCGCCTGCGTGACGCAGCGCAGGTGCGGCAGGTCCATCTCCGCGAAGCCGACGCGCTCCAGCAGCTCGAAGGTGTAGGGCACGGCCGCGAAGGACGTGGCCCGGTGGGCGCGGACGAGGTCCCAGAAGCAGGGATCGACCACGGAGTGGTCCGTCAGCACCACCGCGGCGCCACGGCAGAGGTGGCTGTTGAGCACCGACAGCCCGTAGCAGTAGGACATCGGCAGCGTGGTCGCGGCGCGGTCGTCGGGGCCGATGCCGAGGTACTCGGCGATCGCCTCGGCGTTGGCCGCCAGGTTCTCGTGCGAGAGCCGCACGAGCTTCGGGGAGCCCGTCGAGCCGGAGGTGCTCAGCAGCAGGGCGAGGTCGGGGTGCAGCTCGTGCCGGGTGCCCGGGCGCCGTTCCTCGACGACCGGGGTCCCGTTCCCGGCGCTCCGCAGCAGGACGTCGGGGTCGTAGGCCGTCACCAGCGCCTCGACGGCTGCCGGCTTGTCCGCCGGGACCAGCAGGAGCGGGTGACCGGCCGTGAGGGCCGCGAGGTAGGCCACGAGGGAGTCGACGTCGTTGGACGCGGCGAGCACGGCCAGCCGGCGCTCCGTGCCGAGACGTGCGGCCAGGTCCTCGACCCGGGCCGCCAGTTCCCGGTAGCTCAGGACGTGCTCGCCCGTGAGGACGGCGGGGCGGTCCCCGTGGCGGGCGAGATCGGCGGCGAAGGCGACCCGGGCAAGGTCAGGTTGAAGGCTCACCCGCACTACGGTAGAGAAGATCTTTAGCGAAGGAAAGTATTGCCTAATTCGTCCGACATGCGGGATCGCCGGTTCGACGTCCCGTCGGCGGACCGCGGGGGCGGGGCGGTGACGGCCCGGTCGTCGACGAGCAGCGTGGGGGTGGTCCCGGGCGTGACCGTCACGGCGACGGGGGTCCCCACGGGGTGGCGCACGTTGTGGGGCTGCCAGGAGCGCAGCGTGCGGCCGGAGGCCAGCCGGACGTGGTGCAGCACGAACGCGCCGTGGTACTCGACCGCACTGACCCGCGCCGGGGACTCGGGGTCCGGCTCCAGCGCCACCTCGTGGGGGCGCAGCACGACGTCGACGTCGACGTCGCTGTTGGCCCATCCCGGCACGGTGGAGACGATGCCGATCTCGCACGTGAGCAGCGCACGGTGGACGCGGGCGGGCAGGAAGTCGGCGTCCCCCATGAAGGACGCCACGAACCGGGTGGCGGGCTGCTCGAAGACCTGCTCCGGGGTGTCGGACTGCTCGATCACCCCGTCGTGCATGACCACTACGCGGTGGCCGACCGAGAGGGCCTCCGTCTGGTCGTGGGTGACCAGCACGGCGGTGGTCCCGGTCTCGCGCAGCGTGGCCACGGTGTCCCGGCGCACCTGCGCACGCAGCGACTCGTCCAGGCTGGAGAACGGCTCGTCGAGGAGCACGACGGCGGGGCGGGGGGCCAGCGCCCGGGCCAGGGCCACGCGCTGCTGCTCGCCGCCTGAGAGCTCGTGGGGATAGCGGTGGGCGAGGTGTCCCAGCCGCACGAGCTCGAGGACCTCGCCCACACGGGCCTGCCGTCCGGCGCGCGGGAGCCGGTCCAGGCCGAAGGCCACGTTCTTCGCGACCGTCAGGTGCGGGAACAGGGCGTGGTCCTGGAAGACGAGACCCACCCTCCGCCGCTCGGGCTCCTGGAAGCGGTGCCGGCCCGCCACCACGTCCCCGGCGATCCGGATCGTGCCCTCGTCCGGCCGTTCCAGGCCCGCCACGAGGCGCAGCGTGGTGGACTTGCCGCAGCCGGAGGGGCCGATGAGCGTCACCAGCTCGCCGGGCGGGACCGTCAGCTCCAGTCCGCTGACGCCCACGGAGGACCCGTAGTGCTTGCTCAGCGCCTCCAGGACCAGGGCGGGCACGGCGCCGTCGCTGCCGGACGCGGTCCGAGGGCTCGTGGTCTGCACGGTCATGAGGACACCTTTCCGTGGCGGTCCGCCCGGTGGGCCTGCCGGACGAGGAAGAACACGGGCACCACCGCCGCCGCCACGATCACGAGCGCCGGCAGGGCGGCCTTCTCCCAGAAGTTCTCGCGCGCCAGCTCGTAGACCCACACGGAGGCCGTCGTGAAGCCGAACGGGCGCAGCAGCAGCACGATGGGCAGCTCCTTCACGGCGTCGATCATCACGAGGACGAGGGCCGTGGCGACCCCCGGGCGGGCGATGGGCAGGTGCACGCGGGTGAGGACGCGGAGCGGGGACGCGCCGAGGCTCTGCGCGGAGAAGGTGACGGTGGGGGAGATCTTGGCGAGACTCGCGTCCACGGCCTGGTAGGCCGGGGCGAGGAAGCGGATCACGTAGGCGTAGAGGATGCCGAGCACCGAACCCGTCACCAGCAGACCCGTGCCCCCGGGCACGCCCGCCCGTTCCAGCGCCGTGTCCAGCCCGGCGAAGGCGATGAGGACGCCGATGCCCACCACGGCCCCGGGAACGGCGTAGCCGAAGGTCGTGAGCTGCGCCGCGAAGGCCACCGCCCGGCCGCCGCCCATCCGCACCCCGTGGGCGACGGCGAGCGAGAGCGCCACGCAGGCCACGGCGGCGATCCCGGCGACCACGAGGCTGTTGCCGAGGTACTGCGCGAAGCGCGGGTCCGAGAGGGAGGCGGGGTTGCCGACGGCCTCCCCGACGGCCCACACCAGCAGCTGCAGCACGGGTACGAGGAATCCGGCGGAGAGCGCGGCGAGGGCGAGCAGGGTGGCGCCCCACGCGCGCCACCCGGTGAGCCGCTGCGGCTGCAGGCCCTGGCCGCGGCCGCCCCGCTGGTGGAACCGGGCCTTTCCCCGGAGCAGTCGCTCGCCGGTCAGCACGGCCACGGCGAACAGCAGCACGAGCACGGCGAGCTGGGTGGCGGAGTGGAAGTCGAAGGTGCCCTTCCAGACCAGGTAGACCCCCACGGAGACCGTCTGCACGTTGAAGTACTGCACCGTGGCGAAGTCGGTGAGCGTCTCCATCATCACGAGCGCCAGCCCGGCCGCGAGCGAGGGCCGTGCCAGGGGGACCAGGACCCGCCGGAGCGCGCGCCCCCGGCCCGCACCCAGGGTCCGTGCGGCGTCGTAGGTCCCGGTCGTCTGCTCGACCAGTGCGGAGCGCGCCAGGAGGTAGACGTACGGGTAGAGGGTCAGAGACATCACGAGCACGGCTGCGGGCAGCGAGCGGACCTCAGGCACCCACACGTCCGGCCCCAGGACGGAGCGCAGGGCCCCCTGCACCGGTCCGGCCACGTCGAAGACGGAGAGGAACACGAAGCCGAGGATGTAGGCCGGCATGGCCAGGGGCAGGACCAGCAGCCAGACCAGGACGTCCCGCAGGGGGAAGCGGAAGGCCGTCACGAGCCAGGCGAGCCCGCCGCCCACCACGAGGGTGCCCGCGCCCACGCCCAGCATCAGCAGGAGCGTGGTGAGCACCATCCGGCCCAGGTCGCGGGGCGGGGCGGCGGAGCCCAGGCTTCCCAGGCCGTCCACGACCAACGCCAGGACCGGGGTGGCCACCACCACGGCGACGAGGACCACGAGCGCCGACCACGCCGGGCGCCCTGAACCGGGCGCCCGGCGTGGTCGGCGGGCCGATGTCCTCGTCGGTGCGAGGACGGCGGGTTCGGTCACTGATACCCGGCTTCGGCCAGCAGGTCGACGGCCTCGGCGTTGAGGTCCCCGTAGGCCTCGGCGTTCAGGGGCATCCGCTCGAACTCGCCGAAGGCCGCGATGCTGGGCGCGGGCTCCACGGAGGGGTTGACCGGGAACTCGTGGTTCGCGTCCACGAACGCATTCTGGCCGTCGGTCGCGAGCCACTCGATCAGCCGCTGGGCGTCCTCGGCGTTGTCGGAGCCCTCGACCACGCCGGCCCCGGAGATGTTCACGTGCGTCCCGGCACCCTCCTGGCTGGCCCAGAAGAGGTCGACCTTCAGGTCCGGGTTCTCCTCGAGGGTGCGCGCCAGGTAGTAGTGGTTGTTGATGCCCACGTCGCAGGTCCCGGCGTCGATCGCCTCGAGCAGGAGGATGTCGTTGCTCATGATCTGCACGCCGTTGTCGACCCAGCCCTCGACGATCTCGAGCGCCCGCTCCCGGCCGTGCAGGTCGATCAGACTCGCCACGAGGGACTGGGTGTAGGCCGAGGTGGCGTCCCGCATGCACAGCCGGTCCTGCCACTTCGGGTCGGCCAGTCCCGCGTAGGTCTCCTCGGGGTCGAACTCCGCGGTGTCGACGTTGTCCGGGTTGTAGGTCACGGTGCGCGCGCGCATCGCCAGGCCGTACCACCTGCCCTGGGGATCGCGCAGGTCCTCCGGGACCGCCTCGTCGAGGGTCGCGGAGTCCAGTGCGGCCAGCTCGTCCTGCCGGGCGGCGTTCCAGAGATTGCCCGCGTCCACGGTCATGAACACGTCCGCGGGGCTGTCGTCCCCCTCGGCCTTGAGGCGTTCGAGGAGCTCGGCGTCGTCACCGGTGATGAACTCGACGCTGATGCCGGTCTCGTCGGTGAAATCGCCGAAGGCGCCCTCGAGGTCGTAGTGGCGTGCCGAGTAGATCTGCAGGTCGGCGGGCTGCTCACCCAGACCGAGCGTGCCGCACCCCGTGACCAGGGTCGTCAGCGTGGTCAGGATGCCGGTGGTGACGTACAGGGAACGACGACGCATCGGGGCCTCTTCCGGAGGGCGCGGCGCTCGGGGACCGCGCGACGATCATTTGGCAACGAAAGCGTATCCTAATCGGACCCCTCGGGTCGCTCCCGGTGGGCGGGGCACCGCCGCCGCGGCACCCTGTGCAGCTCGCCGCCCGTGGCGGCCCGCACCGGAATAGCCGTCCCGGACGGGCCGTTGCACTGGTCGGGCCGTTGACCGTGGACGGCACCCGTCGAGACCCCTCCGCCCCGAAAGGATCCGCGTGGCTCCCGAGCCCGAGTACTACCGCCCCGTCCCGCTGAACAACGACCCCGGCCGCGCCGGGTACTCCCGGGCGCCCCACGGGCAGCCGTTCGGCGGGCAGCCCTTCGGCGGGGGCGGGCGCGGCGCCCCGTACCCCGGGCCGCCCGTGGTCAACGTGGTGGGCGGGAAGTCCGTGGTCCTCGCCTACGTCCTGTGGCTCTTCCTGGGCTGGCTGGGCATCCACAAGTTCTATCTGCGCCAGCCGATCTGGGGCCTGATCTACCTGTTCCTCGGCGGCCTGGGCTGGACCCTCGCGGGGGTCGGCGTCGGGATCCTGTTCCTGATCCCGTGGATGCTGCTGATGTTCGTGGACGTCTTCACCATGCCGTTCCGCACGGCCCTCGTGAACGCCTCGATCGCCCGCAGCGCCTACCGGTACTGAGCCCCCGTTCCCTGACCACCGCGGTGACCGCGCCCGCCCCGTTGGGCGCGGAGCCGCGGGTGTAGTAGTGTTGTGAGGTCTGTGTGCCCGCCGCCCGACGTGCGGTGCCGGCGCGCGGACGACGCTACAGAACCTCCTGCTGCGGAAGGACCGCAGCCGCTCAGCCCGAAGGAGGTGGGTTCGAACATGCGTGAGTACGAACTGATGGTGATCATCAACCCCGAGGTCGAGGATCGTGCCGTGGAGCCGACTCTCAAGAAGTTCCTCGAGGTCGTCACCAAGGACAACGGGACCGTCGACAACGTCGACATCTGGGGCCGTCGTCGCCTCGCCTACGAGATCCAGAAGAAGACCGAGGGCATCTACGCGGTCGTCCGCTTCACCGCGACCCCGCAGACCACCCAGGAGCTCGACCGCGTCCTGAACCTCAACGAGGCCATCATGCGCACCAAGATCATCCGCCCGGAAGAGCAGAAGATCTCCGCCGAGTAAGGACTTCACAACTGATCACCGAGGGCGCCCCGACCGGGCCCCCGGTGAGATGCTTGAGAGATCCCAGCACGTCCCGCACGACCGCGAACATCCTCGACCCGGGAGGTCCACATGGCTGGTGACACCGTCATCACCGTAATCGGCAACCTGACCGCTGACCCCGAGCTGCGCTTCACCCCGTCGGGTGCGGCGGTGGCCAACTTCACCGTTGCGTCCACGCCCCGCACCTTCGACCGCCAGTCCAACGAGTGGAAGGACGGGGAGACCCTGTTCCTCCGCTGCTCCGTGTGGCGCGAGGCGGCCGAGAACGTGGCGGAGTCGCTGCAGAAGGGCATGCGCGTCATCGTCCAGGGTCGGCTCAAGTCGCGGTCCTACGACACCAAGGAAGGCGAGCGGCGCACCGTCACCGAGCTCGACGTCGACGAGGTCGGTCCTTCCCTGCGCTACGCCTCCGCGAAGGTCAACCGCAACGCCCGCTCCGGCGGGCAGGGCGGCGGCTTCGGCGGCCAGCAGGGCGGCGGTCAGCAGGGCGGCGGCTTCGGTGCCGGCGCCCCGGCCGGCGGCGGATTCGGGGGCGACTCCGGGTTCGGCGGCGGTGGCGGCGGCCAGCAGGGCGGCGGCTCCGGCTTCGGCCAGGGCGGCCGCTCCGGCGGCGGACGCCAGCCCGCTCCGCAGGCCGCACCCCAGAGCGACCCCTGGAGCCAGTCCTCCGGCGGGAACTACGACTGGGGCAGCGGCCAGGACGACGAACCGCCGTTCTAGACCTTCCGCACTTTTCCCATCCACCCCATCCCGCGGTGACAAGCCGCGGGCTCCACTCGAAGAACAAGGAGCACCACGATGGCCAAGGCTGAACTCCGTAAGCCCAAACCAAAGCAGAACCCGCTCAAGGCTGCCAAAGTCACTGAGATCGACTACAAGGACGTTGCGCTGCTGCGCAAGTTCATCTCCGATCGCGGCAAGATCCGCGCCCGCCGCGTCACCGGTGTGACCGTGCAGGAGCAGCGCAAGATCGCCCTGGCGATCAAGAACGCCCGCGAGGTCGCGCTGCTGCCCTACTCCGGCGCCGGCCGCTGATCAGAGAGGACAGACACTCATGGCAAAGATCATCCTGACGACCGAGGTCACGGGTCTCGGCGCTGCCGGTGACGTGGTCGAGGTCAAGAACGGGTACGCCCGCAACTACCTCTTCCCGCGCGGCTTCGCGACCCCGTGGTCGCGCGGCGGACAGAAGCAGATCGAGAGCATCAAGGCCGCCCGCGCCGCGCGCGAGGTCGCCTCGCTCGAGGACGCCCAGGTCCTGGCGCAGAAGCTGACCTCGGCCACCGTGACCATCCCGGTCAAGGCCGGCTCCGAGGGTCGCCTCTTCGGCACCGTCAAGGCCGAGGACGTGGCCAAGGCCGTCGAGGCCGCCGGCCTCGGCTCCGTGGACAAGCGCAAGGTCGAGCTCAACCAGCACATCAAGACCACCGGTGTGTACCAGGCCTCCGTGCGTCTGCACGAGGACGTCAACGCGAACGTCGAGTTCGAGGTCGTCCCCGCCTGACCGGTTCCTCCGGTCCGTGCAAGCACGGAAAGGGCCCCCGCGGTGCGCCGCGGGGGCCCTTTCCGCATGTCCGGCGTCTTCAGCGGGATCGGCCGGCCGGATCGTTCAGCGGGGCCGGAGGGCCTCGACGACGACGTCGAGCGCGGTGTCGGTGGTGCGCACCTGCTCGGCGCGCAGCAGGTCCAGTCCCTTGCCCTCGAGCACGGCGACGGTCTCCTGGAGGGTCGGCCGGGGCACGGTCGGGGGCGGGCCCTCGACGCTGCCGGGGGCGTGGGTGATCCACAGCAGCCGGCCGCCGGGGACGAGCCACTCGGCGGCGCGGCGCAGCAGTGCCAGGTCGTGCTGGAAGTACGCGGCGACGATCAGGTCGAACTGCGGGGGCACGGCATCGGGCCCGGAGCGCTGCTCCTGCTCGGGCGTCCAGGTCCGCAGGTCGGCGACCAGGGCGCGGCCCGGCAGGCCGCGCTCCGCCAGCGCCCCGGTGATCGTCCGCACGGCACTGGGGGAGAAGTCCACGGCGGTGGGGTCGTAGCCGGCCGCCGCCAGGGCCAGGGTGTGGCGGCCGGTGCCCGCGCCGAGGTCGAGGGCGGTCGGCGGGCCGCCCGCGCGCTCCCGGGCCGGCCGGTCCAGGAGGGCGGCCACCTCGGGGTGCGGCTGGGCGCCGTCGGGGGAGGACCCCCCGGAGGCGTACCGGTCCTCCCACATGCGCTGGTTGTCGTCCACGGGGATCTCCTGGAGGGGTCGGGTGCGTCGGCCGGGCGTTCGGGCACCCGCGGGCCGGTGCGGCGGTGCTGTCGGGTTCCCCGGGGGACAATGGGTGCATGCCGTCCCTGATCTCCCGTGTCTCGCCGTCCGCCCTGTACTGGTTCGGCGTGGGGTGCCTGCTCTTCACCGTACTGGCTTTTGTCGTGGCGTTCCTGGGCGGGAACTCCGCAGGGCCCGAGACCTCCATGGCGTTCTTCGTGATCGGCTTCGTCGCGGCGGCGGTGGGGGCCACCGTGACGGCGGTGGTGGCCCTCGCGGGGGCCATCGGGTTCGCGTCCGACCGGGTCCGGTTCCTGGTGCTGCTGGGGCTGTCGGTGCTCTGCCACCCGCTGCTGTGGCTGGCGCTGCTCGCCTCGGTGTCCTGAGGGCGGGCGGAGGCCTCCTCCGGCTCCAGGAACAGGGCGTGCCGGTCCGCCGCGCCCACGTGGTGCTCGGGGCGGTCCGGGGTGTGCGGTGCTCCTGACGGACCGGCCTCCGACGTGGGCCGGAACACGAGTCGGAGAACATGGTGCTGTGGACGGCACCGGTGCTGTCCGGGTCCGCCCTGCACAGGGTGTGCATCACCATCACTCCTGGTCGGACCGGGATTTGTGGAACCCTGTGCATAACTTTCCACAGGGTTCTCCCCAACCTGTGCACAGCCGTCCACGGCGTTTTCCACCGGTTGTCCACAGGGTGGAAAACCCCGTCGGCTGATAGGGTCTTCCGTCCTTCCCGAGCTGGTCCGGCACCCGGTCGGGGAGTCGCCCTCCGTGGCCGGCGGGCTAGGCTCGGGGCACCCGGCCGGTCCAGTGGCCGGTCCCCGGCGGGAGAGGAGCGGCGGATGTCCCCACGCACGCGCGTGGCCCTGGCGCTGGGCAGCGGCGGTGCCCGCGGCTACGCCCACATCGGCGTGATCGAGGTGCTCGAGGAGCGCGGCTACGACATCGTGACCGTGGCAGGGAGCTCGATGGGGGCGCTCGTGGGCGGCCTCCACGCCGCCGGGCAGCTGGAGGCGTACGCGCAGTGGGTGCTGGGTCTGAGCCAGCGGGACGTGCTGCGGCTGCTGGACCCGTCCCCCTCGGCGCCCGGGGTGATCCGCGCGGAGAAGATCATGGCGAAGGTGCGCGAGCTGCTCGCCGGCCGGCTCATCGAGGACCTGCCCATCCCCTTCACGGCGGTGGCCACGGACCTGCTCGCCCGCAAGGAGGTCTGGTTCCAGGAGGGCCCGGTGGACGTGGCCGTCCGCGCGTCGATCGCCCTGCCGAGCATCATCACCCCCGTCATGCTCAACGGCCGGCTGCTCGCCGACGGGGGGATCATGAACCCCGTGCCCATCGCCGCGACCGTCGCCACCCGCGCGGACGTGACAGTGGCGGTCTCCCTGTCCGGGGGGCAGCAGTCCGGGGAGGGCAGAGTCCCGGCCCACGAGACGTCCGCTGTGCGGCCGTCCGAGGAGTGGGCGGAGCGGTTCCGGCGCAGCGCCTCCCACGTCCTGGACCGCGAGCTGACGCGCAGCGTCCTGGAGCGCTTCGCGGAGACGCGCGGCCGCAGCACCCCGTCCCGGTTCCTGCGTCCCGCCGGGTCGGCCCCGGTGGACGCCGCCGAGGCCCTCGTCCAGGACGCCGTCCGGGACGCGCTCGTGGACGCCGCCGAGGAGACCGCGGAGGAGCTCGCCCAGGACGGCTTCGGCGCCCTGCCGGCGGGGCTGCGCACGCTCGACGTCATGCAGCTCTCCCTCGAGGTGCTGCAGTCCATGGTGCTGCGCTACCGGCTGGCCGGCTACCCGCCCGACCTGCTCATCACCGTGCCGAAGAGCGCCGGGCGGCTGCTGGACTTCCACCGCGCCGGGGAGCTCATCGAGCTCGGCCGGCGGATGACCGAGGAGGCCATCGACCGTGCCGACGAGTTCCCGCCGGCGCGGCCGCGGTCCTAGTCGGCCTGGACGATCTCGTCCAGGTTCGCCTCGGTCTCGATCACGTCGTACTTGAGCATCAGCTCGGCGAGCGTCTCGAGCTCGTCGCGGTCCACCTCCGCGTCGAACTCCTCCAGCCGCAGGTCGGTGGCGACCTCCTCCGGCATGTTGAGGAAGCTCACGATGGTCTCGCGCACCCGGTCGGGGTTCTCCTGGGCGAACTGGAGCGCCTCGTCGATCGCGGCGTTGTAGTCCTCGAGGACCTCCGGGTTCTCCTCGGTGAACGCCGTGCTGCTGAAGGTGACCATGGTGTCCAGGCCCGGGACGGTGTCCTGGTAGTTGTAGCCGACCAGGGCGGTCTGCTCGCCGTTGATCAGCTGGGTCAGGAAGGGCTCCGGGACCCAGGCGGCGTCGATCTCCCCGCGCTCCAGCTGGGCCGGCATGTCCTGGAAGGGCATCTCCACGAAGTTCACGGCGTCGGGATCGCCGCCGGCCTTGCTCACGGCCTCCTTGATGGTGAGGTCGCCCTGGCCGTTGATCGTGTTCACCGCGACCCGCTTGCCGGCCAGGTCGGACCAGGACGCGATGCCGGCGTCCTGGTTGGCGGCCACGCCGGTGATGTCCTCGCCCTCGGCCATGGAGCTGCTGTAGCCGCTGAGGATCTTCATGTCGAGGCCCTGGTCCTTGGCGAGGATGACCGAGAGCGGGTTGCCCACGCCGATGTCCATGGAGCCGCCTGAGACTGCCGGGAGCATGGCGGCGCCGCCCTGGGCGGTCTCGATCGTGACGTCCAGGCCGTGCTTCTCGAAGATGCCCTCGTCGAGGGCGAGCTGCACGGGCGCGGAGGGTGCGATGGGGATGACGCCGATGGTGAGCGGCTGCAGCTCCTCGCCGCCCCCTCCGCCGCCGGTGGTCCCCCCGCCGCCGCAGGCGGTCAGGGCGAACGTCAGGACGGTTCCGACGGCGGCTGCTCTGGCGAACGGGTGCTTCATGGGGGTCCTCTTCCTCGGGTCGGTCCTGCCGGCGCCCGGCACCGGCGAAGCCACTGTGAGATGCATCACGCACATCGGTGACCTCACGGTAGAGGGCGACCGTTGGATTCGTCAACGGTTGTCGCTCTGAATCGTTGCGTTGTCCCCGAAAAGCACCACGGCGGCTCACTGGTCGCGCAGCAGCGCCTCCACGGTGCGGGCGAGGTCCAGCAGCACGGCGTCCGCCCCCGGTCCCGCCGCGAGCTCCAGGCCCACCGGCAGGCCCTCCGCGGTGCGCCCGGCGGGGAGGCTGATCCCCGGGGTGCCGATGATGCCGGCGAGGTCGGAGTGGCGGGTGAAGGTGTCGAAGGTGGGCACGCGCCGGCCGTTGAGCTCGACGGTCTCGTCGTCGCCGATCGGCCGGGCCGTCAGCGGGCACGTCGGCTGCACCAGGGCCGTCACCCCCTGGGCCTGCATCGCCCCCGTGTACAGCCGCAGGGCGAGCCGGCGGTCCTCCTGGGCCGCGCGGTAGTCGTCGTCGGCGGCGCGGAACACCTGCGCCAGCTCCCAGATCCGCCGCACGTCCGGGCTGCCGATCCCGTCCCGCACCTCGTCGAGGGAGCGCCCCGTGCCGCGCGCCTCCAGATAGGCCTGGAGGTCGGGCAGGAACTCGTGGAGGGCGATCGTCATGCCGGCCGTGGCGGCCAGCTCCCGGGCGGGGCGGACGTCGACCGGCACGAGCTCCGCGCCGGCCGCCTCCAGCGCTCGCAGGCCCGCGCCGAAGACCGTGTCCACGCCCGGCTCCAGGTCCTCGAGGAACAGCTCGGGCACGCCGAGCCGGACGCCGTGGAGCGGGCCGGGGCCCTCGTCGTCGAACTCCAGGTGCCGCGCGCCGGGTGCGCCCAGCGGGTGCTCGCCTGCGAGCAGGGCGTCCAGCAGCACGATGTCGTCCACGGTCCGGGCCATGGGGCCGATCGTGTCCCGCGAGTGGGCGATCGGGAGGACGCCCGACGACGGGTAGCGGCCCAGTGTGGGCCGGAAGCCCACGATCCCGCACAGGGCGGCGGGGATGCGGGCCGAGCCCCCGGTGTCCGCGGCGACCGCGGCCGGGACCAGGCCCACCGCCACGGCCACCGCCGAGCCCCCGCTGCTGCCGCCGGGGCTGAGCGCCGGGTCGGCGGGGTGGCGCACCGGCCCGTACGCGCCGTTGTTGGAGGTGATGCCGAAGGACAGCTCGTGCAGGTTGGTCTTCAGGGCGAAAAGGGCCCCGGCCTCGCGCAGGCGGGCCACCGCGGGGGCGTCCCGCGCCACCACGTCGTGCTCGAGCGACCGGGTCCCGCCGGTGGTGGGGAACCCCGCGACGTCCACGATGTCCTTGACCGCCAGCGGGATCCCCGTCAGCGGGCCCCGCGTCTCCCGGCGGTCCAGCGCGTGGGCGAAGGCCCGGGCCAGCTCCGGGTCCGCGCTGATCACCGCGCCCAGCCGCTGCGCCGTGGGCAGGCGCTCCAGCAGGGCGTCGAGGTGCTCCACGTGGCTGATCCGGCCCGCGGCCAGCTCCGCCCGGGTCGTTCTGATGTCCCACGAACAGGGGCCGCTGAGGTCTGTGGTGAGCGTCATGATCCATGGTGTCCACGGACGGGCCCGGGCGGCAAGCGGTGTCCGCGGTCGGTGCGAGAATGGAGGGGCTGCCCGGAAGATCGGGGCGGCGTCGTCGTGTGCGCGCTCCGCTGTCCGCGGGGTGCGCGGGGAGAGGTGGACCAGGTGTCGATGGTGTCGGAGCGCTCGTCCGGGAGCGACCGGGAGTACGGCCGGACCCCGCCGCAGGACAACGTCGCGGAGCAGTCCGTGCTCGGCGGGATGATGCTGTCCAAGGACGCGATCGCGGACGTGGTGGAGGTCCTGCGCGGCGTCGACTTCTACAAGCCCGCCCACGAGTCCATCTACGAGGCCGTGATCTCCCTGTACGGGCGCGGCGAGCCCGCGGACGCCATCACCGTGGCGGACGAGCTGACCAAGCGCGGCGAGATCGAGCGCGTCGGCGGTCCCGCGTACCTGCACACCCTCATCTCCTCCGTGCCCACCGCGGCCAACGCGGGCTTCTACGCCGAGATCGTGCGCGAGCGCGGCGTGCTGCGCCGGCTCGTGGAGGCCGGCACCAAGATCGTGCAGCTCGGCTACAGCTCCGACGGCGAGGTCGACGACATCGTCAACGCCGCCCAGGCCGAGATCTACCAGGTGGCCGAGCGCCGCTCCTCCGAGGACTACACGGTGCTCAAGGAGGTCATCGAGTCCACGGTCGACGAGATCGAGGCCGCCGGCTCCCGGGGCGAGGGCATGCGCGGCGTGCCCACCGGCTTCATCGAGCTCGACGAGCTGACCCAGGGCTTCCAGGGCGGTCAGATGATCGTCATCGCGGCGAGGCCGGCCATGGGCAAGGCGCTCGCGCTGGACACTGCGATTCCCACTCCCACGGGGTGGACCACCATGGGCGAGGTCCAGGTGGGGGACGAAGTTATCGCCGCGGACGGCACGCCGTCCCGTGTGGTCGCGGCCACCGAGGTCATGACCGAACGTCCCTGCTACCGCGTGAGCTTCGACGACGGCTCCGAGATCGTCGCCGACGAGCAGCACCAGTGGCTGACCGATACACGCTCGTCCCGGAGATCGGCCCAGGCCGCAATCGCCAATTACGGCCGGGCGAAGAACCAGCAGACCTTTGCCGCGATCCGGACGACGGCTGACATTCGTTCGACATTGCGATGCACCACCAAGGAAGCCAGGCTCAACCACAGCGTAAGGAACGTCACGGCATTGCAGTTGGCTCCACAGGAGTTGGCTGTTGGGCCGTACACGCTCGGCGCGTGGCTCGGTGACGGTCACTCGAGGGCGGCACGTATCACCAGCGCCGATGAGGAGATCCTCATGCGTGTCTCTGCGGAGGGGTACGAGCTTCATCCTGTTGCAGGGATAACTCATGCCATCGGCCTTCCTCCGGAAGAGCGGGTTCTGCATGGTCGGTGCGAAATCTGCGATCAGCCCTTCACTCACACGGACAGGAACGTCCGAACGTGCTCCAAGACTTGCGGCGGCAAGCTCAGGGGCGAGCTGGCGACCAAGGTGCGAGCCACGTGCATTGACTGCGGTGGTACCTGTACCGGAGGTCTGCGGTGCATGGTCTGTCACCAGGAAAAGGCATCTTTCCAAGGCCGCCTGCGTGCTCTGGGCGTGCTCGGCGACAAGCACATCCCCATGTCGTACCTGCGAGCCAGTGAAACTCAGCGCCGAGAACTGCTTGCTGGATTGTTGGACACCGACGGGACCGTGACCAATGCAGGATGCGTACAGTTCGCGGTGACAAACCGACGGCTGGCACAGGACGTGCGTGAACTGGTCCATTCACTGGGGTACCGATCAGGTTGGGCCGAGAAGAGAGTCAATGGGCGAAGCGAGGCCTCATCCACCGCCTATCTTCTGACGTTCTCGACGTCCGATCAGGTGTTCGGCCTGAGTCGTAAACAAATCATGCACAAGGAGCGAGACGCGCGGGCTACGCCGAAACGCTCTCAGCGCTTCATCACCTCGGTCGAGCCGATCGACTCCGTGCCGGTGCGGTGCATCGAGATCGACCATCCCTCGCACCTGTATCTGGCCGGCCGGACGTTCATCCCCACGCACAACTCGACGCTGGCCCTCGACGTCGCGCGGTCCGCGGCGATCAAGCACAACCAGACCACGGTGATCTTCTCCCTCGAGATGAGCCGCAACGAGATCGCCATGCGCCTGCTCTCCGCCGAGGCCACGCTGAACATGCAGGACCTGCGCAAGGGCCGGCTGCAGGACGAGCAGTGGGCCAAGATCGCCACCACGATGGGCAAGATGGACTCCGCTCCGCTGTTCATCGACGACTCCCCGAACATGTCCCTCATGGAGATCCGGGCGAAGTGCCGCCGGCTCAAGCAGAAGCACGATCTCAAGCTCGTGGTGCTCGACTACCTCCAGCTCATGAGCTCCGGCAAGAAGGTCGAATCCCGCCAGCAGGAGGTCTCAGAGTTCTCCCGTGCTCTGAAGCTGCTGGCCAAGGAGCTCGAGGTCCCGGTCATCGCGCTGTCGCAGCTGAACCGTGGCTCCGAGCAGCGCCAGGACAAGAAGCCGATGGTGTCTGATCTTCGTGAAAGTGGATCCATCGAGCAGGACGCGGACATGGTGATCCTGCTGCACCGCGACGACGTCTACGACAAGGAGTCGCCGCGTGCCGGTGAGGCCGACGTGATCGTGGCGAAGCACCGCAACGGTCCCACCAAGACGATCGTGGTGGCGTTCCAGGGCCACTACTCCCGGTTCGCGAACATGGCGCACGAGGGGCTCTGACCCGCACACAGGCCGAGGAGTGCTCCCGGCTGCTCGCCTCGGGGTGCCCGCGGAGCGGCGCGGCCGTGCTGCTCCGCGGGATCGGTCCCCAACGATCGCCCAACGGACGTTGTCGGGGCTGCCGGCTGGGGGGACCATAGTGGTGTCGGATCTCGGAGACGAGGAGCCTGCCATGCCGAGCATCCACGTCGAGCACTGGGGCGCCGGTCCGCCCGTGCTGCTGGTCCACGGCAGTGTCACCGGCGGGGCGATGACCTGGGACGCCCAGCGCCCCCTGGCCCAGCACTGGCATCTGATCGTGGTGGACCGGCGCGGCTACTTCCCCAACCCGCCGGCCGAGGTCGAGGACTTCGAGGTCGACGCCGGGGACGTCGCCGAGCTGCTCACCGAGCCCATGCACCTGGTCGGGCACTCCTACGGCGGCGTCGTGGCCCTGCTGGCGGCGGCTCAGCGCCCCGGGATGGTCCGGTCCCTGACCGTCAACGAACCGCCGGCCTTTGGCCTGCTGCCCGATGACCCGATCGTGCGCGACTACGCCCGGGGGCTGCGGGAGCTGTGGGACCAGGGCCCGGCCGACCCCACCGCGTTCCTGCACGCGTTCATCGGCTACGTCGGCAGCGCCGTCACCCCGCCGAACCCGCTGCCGCCCGCGCTGCTGCAGAACGCGCAGATCCTCCGGCACGAACGCCTCACCGACGAGGCCCGGATCCCGCTGGGCGCCCTGCGGGAGTCGCCTTTCCGAAGCTGGTCGTCTCCGGCGGTCACAGCCCGGTCTTCGACGCCGTCTGCGACGTCCTCGAGCGCGAGCTCGAGGCCCAGCGGGCCGTTGTGCCCGGTGCCGGCCACAGCGTTCAGCGCACCGGGGCGCCCTACAACGAGGTGCTCCACCGCTTCCTGGCCGCAGCGCGCTGACGCGAGAAGCAGGCATCCCGGAGGCCGGCTCCTCGTCGCCGTCCGGGGCGAACTGGGCGGCATGGGCGAGCGGGTCGTCGAAGTGTCGGGTCACAATGGTGCGGGCCCTCCGGCAGATCTGGAGAATGGTCCTTCGGAGCAGAGCCCCCGTGGGGTGGGCCCTGGGCGGGAGGCGGTGCTGACTCATGGGTGAGATGTTCCGCCACGAGCTCACGATCCTGGATCCCGAGGTGCTGCCCGCGCTCGGCGAGCGGACCGGCATGCGCTTCGGCTACAGCTCCACCGATCCGGGGTTCTCCTACCGGTTGTCGAGGGCCGGGGACGGCCAGGTCGCCCTGTCGACGGTGCACGTGGGCGGAACGATGTCCCTGTGGGGGGACACCGAGGTCTTCACGGTGGCCCACGTGCGAGGGGTCCGGTACGACTGGCAGATCCGTGCGGAGATCGGCGCCGCGGCTGCGGGCTCATCGGTGCTGTTCCGCCCCGAACACCCGTCCCTGGTGGTGGCGCAGGACGTCGACGTGACCATGGCGCACCTGCCGGTGGACCTGGTGCAGGCCACGGCCGACACCGTCTACGGCCACGAGACCCCGGTGGACTTCAGCTCGTCCGCCCCGGTCAGCGCCCGGCTCGGCGAGTACTGGGCGGGCCTCGTGCGCCGTGGTGCCGACATGCTGGGGTCGACGTTCTTCGAGGAGCCCATGGTGCGCGCCGATCTGACCCGCCACCTGGCCGTGGGCCTGCTGGAGTGCTTCCCGCTGCTCGGGGACCGGGAGGCGCGGTACCTGTCCATGGAGGCCCAGTCCCGCCGCTACCGGATCGCGGCACAGTTCTTCGACGACCACGCCTCGGACCCGATCACCGTGGAGGACGCCGCCCGCGCCGCCCGGACGACCACGAAGGTCCTGGTGCGGGCGTTCCGGGCCAACCATCCCCTGGGACTGACCCCGGCCCAGTACCTGCGCCGGACGCGGATGGACGCCGCCCACCGGGACCTGCAGGACGGCGACCCGGCTCGCGGGGACACCGTGAAGGGGATCGCCGCCCGGTGGGGCTTCCCCCATGCGGGACGCTTCGCGCAGTACTACCGGCAGGTCTACGGGACGACACCGAGCCGCACCCTGGACCGCTGACCGCTGACCGCCGACCGGTGCCGCACGGGCGTGGGAGAGTGGGGGCATGCGCGCAGTGGTGATCGATGCTGTCCGGGGCCGGCCGGAGGTCCGTGACGTCGCCGAGCCCACGGCACCGCCCGACGGGGTGGTCGTCCGCGTGGAGGCCACGGGCCTGTGCCGCAGCGACTGGCACGCCTGGGCCGGGCACGACGAGATCGCGCTGCCCCACGTCCCCGGGCACGAGCTGGCCGGGGTGGTCGTCGCGGTGGGGGCGGGCGTGCGCCGCTGGAGCACCGGGGACCGGGTGACCGTCCCTTTCGTCTGCGGCTGCGGCCGGTGCGAGTGGTGCCGTTCCGGCAACGCGCAGGTCTGCCCCGATCAGCAGCAGCCGGGGTTCACCCACTGGGGGTCCTTCGCCGAGTATGTCGCCCTGCACGGGGCCGACACGAACCTCGTGGCCGTCCCCGAGCACGTCGACCTCGCCACCGCGGCCGCGCTGGGGTGCCGGTTCGCCACGGCGTACCGGGCCCTGGCCGACCGGGCGCGCCTCGCCGAGGGGGAGTGGGTCACCGTGGTCGGAGTCGGCGGGGTGGGGCTCAGCGCGGTGATGATCGCCCGGGCACTGGGCGGACGCGTGATCGCGGTCGACCGCAACCCGGAGGCGCTCGCCCTCGCCCGTGAGCTCGGCGCGGAGCACACGCTGCGCGCGGACGGGCGCGACGTCCCCGCGGCGGTCGCCGCCCTCACCGGCGGGGGCGGCCACGTCGCCGTCGACGCCGTGGGCAGCGAGCAGACCTGCGCCGACGCGGTCCTCAGCCTGCGCCGGCGGGGCCGGCACGTCCAGATCGGCCTGCTGCCGCCGGTCGAGGGCCATCCGCGCGTGCCGATGGCGCGGGTCATCGGCTGGGAGCTGGACCTGCTCGGCAGCCACGGCATGGCCGCGGCCGACTATCCGGCCATGATGGCGCTCATCGAGCAGGGCGCACTGCATCTCCAGAAGCTCATCGAGCGCACCATCGGGCTCGACGAGGCGGCGGCGCTGCTGCCGGTGTTCGACACCGCGACGGTCGCCGGCATGACGATGATCGATCCCGCGCTGTAGACCCGCTCGGAGGCGGCGTGCGGGCGTCCCGCCCGGCCCGAGGGAACGCCCCGGCGCGGATCCCGGGGCGCACGGGCGCGAGCGGACCGACCCCGGCGCCGGGGACCGCCCGCCGCTGCCCGGGCCCCGCCCCCGCATCCCGACAGCCGATTTTCGTGGATCGTGAAGAATCGGCAATGTTCTTCCGGAAAAGAGGGGTGCACCCCCTTCCGCCTCGGGCAGAGTGATCTGCACCACTCGGGGGACGCGAACTTCCCCGGTGCATCGTGTGAAGGGCGACCGCCGTTCACCCCGGTGTCCGCCGCTCCCATCCCGGTCGGCTCCACCGCCACCGTCCAGCTCCGCAACAACTCACCAGGTGCCCCCGAAAACGCTTCGGGCCTGAACTCCTCCCTCCGGCCGGCCCGCCGGCGCCGCGTGCGCCCGCCACCCGGCTCGGAGCGAGGACCTCATGATCGAACAGGAGATGACAGCATGAACCGACAGGCCGTTCATCTGAATGCGCACGAGGTGACTCCCGTAGGACTGTGGAGCCTCCGTGCCAAAGCGCCCACCGTGGCGACCGTGGTGTCGCTGAACTTCCCGGGCCTCACCCCGCAGACCCGGGACCTGATGCGCCGCCGCACCCGTACCGCGCTGCAGTGCCTGGTCAACACCGGCGCCCGGCCGATCCTGGTCGACTCCAGTGCCCGGGAGCTGCCCGACCCCGCCGTCACCGCCTCCGCGGACGCGGTGCTGGTGCTCGGAGGAGGGGACGTCGACCCTGCCCTCTACGGGGCGGGCGGGCCCGTGCCGAACGGGTACGGGGTCGACCGGCGCGCCGATCTCTACACCGTGGACCTCCTCGTGCAGAGCCTCGACCGCGACGCCCCGCTGCTGGCGATCGGACGGGGGGCCCAGCTGCTCAACCTGGCCTGCGGGGGAACTCTCGTCCCCGATCTCGGCACCGGCCACGGACACCGCGGTGCGCCGGGGGACCCGGTGTGCCCCGAGGAGGAGGTCGCCCTGGAGCCCGGGAGCAGGCTGGCCGCCGTCTTCGGCGCCCGGCGGCTCACCGTCCGGTCGGACCACCACCAGGCCATGGGGGTCGTGGCCCCCGAGCTGCGCGTCACCGCCGTGGCCGAGGACGGCGTGGTCGAGGCGACGGAGCACCTGGACCGCACCTGGGCCGTCGGGGTGCAGTGGCACCCGGAGGACTCCCACGGCTCGGCTGCGGACCGGAGGCGGCTGTTCTCCGCGTTCGTGGAGCAGGCCGGGTCCGGGCGGCGCCGCGTCCCCAGGTCGCGCGTGCTGGCCGCGTGAGCCGGTCCGTCTTCCGGTCCGCGCCGCGGAGCGCCGCGCCGCGGCGCGGACCGGAGGGGCGGCGGCCGGACCCCGGGCGGGCGGGCCTGCTCGAGGGTGCGTCGGCGGCCGACAGGCCTCACCGGGCGGCGGGCGGCGTGACGTCCTCCACCAGGCCGGCCAGCCACGCGGCGCACAGCGCCGGCCAGGCCGCGGGCGCACCGGTGCCGCCGGCCAGCCCGAGACCGTGCGGTCCGCGGGGAAAGACGTGGAGGGCGTGGGGCACGCCCCGGCGCGCCAGCGCCTGGGCCAGCAGGTAGGAGTGCTGCACCGGCACGGACGCGTCGTCGGCGGTGTGCCACACGAAGAAGGGCGGCGCGTCCCGGGTCACCAGCCGGTCGAGGGACGTGGCCGCCCGCACCTCGGCGGCGGGCCCCGGGCCCAGGAGCTCCTCCTGCGACCCCCGGTGCGTGTCGAGCTGCATGGACACCACCGGGTAGCCCAGGACCACGGCGTCGACCCGCTCGGGGCCCGAGACCGGCGCGGTGAGCGCGGCGTGCCCGGCCAGGTGTCCGCCGGCGGAGAAGCCCAGCAGGACGACCCGCCCGGCCCCGGCCGCCCTGACCCGGCGCACCTCGGCGCGCACCGCGTCCACGGGGGCGGGGTGCCTGGCGTGCACGGGATAGCGGAGGACGCCGGCGGAGAGGCCGAGGCCGCGGAGCCACTCGGCCACGGGCTCGCCCTCGTGGTCCGCGTGCCGGGCGTACCCGCCGCCGGGGAGTACGACGACGTGCGGAGCGGGCGACGGCGCGGGCGGTCGCGCCCCCGCCGGTCCGGCGGCAGGGTGAACGGGGTCCATGCGGGGTGCCTCCTGGTCGGTGCTACCTGGTCGGGGGTGGACGGTCCGGCGCCGGGTGCACAGCACCGGCTCCGCGGAACGGCAGGACATCGGTGCCCGTTCGTCCCGCGCGGGAGCATCCGGGCGTCCGAGGCCCTACTCTGTCATCATGCTGATCACCACCGCGGCTCCGCCCGCCCCTGTTGAGACCGCGCCGGAGGCCCTCCGATGAGCGGCGGTCTGATGGCCCTGCTGGACGACGTCGCCGCCCTGGCCCGCGTCACCGCCGCCTCCGTGGACGACATCGGCGCGGCGGCGGGCCGGGCGAGCATGAAGGCCGCCGGCGTCGTCGTCGACGACACCGCCGTGACCCCGCAGTACGTCCAGGACGTCTCCCCGGCCCGCGAGCTGCCCATCATCTGGCGCATCACCAAGGGCTCGCTGCGCAACAAGCTCATCTTCATCCTCCCGGTCATCCTGCTGCTGAGCCAGTTCGCGCCGTGGCTGCTCACCCCGATCCTCATGCTCGGCGGCAGCTACCTGTGCTTCGAGGGGGCCGAGAAGATCTGGTCGAAGATCTCGGGCCACGGGGCCAAGACCAAGACCCCCGTGGTCGAGAAGGGCAAGGACGCGGAGGACACGATGGTCGGGGGCGCGGTGCGCACCGACCTGATCCTCTCGGCCGAGATCATGGTCATCTCCCTCAACGAGGTGGCCGGCGAGCCCCTGCTCTCGCGGGCGGCCATCCTGGTGGTCGTGGCCATCGGCATCACCGTCCTGGTCTACGGGGTGGTGGCGCTGATCATCCGGATGGACGACTTCGGCCTGCACCTGGCCGGACGGTCCTCCCCGACCACGCAGAAGATCGGCCACGGCCTGGTCAAGGGCATGCCCGGGCTGCTCACGGTCATCTCGGTCGTGGGCACCGCCGCCATGATCTGGGTGGGCGGGCACATCGTCCTCGTCGGCCTCGACGACCTGGGCTGGCACGCCCCGTACGAGGCCGTCCACCACGTGGAGGTGCTCGTGCACGACGCCGTCCCCGGCGGTCTCGGCGCGGCGCTCGCCTGGCTCACGAACACCTTCTTCTCCGCCGTCCTGGGCCTGGCCTGGGGTGCCGTCCTGGTGCTGGTCTGGGAGCTGCTGCCCTTCGGCAAGGGCGAGCACGAGGCCGAGCACGCCGCCCACGGCGCCCACGAGGCGCAGGACGAGCACCACGGGAAGCACTCCTCAGCGGCGTCCTCCGCGGCGGCGTCCTCGGGGGAGGAGGGCGCGGGACCGTCCGGCCCGTCCGACCCCACCCCGCCGGCCGACGGGGGCTCCACCGCGGCCCGCTGACCGGGCTCGCCGGGAGTCCGCTCAGAGATCGTCGGGGTCCCCGGCGCGGGCGTTGAGGTACTCGTCCAGGACGGCGGAGCCCAGATCCCCCGGGTCCGGCGCCACCACGCGCCCGTCGATCCGCTCGGCCATCCGCCGCAGGAACCGCTCCAGCCCCGGGTCGTCGCCGAGCCGGAAGAACGTCGCCTGGGCCCCCATGCGTCCCAGCCGGTCGAGCTCCTCGACCGTGGCGCGCAGGGTCTCCGGCTCCGTGGGCCAGGAGAACCAGCTCTCGCCGTCGGGCAGCAGGTGCGCCGTGGGCTCCCCGTCGGTGACCACGAGCAGGACGGGCTGCATCGAGGGGTGCTTGCGGAAGAACCGCGTGGCGAGCAGCAGGGCGTGGTGCAGGTTGGTGCCCTGCTCCCGCACCGGCGGCAGCCCCGTGAGCTCGTCGACCGGCAGGGCGCGGGCGTAGCGGCCGAACGCGACGATCTGCAGCTGGTCCCCCCGGAACCGGGTGGAGACGAGGTGGTGGAGCGCGAGCGCCGTGCGCTTCATGGGCACCCAGCGCCCCTCGGCGGCCATGGAGAACGAGGTGTCCACGAGGAGGACGACGGCGGCCTGCGTGCGCGCCTCGGTCTCGGCGACCTCGATGTCGCGGACGTCGAGGCGCAGCCCGCGCCGGACGTCGCCGCCCTCGGCGGCGGTGCGCCGGATCGCGTTGGTGATGGTGCGGGTGGTGTCCCACGGCTCGGCGTCCCCGAACTGCCACTCCCGGGTGGCGCCGGAGGGCTCGCCGGCCGCACCGGCGAGGCGGGTGTCGCGCTGACCGGTCCGGGAGGACAGGTTCTGCGCGGCGTCCCGCATCAGCGCCTTCCCGATCCGGCGCACGGCGCGGGGCGAGAGCCGCAGGTCCCCGTCGGCGCCGCGCTGCAGGTAGCCGCTGTCCCGCATCGCCCGCTCCAGCTCGGCCAGGGTCCGGGCCGAGACCGCGGCGTCCTCGCCCAGCTGCCGTGCGAGCGCGTCGAGGTCCATGTCGTCCAGGTTGGCGCCCCGGTGGTGCTGCGCCAGCTGCTCGGCGAGGGAGTCGAGCTCGGCGATGTCCTGGAGCACGCCCGTCCCGTCGCCGAGGCCCAGGCCGTCCTGGCCCTCGAAGCCCTCCGACCCGCCCCAGTCCTCGCCGGGGCGCAGCCCCTGCAGGTTGGCGTCGAGCCGGCCGAGCTGGTCCATCAGCTCGGGGGAGCCGAACGCCTGGGCGGAGAGCTGCATCAGCTCCTGGCGCTGCTCGGGGGACATGGAGTTCAGCATCCGCTGGGCCGCCGCCGCGCGCTGGGCCAGGGCGTCGATCAGCTCGTCGACCGACTGCGGGTTCTCGGGGAAGTGCTCCCCGTGCTTCGCCATGAAGTCCTGGAAGTCCTCCTCGGTGTCCTCGCCCCGCCCGTGCTTCTCGAGCAGCTCGTTGAGGTCCCGGAGCATCTCGGCCACGGCCTCCCGGTCGGCGTCCGTGGCGTTCTCCAGGGCCTGCTTCATCCCGGCGAAGCGCTGGTCCAGCAGCTCGCGGCCGAGGAGGTCCTTGATCTGCTCGTAGGCCTCCCGGGCGGACTCGGACTGCCAGTCGTAGGACGCGAGCTCGCTGACGGCGGCGGCCGTGGAGCTCGGCAGGCCGTCGAGCTGCATCTCCCGGAAGGAGCGGTCCATCGGGTCCATCCGGGCGTCCCGCAGGAACTGCTCGCGCTCCAGACGCAGCGCCTTGTCCAGCAGCTTCTTCGCCTCCTCGAGCGTGCCGCCCAGGCCGTGGCGCTTCAGCAGCTCGCGCCGGCGCTGCTGCAGGCGCCGGGACAGGTCGTCCAGGCCGTCGCGGCCGCGGCCGCCCCGCCGGAGGAACTCGCGCAGCGCGTGCTCCGGCGAGTACCCGGCCATGACGTCCTCGGAGACGGCCTCGAGCGCCTCGGAGAGGTCCACCGGCGGGGCCAGCGGATCGGGTCCTCCGGTGTACCGGCCGTACCTCGAGGACCGGTGGTGTGCGGGCATGACGCCCCCTCTGTGTCTTCTCTGTGTCCCGGTGCGGAACCCGGTGCGGGTCCTGGTGCCGGCCGTGCGGTCAGCCGTAGACGGTGCCGGCCTCGTCGGCGTCCTTGGAGATCTTCTGGGCGAGGTAGAGCCCCTCCAGCGCCAGCTCGATCGCGCTGGCGCGCTGGCCCGGCGTGCTCGCGCCGAGGCGTGCGGCGATCTCGTCGTAGGCGGTCGCGGCCCCGTCGTCGTCGGAGGCCGTCAGCTCGGGCAGCCCGGCGAGGAAGTCCTGGGCGGAGACGTCGTCGCCGGTGGACACGGTCGTGCGGCCGTCGAAGGCCTCCACGACCGGGCCGAGGTCGAGACCGCGGAAGCGGCCGCGGACGGTCTCGGCGGTGGCCCGGCGGAGCAGGTGGTCGAGGATCGCGCGCTCGCGGCCCTCCTCGCCGGACTCGAACTCGATCTTGCCGGCCAGGACGTCGGTGGCCGTCTCCATGTCCACCATCCGCGCGACCGCCTCCGCCTCGCCGCGGATCGTGGCGCGGCGCAGCGCCGCGGCCGCGACCGTCTCCGCGCCGGCGATGGCGAAGCGCGCCGACACCCCCGAGCGCTGGTCCACCGCGGAGGACTCCCGCAGCAGGCGGGTGAACCGGGCCAGGGTCTCCAGGATCGTGTCCGGGACCTCGGCGATCAGCTCGGCCTCCTGGCGGATCACGGCGATCTCGTCCTCCAGCTCGAGCGGGTAGTGGGTGCGGATCTCGGCGCCGAACCGGTCCTTGAGCGGCGTGATGATCCGGCCTCGGTTCGTGTAGTCCTCGGGGTTGGCCGTGGCCACCACGAGGACGTCCAGCGGCAGCCGCAGGACGTAGCCGCGGATCTGGATGTCCCGCTCCTCCATCACGTTGAGCATGGCCACCTGGATGCGCTCGGCGAGGTCGGGCAGTTCGTTGATCGCCACGATCCCGCGGTGCGAGCGGGGCACGAGCCCGTAGTGGATGGTCTCCGGGTCCCCGAGCCGCCGGCCCTCGGCCACGCGCATCGGGTCCACGTCCCCGATGAGGTCCGCCACGGACGTGTCCGGGGTGGCGAGCTTCTCGACGTAGCGCTCCGACCGGTGCCGCCAGACCACGGGCAGCTCGTCGCCCTCGAGCAGGATCCGGCGCCGCGACGCCTCGGTCAGCGGCTCCAGGGGGTGCTCGTTGAGC
The DNA here is from genome assembly GCF_002287015.1 of Kocuria sp. WN036. Taxonomy (NCBI): domain Bacteria; kingdom Bacillati; phylum Actinomycetota; class Actinomycetes; order Micrococcales; family Micrococcaceae; genus Kocuria; species Kocuria sp. WN036. The sequence goes on from NZ_NSKF01000002.1 coordinate 189,904, forward strand.
TCCGACCCCTCGATGGCGGGGGACCACTCGTCGAGCAGGCCGGCGAGGGTGCGCAGCAGGCGGGTCTTGCCCTGGCCGCGCTCGCCCAGCAGCACCACGTCGTGGCCGGCGAGCAGGGCCCGCTCGAGCTGCGGCAGGACCGTGCGCCCGAGCCCGTGCAGGCCCGGCCAGGGGTCACCGCCCTCGGCCAGCGTGCGCAGGAGGTTCTCGCGGATCTCCTCGCGCAGCGTCCGGTGGGTCACGCCGGCGGCGCGCAGCTCGCCGAGCGTGCGAATGTCAGGGTGATCGGTGCGATCAGTCACAGCGCCAACCTAACCCCGGCGTCAAGAGGGCGCCCCCGGGCCGGGGCCGGCGTCGTCGCAGGCGGCGCCCGACGACGACGGGCGCGGGGCCCCTGTGGCCCCGGGGCCCCCGCCAGTACGCTGGTGCATCATGGTCACTCGCAAGGCACCACGGAGCACCCTCGTCCTGCTCGTGCGGCACGGGGAGACCCCCACCACGGGCAAGGTCCTGCCGGGGCGGGCCCCCGGCCTGCACCTCTCCGAGCGCGGCCGGGCCCAGGCGGACCGGGTGGCGGAGCGGCTCGCGGGCGTGCGCGTCGACGCCGTGTACACCTCACCGCTCGAGCGCACGCGCGAGACCGCGGCGCCGACCGCGGCCCGGACCGGCCGGGAGGCCGTCGTGGAGCCGGGACTGCTCGAGTGCGACTTCGGGGAGTGGACGGGCGAGGAGCTCTCCCGCCTCTCCCGGCTCAAGGCGTGGTCGACCGTCCAGCGGGCGCCCTCGACCTTCCGCTTCCCCGGCGGCGAGAGCTTCCCCGAGATGCAGGCGCGCACCGTGGGCGCCGTGGACCGGGTGCGCGCCGCCCACGAGGGCGGGGTGGTGGTCTGCTTCTCGCACGCCGACCCCATCAAGGCGGCCCTCGCCCACGCCCTGGGCACGCACCTGGACCTGTTCCAGCGGATCGTGGTCAGCCCGTGCTCCGTCTCGGCGATCTCGTACGCGCCGGGGCAGGCGCCGGCCGTGCTCACCGTGAACTCCACGGACCAGCCGCTGGCCGGCCTGAGGGTGTCGTGAGCGGACGCTGATGGGCGAGCTCGTGCTCCTGACGGAGGGCCGGTTGGAGCTCCTCGGACTGATCCGGGAGAGCAGCAACTCGGCGCTGCTCGTCGAGGTCACGCTCGAGGAGGAGACGGCCTGGGGGATCTACAAGCCGCTCGAGGGCGAGCGGCCGCTGCTCGACTTCCGCCCCGGCCTGCACCGGCGGGAGCGCGCCGCGTACGTGCTGAGCGAGTTCCTCGGCTGGGGCATCGTCCCGCCCACCGTCCTGCGCCAGGACGGCCCGTTCGGCACGGGGTCCCTGCAGCGGTTCGTGGAGCACGACCCCCGGCAGCACTACTTCACCCTCTACGACACCGCCCCCGACACCCACGACGCCCTGCGCCGGATCGCGCTGTTCGACCTCGTGGCCAACAACGCCGACCGCAAGGGCGGCCACGTGCTGCGGGGCGCCGACGGCCGGATCTGGGGGATCGACCACGGTCTGTGCTTCGCGGCGGCGTTCAAGCTGCGGACCGTCGTCTGGGACTTCTCCGGCGAGCCCGTGCCCCAGGACCTGCTCCGGGACATCGCCCCGCTGGCCGACGACGTCCCCGCCGAGCTCGCCGAGCTCCTCGACGCCGAGGAGGTGGCCGCGCTGCGGCGGCGGGTGCGCCGGCTCCTCGACGAGGCGGTCCTGCCGGTCGACGTCACCGGCCGCCGGATCCCCTGGCCGCTGCTCTAACGGCGCAGGGTGGCGGCCGGGTTCTCGCCGTAGGCCTGCCGGTGGCGGCGCGCGAAGTCGCCGGGGTGGTTCATGCCCCAGCGCCGGGCGATGCCGCGCACGGTGTCACCCCGGGCCGGGTCGCCCTGCACCAGGTCGTCGTGGGCGGCCACCAGCCGCAGCTCGCGCAGATAGGCCCCCGGCGTGGTCCCGGCGTGGGAGCGGAAGGCCCGGACGAGCTCCACGGTGCTCACCCCCGCGTGGTGGGCGACGTCCTCGACCGTGATCGGCGAGGACGCGGCGGCGTGCAGGAACTCGACCGCGTCCCGGTAGGCCGCCTGCTGCCCGGCGGCCGACGCGCGCCGGGCCACGGGCTCCCCGGCGAAGGCGAACGCCTCCAGGGTCGCCACCGACATCCGCCGCCGCAGATCCGCGCGCAGCAGGGGGAGGGAGGCGACCTCGGGGTCGGCCAGGACCTGCTGCGCGAACGCGAAGGTGCTCCTCCAGTGCCTCTCCCGGGCGGGGGAGTGCGGGCGCGGTCCGTGGAAGGCGACCTCGAGGGTCTCGTCCCCGTGGACCGTCCGGGCGGTCTCCCGCAGCGTGGACCGGTCGATGGTGACCGAGTCGACCAGCAGCTGGTCCACCTCGCCGCAGTACTCCTGGCCCGGCTGCAGCAGGAACACCCCGAGCCCGCTGCCCCGCCGGCCGTCGATGCTCCAGTCGACGCCCCCGGCGCGGGGCACGACGACCGAGAACATGTCGTCGAGCACCATCCGGCCGGCGATGCTGCCGCGGAAGGTGAGCCGGCCCAGTTGGAGGTCGGCGTCGCCCAGCACGTCCTGGCGGTACAGGAAGGACGACTCGTCGGTGATCGTGCCCATGCGCGCACTGGTGTAGATCTGCTGCAGCGCCTCGTTCGCCACCTCCGGGTCGGTGGTCGCCATGTGCAGGCGGATCGGCGTCCCCGGCGCCCGCTCCGTCTCCTGGGGCATCCCGGTCAGCTCCGCAGGGTGGTGGCGGGGGCCTGGCCGTGCCGGTCCCGGTAGGCGGCGGCGAAGCGGCCGCGGTGGCCGAAGCCCCAGCGCGCGGCCACCGCCTCCACGGTCGAGCCGGTCGTGGGGTCGGCGGCCAGCAGCTCCCGGTGGACGGCGTCGAGCCGGGCGTCGCGCAGGTAGGCCATCGGGGTGGTGTCCAGCTCCCGGCGGAAGGCCGCCTGGAGACCGCGCACGCTCATCCGGGCGGCGGCGGCGATGTCGGCCGGTCCGACGTCCGCGGCCACGTGCTCCTCGATGAAGGCCACCGCCCGCCGCACTCCGGCCGGAGCCGGGCGGGTCTGCCCGGTGGCCGTCCCGCTGCGGTCCAGGAAGCTCCCGGGAAAGGTGTGCAGCAGGACGGTGGCGAGGGAGCGGGCGGCCTCGGAGCGGATCAGGGGGCTGCTCATCGCCCGGGAGTCGGGCAGGAGGTCGCGGGCGAAGTGGGAGACCGTCCCGCGCCAGTACTGGGTCATGGCCGGCGACACCGGGCGGGTCCCCGTGAACTCCAGCCGGAAGCCCTCGTTCCCCAGCAGCCGCCGGGCGTGGTCCTCCACCGCGGCAGGGTCCAGGGACACGGTGGTCGCCTCGAGGTCGTCCCACCCGCTGGTGAAGGTGCGCTGCGGGAACAGGAAGGGCCCGGTGCGGGGGAAGCGGTCGCCGGCGCTGGTGGCGCTCAGCACGCCCGCCGTCACGTGGCACACCCGCAGCACGCCGGCGCCGTCCGTGCGGCCGGTGCACGAGGAGCCCTTCAGCCGGACGCGCTCGTAGGCGACGAAGTCGATCCCGGTCGAGGCCAGGGTCATGTCGAAACTGCCGTCCGGGGAGCGGCGCACGCCCCGGATGGCGAAGACCTCGTCGAGCACTGCGATGCCCTCGGCCGGGTCGCGGGTGCTGAACACGGCCCGCTGCACCTGGGAGTCCATGGTCCGCAGGCTACGCCCGACCGCCGAGGGAGTCGACCGCGGACCGCCGGCGGTCCGCCGGGACCCTTGCCCGCGGCGCCCGCCCGGGCGTACCTTGGTGGGCATGTTCCTGTCCTGATGCCCCGGCCCGCGTCCGCGGCCGGCACCGTCGATCCGAGCCCAGAGGGCTCCGCGCATCCGGTGCCGCACTCGCCCGGCGGGCCCGACCCCCAGCATCGACAGGACCGCACCGTGACCACCACCGCCCCCTCGGCGGCGACCGCCGCCCCGCACCGCCCCGCCCACCTGCGCCTGGACGGCATCGGTGTCAGCCACCCCGGCCGCCGGGTCCTCACCGACGTGTCCCTGACCGTCGCCGCCGGTGAGCGCACCGGCCTGATCGGGGAGAACGGCGCCGGCAAGACCACCCTGCTGCACGTGGCGGCCGGGCTCCTGGTGCCGGGCACGGGCACCGTGCACCGGCCGGAGCGCACCGGACTGCTGCACCAGGAGCTCGACCTCCCCGCCGCCACCACCCTGGAGCAGGTCGTCGAGCGAGCCGTCCGGGAGGTCCGCGCCCTGGAGCACCGGCTGGCAGCGCTCGCCGCCGGCATCGCCGCGGCGCCCGACGACCCCGCGACGGCGGACGCCTACGACACCGTGCTCCGGGACGCCGAGCGCCACGGGCTGTGGGCCCTCGAGGCCCGCATCGAGACGGTCCTGAGCGGACTCGGACTGGCCCGGCTGCCGAGGAGCCGGGCGGTCGGGGAGCTGTCCGGCGGGCAGCGGCGCCGCCTCGCGCTCGCGGCGCTGCTGCTCGCCCGGCCCACGGCGCTGCTGCTCGACGAGCCGACGAACCACCTCGACGACGACGCCGTCGACTTCCTCGCGGCCGAGCTGGCCGGCTGGCGTGGCCCGGTGCTCCTGGCCAGCCACGACCGGTGGTTCCTGGACGAGGTGGCCACCGGGGTGGTCGACCTCGACCCAGCCCTGGGCCCCGACGAGTCCGCCGGCGGCCCGCCCCGGCAGGGCACGGCGTCCACGGGCGGCTACAGCTCCTACCTCCGGCAGCGGGAGCTCGCCCGCCGCCGCTGGGCCGAGCGCTTCGCCGCCCAGGGGCAGGAGCGGGAGCGGCTGCGGGAGATCGCCGAGGTCTCCGGCCGGGAGATCTTCCACACCACGGCCCCGAAGTCCGAGGGCCGGATCACCCGGAAGTTCTACAGCGACCGCGCCGCCAAGACCATCGGCGGCCGGGTGCGCTCGGCCCGCCACCGGCTGGCCGAGCTCGAGCGCACCGCGGTCGGCGCCCCGCCGGCACCCCTGCGCTTCGCGGGCTTCCACCGGGGCGCGGACACCGGGGCCGACGCCGACGTCCCGCTGGTCCGGCTCACCGGGGCACATGTGGACGGGCGACTGGCGCCGACCGATCTCGAGCTGCGCGCCGGGGACCGGCTGCTGGTCGAGGGCCCGAACGGCACCGGGAAGTCGACGCTGCTCGCCGTGCTGGCGGGGGAGCTGGGCGCCGACGGCGGGACCGTGGAGCGGCAGGGCCCCGTCGTCGTCGGCCGCCTGGCCCAGGACGACTCCTGGCCGGACCTGGCGTGCCCGGCCGAGGCGGCCTTCCGCTCCCGGCTGCGGGACGGCAGCGGCGCCCCGACGCTGGAGGAGCTCGGTCTCCTGCGCGCCGGCGACGCCTGCCGCCCCCTCGGGGAGCTCTCCCCCGGGCAGCGCCGGCGGGTGGCGCTCGCGGCCCTGGTCGCGGAGCCCGCTCCGCTGCTGCTCCTGGACGAGCCCACCAACCACCTGTCGCTGGCCCTGGCCGAGGAGCTCGAACGGGCCCTGGAGGACTTCCCGGGCACGGTGGTGCTGGCCACGCACGACCGGTGGGTCCGGCGGCGCTGGCGGGGCCGGGTGCTCCGGGTGCGGTCCGGGACGGACTGATCGCCCGGACCCGCCGCCTACGGTGCCACGGCCGGGCGGAGGGAGGTGCCGGTGTCCTCCCGCACGTACGCCTCGATCTCCCGCCCGGCGTCCCCGAACCAGGGCGCCGACTCCTCGTAGTCGGACCACCCGTCGGTCAGGACGGCGACGACGTAGTCGTGCCCGCCGAGCTCGACGATCCCGGCGTCGTGCGAGACGTCCACCAGCAGGCCGGTCTTGTGCGCGAAGCCGACGTCCGGGGAGAAGCCCGAAGAGAGGGCGTAGTCGAGGTGCTGCTCCTCGAGGAACCCCATGAGCAGGACGGTGGAGGGGCCGGAGAGCAGCTCGCCGCGGCGCAGGCGCTCCAGGAGGGCGGCGACGTCCGCGGGAGTGGTGGTCATCGCGACGACGTCCTGCGAGCCGGTGTCGGGGTCGAAGGTCGTGGCCGTGAAGCCCTGCCCGTGGGCGAAGGCCTCGACCTGCTCCCACCCGAGCCACTGGCCCAGCGCCGCACCGGAGGCGTTGTCCGACCAGCTGATCATCACGTCGAGGGCCTGCTCGACCGTGAGGCCCAGTCCCGGAACGACGTCCGAGAGGGCGAGAGCGCCCCGGTCGGCCCGGTCGAGGACCGCATGGGCCAGGAAGAGCTTGTAGAGGCTCGCGCTCGTGAACGGACGGTCCGCGTTGCGGGCCACGACCTCCCCGCCCTCCGGGTCGAGGAGCACGACCCCGAGCTCCCCGGGCACCCCTGCGGCGAGCTCCTCCAGGTCCGCCGCCAGGCCCGCGGCGGCCTCGGCCGTCGGGGCGGCGACCGGTACGGCCCCGTCCCCGTCCCCGCCGCAGGCGCCGAGGAGGAGGGCGAGGGCGAGGCCCAGCGCCGCGGCGCGGCCGAATCGGGCCCCTCGACAGCTCGTGCGCACGGTGCGCCTTTCGTTCCCGGACGGACGGGGACGCGGGCGGTTCGCCCCGGCGGCAGGCGCCGGTCCCGTTCCCGACCGTACCGGCGCCGTCCTGGATTTCCGCTGAGCATCTTCCGTCAATCCTGTCCCCTCTGTTGCACCGGTTTGGAAAGCGTGCTTACCTTTGATGCTCATGCAGAACCACGGAGGAGGGGTCATGACAGCAGCTGCGGGCGAGAGCTGGTGGCGCAGGACGCTGGCGATCGGGTTCCTGTCCGTCGCCGCCCTGGGACTCGCGGGGTGCGACGACCCCGGGTCCGGCGGCGAGGAGGGCACGGAGCAGGAGGCCCCCGCCGGAGGCGAGGAGACCGCCGAGGACGAGGCCACGGACGCCACCGAGGAGGAGAACACGACCGGGCCCATCAGCCCCACGGAGGGCGAGGGGCCCATGGAACAGGATGACGAGCAGGACGACGGCTGATCCGGCGGCTCCCTGGCCCGCGGCACCGGGGCTGCCGCGCCCCCACCTGATGGACCAGCGCTGGGAGGACGCCGTCTTCCTGCACTGGCGGATCCCCGTGTCCGCCGCGGCGGCGCAGATGCCGCCGGGCGTCCGGGCGGACGTGGTCGACGGCTCCGCCTGGGCGGGCCTCGTCGGCTTCCGGATGGAGCGGATCAGGCTCGGCGCCGCGGTGCCCCTGCCGTGGTGGGGAAGCTTTCCCGAGATCAACGTGCGCCTCTACTCCCGCGAGCCGGACGGCACGCGCGCCGTGGTGTTCCTGTCCCTCGACGCGCCACGGCTCGCGGTCGTCCTCGGCGCCCGCGCCGCCGGCCTGCCCTACGTGTGGTCGCAGTGCCGGGCCGCCGCCCCCGACGGGGCGGATCCCTCTTACGGGTACGACGTCGTCCGGCGCCGCGGACGGACGACGTCCTCCTTCGCCGTGCACCCGGACCGCGCTGCCCGCGCCGACGACGAGCTGTCGCTGGAGCTCACCGCGCGGTTCGGTCTGCACAGCCGGTTCGCCGGCCGCACGGTGCACGTCCCCGTCTCGCACGAGCCGTGGCCGCTGCACCCCGCGGCGGTCGCGCACCTCGAGGACGGCCTGCTGGCCGCGGCCGGTCTCGACGTCGACGGGCCGCCCGAGTCCGTGCTGTTCTCACCGGGCGTCCGGACCCGGATCGGGCGGCCCCGGACGGTGCACGGCTCCTGATCCGCCGGCCCGGCACCGTCCGCCGGACCGCACCTGCCCGCGCACCGTCCGCGGCCGTCCGGGGACTCCGTCCCCCGGATCGTGCCGCCCGGCGCCCGACAGCCCCACAAGAGTGGGCAGGCCCGGAGCGCGCGGGAGGTCCAGGATGGAACCAACTCCCGCAGGAGCGACCGGGGGGACTCCGGTCGAGGTCGCTCCCGGAGCCGCTCACCGCCGGGACCGTTCCACCGGGGGAGCCGCACGCGAAAGGCCCGCCGTGACCACTCCGCTCGTTCCCGAGCTGCCCCAGCTGCCGGACTTCTCCGGCCGGTCCTCGACCGAGCCGGGGGCCGCCCGCCCCGGTCGCGCGTTCGAGCCCGCGGCCACGGGCGCCCTGCTCCTGCTCCTCGCGCTGACCGTGGTCCTGGCCGTCCTCGTCCGCGCCGTGCCTCTGGGGCCGCTGCTCACGGTGGTGCTCCTGCTGCTCGTGTCCGTCGGTGCGCTCGCGCTCGGCGCCCGGGGCGGTGGCGGCGCCCTCCCGGCGGAGCCGCCGGAGGACCCCGCCGACGGGACACCGGAGACGCAGGGGGTCTACTACTACGACCGGCACGGCCGCCCCGTCCCCATCGACGACGCGTTCTGAGCGGCGCCCCGTCCGGCGCCTCCCGGTCCGGCCCGGTGTCCGGTGGCCGCAGTGGCACCGGCACCGTGTCCGAATCGTGTCCGTCATCTTCACGCACGGTGGCCGATGCACCCTGACCTGCGCCTACGTTGGTGACGTCGTACCAGACACGGGGCCCGGGGGCGTTCGGGGGAATGCGCCGCGGGCCGGCACCAGTCGCGAAGCGCTTCTCGCTTCTCCACCGGATGGGACAGAACCATGAGAAGAACCACCAGGGCAGTCACGGCCGCCGCCTTCGCGGCAGGAATCGGTCTCGTCGCCGCCGCACCGGCGCAGGCGATGGAGATCTACGAGATCAGCGACGCCACGCGGATCGCCGAGGGGGCGGCCGTCGAGGGCACCTACAAGGTCTCGTGCACGGCGGGGAGCAACATCTTCGTCTCCCTCAGCGTGACCCAGCGGGTCTCCGAGGGGCGGATCGCCAACGGCAGCTACTTCCAGCAGTGGGTCTGCGAGGGCGGCGAGGTCGAGCTGGACTACCAGGCCGTGGCCTTCAACATGGCCTTCGACGAGGGACCGGCCGTGCTCTCCGGGTTCATCCAGGAGTGCCAGGCGGAGTTCTGCGGGACCGGCACGAACCTGCCGCTGCAGGTCATCGAGATCGCCGACTAGCAGGAACGGTGGACGGGTCCGTCCCGGCGCCGGCGCCGGAACGGGCCCGTCCCGCGTCCCCGGCCGCGGAACTCTGCCCGAAAGTCCAGTGACCGGCACCACCCCCGGTCCTATAGTCGAAGTCATCGACCGCACATCTCTCCCCCCACGCCCCCCGCAGCGGCTCGACGCCCCCGCCGTACCCGTCCTCCAGGAGGAGATCCTCACGAGGCGGCCGGCGCGCGTCGACGTCGTGAGCGGCGCCGCCCCTGCCGTGAAGGGCTACCGCACGGTCTGCCGGGAGCTCCTCGAGCGGGCCGGGCTGTGAGCGCCCCCGCCGTCGAGCTGCGGCGCCCCGAGGGCCGGTGGCACCGCCACCGGGAGCCCGTCTGGGGCACTACCGTGACCGTCGACGTCCGCGCCGGCGAGGAGGGCCTGCCCCCCGAGCCCGCTGTGCAGCACGCCCTGGACACGGCCGTGGCCAACATGCGGTGGGTCGACGCCGTCTTCTCCACCTACCGCCCCGACTCGCTCGTGACGGCGCTCCGCTCCGGCCTGCTCGACGAGCGCCGGCTCAGCCGGTGGGACGCCGCCCAGGGCGCCCTCCTGGACGTGCTCCGGCGTTGCCGGGAGGCCCGGGAGCTGACCGACGGCTGCTTCGACCCGTGGGCCGTGCGCGGCGGCTTCGACCCCTCCGGCTACGTCACGGCGTGGGCCGCGGAGCGGATCGCCGACGACCTCGTCCGCGCCGGGTGCGCGAACGTCTGCGTGGAGGCCGGCGGGGACGTCGTGACCCGCGGGTCCGCCGGACCCGGGAGGCCCTGGACCGTGGGCATCCGCCACCCCGACGACGCCGGCGCGGTGACCTGGACCGTGCTGCCCGGCAACGGCGCGGTGTCGACCTCGAGCACCGCCGAGCGCCCGGCGCACGTCGTGGACCCGCGCACGGGACGGCCCGCCTCGGGCGCCCGGTCCGCGACGGTCGCCGGCCCGGACGCACGGCTCGCCGGCGTGCTGGCCACGGCCCTCGTGGTCGCCGGCCGGGGCGGGGCCCGCTGGTTCGCCGGCCTGGACGAGTGGTCCGCCTGGGGCGTCGATCCCGTCCCCGCGGACACGGCCTGGTCGGTCGGCCGGGAGCACCACCTGGCCCGCTGAGTCCGCCCGCGGCCCCGCCGGTGGCTAGGGTGGAGGCGGTGAGCACCCACCCCGACACCGCCCCGACCGCCGCCTCCGCCACCACCCGCACCGGCATGGTCCGGGTCCGGGGAGCCTCCGAGAACAACCTGCGCCACGTGGACGTGGACATCCCCCGCGACGCGATCGTCGCCTTCACCGGCGTCTCCGGGTCCGGGAAGTCCTCCCTGGCCTTCGGCACCATCTACGCCGAGGCGCAGCGGCGCTACCTCGAGTCCGTGGCACCGTACGCGCGGCGCCTGATCCAGCAGGGGCACAACCCCGCGGTCGAGGAGATCACCGGGCTGCCGCCCGCCGTGGCCCTGCAGCAGCGGCGCGGCGCGCCCAGCTCGCGCTCCACCGTGGGCACCCTCACCACGCTGTCCAACTCGATGCGCATGCTCTTCTCCCGGGCGGGCACCTACCCGGACTCCGCCGCGGGCAGCCTGGACTCGGACGCCTTCTCGCCCAACACCGCCGCCGGCGCGTGCCCCCGGTGCTCGGGCCTGGGCACCGTGCACGACGTCACCGAGCCCTCCCTGGTCCCGGACCCGGGGCTCAGCATCCGGGACGGGGCCGTCGCGGCGTGGCCCGGCGCGTGGCAGGGCAAGAACCTGCGCGACATCCTGAGCCACCTGGGCCACGACGTCGACGTCCCCTGGCGCGAGCTGCCGCGGGAGGAGCGCGACTGGATCCTGTTCACCGAGGAGCAGCCGGTCGTGGAGATCACCCCGCAGCGGGACCGGGTGGCGAAGCCGTACAAGGGCCGGTTCTGGAGCGCCAAGAGCTACGTCCTGCACACCCTGGCGGACTCCGCGAGCCAGCAGATGCGCGAGCGCGTCCTGCAGTACGTGGTGACCGGACCCTGCCCCGCGTGCGCCGGCAGCGGCCTGCGCCCCGAGGCGCTCGCCGTGACCTTCGCGGGCCGGAGCATCGCCGAGCTCAACCGGGCGTCCCTCGGCGAGCTGGCCGAGGTGGTCCGGCCCACCGCCGCCCTGGAGCACGCCGGGACCGCCTCCCGGGCGGTGTCCTCGGGGGAGCGCAGCGAGGCCGCGGTGACCATCGCCAAGGACCTGCTCGCCCGGCTGCAGGTGCTCCTGGATCTGGGGCTGGGCTACCTGAGCCTGGACCGTTCCACGCCCACGCTCTCCCCGGGGGAGATGCAGCGGCTGCGGATCGCCACCCAGCTGCGCTCCGGGCTCTTCGGCGTGGTCTACGTGCTCGACGAGCCCTCGGCCGGCCTGCACCCGGCCGACGCCGAGCCGCTGCTGGCCGTGCTCGAGGAGCTGAAGGCCTCCGGGAACTCGGTGTTCGTGGTGGAGCACGACATGGCCGTGGTGCGGCGCTCCGACTGGGTCGTGGACGTGGGGCCCCAGGCCGGGGACCGCGGCGGCGCGGTGCTGTACAGCGGCCCCGTGCCCGGCCTGGCCGACGTGGCGGAGTCCGCCACGCGCCCCTTCCTGTTCCCGGACGGCCCCCCGCACGGCTCTTCCGACGGCTCGCCCGACGACCCTCCGGGCGGCACGACGGCGGAGCGCACGCCGCGCCCGGTCGAGCGGCGGCTGCGGCTGCGCGGCGTCACGCGCCACAACCTGGTGGACCTCGACGCGGAGATCCCCCTGGGCGTGCTCACCGCCGTCACCGGGGTCTCCGGCTCGGGCAAGTCCACGCTGGTCAGCCAGGTCCTGGCCGAGACGGTCGGCCGGCACGTGCACGGCGGGGCGGCGCCCGCCGACGCCGAGGACGACGCCGCGCCCGCCGCCGGGGCACGGGTGGGTGCCGTCGAGGGCCTGGAGCACCTGGACCGGCTGATCCGGGTGGACCAGCGGCCCATCGGCCGGACCCCGCGCTCCAACCTGGCGACCTACACGGGGCTGTTCGACGCGGTCCGCAAGCTCTACGCCGCCACCGACGAGGCGCGGGCCCGCGGCTACGGGGCCGGGCGGTTCTCCTTCAACGTGACCGGCGGCCGGTGCGAGACGTGCCAGGGGGAGGGCTTCCTGGCCGTCGAGCTGCTGTTCCTGCCCGGCACCTACGGGCCCTGCCCCGACTGCCAGGGCGCCCGCTACAACCCCGAGACCCTCGAGGTGACCCACCGGGGCCGGAGCATCGCCGACGTCCTGGGCATGCGCGTGGAGACCGCCGCGGAGTTCCTCGCGGACGTCCCGGCCGCCGCGCGCAGCCTGCGCACCCTGCTCGACGTGGGGCTCGGCTACCTGCGGCTCGGCCAGCCGGCCACCGAGCTCTCCGGGGGCGAGGCGCAGCGGATCAAGCTGGCCACCGAGCTGCAGCGGGCCCGCCGCGGCCACACCCTGTACCTCCTGGACGAGCCCACCACCGGCCTGCACCCGCAGGACGTGCAGCTGCTGCTGCGCCAGCTCAACCGCCTGGTGGACGCCGGCAACACCGTGGTGGTGGTGGAGCACGCCATGGACGTGGTGGCGTCCTCGGACTGGGTGATCGACATGGGCCCGTCGGGCGGCGAGGCCGGCGGGCGGATCGTGTGCGCCGGCACCCCGGCCGAGGTCGCCGCGTGCCCGGCCAGCCGCACGGCGCCCTACCTGGCCGCAGCGCTGGCCTGACAGGCCGCGGCCCCGCGCGCCGGGAGGCGGGCGGGGCCGAGGTCAGCGGCCACGGATCAGTTCTGCCGCTGGTCCTTCTCGTCGGCGCCGAGGAAGCCGCCGGCCTTCTCCTGGGCCTGGTCCACCTGGCCCTCGTACTTGTTGCCGGTGCGCTCGTCGACGGCGTCGCCGCCCCGGTCGATGCCCTGCTGCACCTTGTCCGGGTGCTGGTCCGCAAGGTCCTTCGCCTTGTCCGCGAATCCTCCCATGTCCACCATGATCGTTCCTCTCGTCGAACGGTTCCGGCGGGCGCCGCCCACCGGAGGTACCCCTCCATCCTGGTCCCCGGACGGGGCCCCTGGCCACCCCGCGCCGAGATTGCGGCTGGCGGCGACGCAGCCGGGCGCGGTGGCCGTCAGCTGCGACCTCGCGGGTCGGTCCCGGTCCCGGTCCGGATCAGGTGCAGCCGGCGGTGCAGGTCACGCACCGCCGGCGCCAGTTCGGGGCAGGGGCCGTCCACGGGCACCCCCGGGGCCACCTGGGTGATCGGCAGCGCCGCGACGGGGGCGGGCGGGGCGCCGAGCTCGTCCAGCCACCGGCCGAGCTGCGCCGAGGAGGAGGCGTGGACGATGCGGCCCAGCCCCACCCAGGCGTGGGCCGCCGAGCACATGGGGCAGTGCTCGCCCGAGGTGTAGACCGTGGCTGCGGAGCGTTGCTCCGGGGTCAGGTGGGCGGCCGCCCACCGGGCGATCTCGAACTCGGGGTGGCGGGTCGCGTCACCGCCGGCCACCCGGTTGCGGTCCTCGAACAGGACCTCCCCCCGCGCCGAGACCAGCACCGAGCCGAACGGCTCGTCCCCGGCGTCGAGGGCCTCGCGGGCCAGCTCCACGCAGCGTCGCAGGTGTCCGCGGTCGGTCTCCGAGATGCCCATGGGCCCAGCCTACGGGCGGGGGCGCAGGCTCACAGGAACGCGCGGGCGGGCGGGCGCCTGCGGGAGAGGTCCCGGGCCACCGGACGGTAGGCCAGGACCAGCAGCAGCAGGGCGACCGGCACCAGGAAGGAGAACCCCGCGGCCAGGTAGCCGACCGTCCCGGTCACGCCGCCCAGGAAGAACAGGCCCACGAGGGTGGTCAGGACCCGCAGCTTCCTGCGGTCCGCCCGGACCGGTTCCGGACCCGGTGTGCGGTGGGGGTAGAGCATCCTGCCGAGCTCGATCGCGATGTCGGTGACCATCCCGGTGACGTGGGTGGTGCGCACGGGGATGTCGGCGACCTTGCTGAGGAGCGCGTTCTGCATCCCCATGGTGAAGCACAGGACGGCGACGGGCACGAGGCCGCGGTGGTCGTCCTCGACGGCCTCGGCGGTCAGGCTGAACACCAGGATCAGCGCGCCCTCGAAGGCGAGCACGTTCGCGAACCGGCACCCGAGCCCGCGCCGCCGGCCCCAGGTGAAGAGCAGCGAGCACCAGATGCCGCCGAGCACGAACGCGCCCAGTCCCACCGCGCCGAGGGACAGCAGCTCCACGTCCCCGTCCACGAGGTGGTCGGCCATGGTCGCGGTCAGGCCGGTCATGTGGGAGGTGTAGAGCGCCACGGCCACGAAGCCCGCAGAGTTGAGCATGCCGGCCACGAGGATCAGCAGGCAGGCCAGGTGGAGGTCGTAACGGGGGCTCCGGCGGGGCCCCGAGACCCGGGACAGGTAGCCGGTGACGGGTGTGGCCATGCGCTCAGCCTAGGAACGGCGCGGCCCGGGTCCAGCAGACCATCGGCCAGATCAGGCGGTGTTCTCCGTCACGTCGACGACCCCCTCGAGCACCTCCACCACCACGGCGCGCGCCCGCGCCTCGGCCTCGGCCGCGTTTCCGGAGGCGACGGCGGCGGCCGTGGCCTCGTGGTCCTCGAGCGCGCCGGGGTCCGGGGAGCGGGGCATGAGCCCGAGCGCCGTGCGGCCGGAGAGCACCTCGGCCACCACGTCCTGCAGGGCGGCCAGCATCGGGTTGCCGCTCGCCTCCAGCAGCAGCGCGTGGTAGGCGGTGTCCACCTCCAGGTACTCGGGGTCGGTGCCGCGGCGTGCCTCGCCGAGCTCCCGCAGCCGGGCGGCGAGCTCCACCAGGCGCCGCCGGGTGGGCCCGTCGGCCCGGACCGCGGCCAGCCGGGCGGCCACGGGCTCGATGGCGGTCCGCAGCTCGGTCAGGCTCCGCAGCTGCTCGTCGCGCCCCGGGCCGCCGAGCCGCCACCGGATCAGCCGGGGGTCGAACGGGTTCCAGTCCCGCGGCGGGCGGACGGTGACGCCCACCCGCCGCCGGGACTCCACCATCCCCATGGACTCGAGCACGCGCACCACCTCCCGCACGAGCGTGCGGGAGACCCCGAACTCCTCCTCGAGGGCCGCGAGCGTCAGGACCGTTCCCGGCGCCCGCGCCCCGGAGGCGATGCTCTCGCCGAGCCGGTCCAGCACCCCGCTGTGCTGCTCCACCCCGTGCATGGACGCTCCGTCCGTCATGTGCGGCGCGGTCGCGCCCACCCTGTTGCCAAAAGTATGATCTTTCTGTCAGCCTAGCGTGTGTCGTGGCTCACGACGAGACCCCAGGGCCTGCCCGCAGGCACGAGATCAACGGAGAAACTCAGTGGAAGACTGGACACAGACCCTCGGCACCGCGCCGCTGCTGGCAATCGCGGCAGCCGCCATCGCACTGATCCTGGTCCTGGTGATCAAGTTCAAGCTGCACGCCTTCCTCACCTTGATCCTGGTGGCGCTGCTGACGGCATTCGCCACGGGCATCCCCACGGGGATGATCGTGGACACCGCGGTCACCGCCTTCGGCGGCACGCTCGGCTCGGTGGCCCTGCTCATCGGCCTCGGCGCCATGCTCGGCAAGCTCGTGGAGCACAGCGGCGGCGCCCGGGTGCTCGCGGACAAGCTCGTGGACATCTTCGGCGAGAAGCGCGCGCCCTTCGGTCTCGGCATCGCCTCCCTGATCATGGGCTTCCCGATCTTCTTCGACGCCGGCCTCGTGGTCATGCTGCCGATCATCTTCGCCGTCGCCCGCCGGGTGAGCGGCAACAACGTGCTCCTGTACGGCATCCCCGCCGCCGGTGCGTTCTCGGTCATGCACGTCTTCGTGCCGCCGCACCCCGGTCCCGTGGCCGCCACGGAGCTCTACGGCGCCGACCTCGGCATGGTCCTGCTCATCGGCCTGCTGCTGGCGTTCCCGCTCTGGTACGTCTCCGCGTACCTCTGGGGCAAGCGCGTGGGCACCAAGTACGTCCTCCCCGTCCCGGGCTTCTTCGGCGACGTCGACGACGACCAGCCCGCCAACCCGCCGCGGGTCGGCACCATCATCGCCCTGCTGCTGCTGCCCCTGGTGCTCATCTTCATGAACACCGGCCTGGACTTCCTGCGCGCCGCCGGCGCCGTCTCCGAGGACGCCGAGTGGTTCCAGGTGCTCTCCGCCCTCGGCGAGTCCCCGGTCGCCCTGCTGATCTCGGTCCTCGTGGCCCTGTTCGTCCTCGGCACCCGCCGCGGCGAGCACGGCACCGCCCTGGAGAAGGTCATCGACTCCTCCCTGGGCCCGGTCGCCTCTGTCATCCTCATCACCGGCGCCGGCGGCATGTTCGGCGGCATCCTGCGCGCCTCCGGCATCGGTGACGCGCTGGCGTCCTCGCTGGACGGCATCGGGCTGCCCGTCATCTTCGCGGCCTACATCATCGCCGTGGTCCTGCGCCTGGCCCAGGGCTCGGCCACCGTGGCCCTTGTCACCGCCGCCGGGCTCATGGCACCGGCCGTGGCCGCGGGCAACTTCAACTCCGTGGAGGTCGCGGCCGTGGTCCTGGCCACCGCCGCCGGCTCGGTCTTCGCCGGGCACGTCAACGACTCCGGCTTCTGGCTCGTGGGCCGGCTCATGGGCATGGACGTCAAGACCACGCTGAAGACCTGGACGGTCCAGCAGGCCCTCGAGTCCGTCCTCGGCTTCGCCGTCGTCCTCGTCATCTTCTATATCGCCTGAGGCCCCGGATGCGCAACGTCTTCGACATCACCGGCCGGCTCGCCCTCGTCACCGGCTCCTCCCGGGGGCTGGGGCGGGCCCTGGCCACGGGCCTCGCCGAGGCGGGGGCCCGCGTGGTCCTGCACGGGCGCGACGCCGACGCCCTCGCCCGGGTGCGCGACGAGATCGCCGCCGGCACGGGCACCGCCCCGGTCACGGCGGCCTTCGACCTCACCGACGCCGAGGCCGTCCGGACGGGGATCGACGCGGTCCTCGCCGAGCACGGCGTCCCGGACATCCTGGTGAACAACGCCGGGATCCAGCGCCGCGCCCCGTTCGCCGAGTTCGCGGCCCAGGACTGGGAGGACATCGTCGCGGCGAACCTCTCGAGCGTGTTCCACGTGTCCCGGGCCGTGGTCCCCGGCATGCAGGAGCGCGGCTCGGGCAAGATCGTCAACATCGGCTCCGTGCAGTCGGTGCTCGCCCGGCAGACCATCGCCCCGTACTCGGCCACCAAGGGCGGGGTGGTCATGCTCACCAAGGGCATGGCCGCGGACCTCGCCCGGCACAACATCCAGGTCAACGCGATCTCGCCCGGGTACTTCGCCACCGAGATGAACCAGGCGCTGATCGAGGACGAGGCGTTCAACCACTGGGTGGTCGAGCGCACCCCGGCCCGGCGCTGGGGGCAGGTCGAGGAGCTCGTGGGCACGCTGGTCTACCTGTGCTCGGACGCCTCCAGCTTCGTCTCGGGGCACAACGTCCTGGTCGACGGCGGCATGACCTCCGTCCTCTGACCCGGGTCCGCCGCACCACCCGCAGTCCCACCCGGCACGCGCCGCACCGCGGCGCCCGGGGACGCACCAGGAAGAGAGCTCATGAAGGCCATCGTGATCCACGGCAAGGACGACCTGCGCGTCGAGGAGGTGCCCACCCCGGAGCCCACCGAGGGGCAGGTCCGGCTCCGGATCGCCTACGGCGGGGTGTGCGGGTCGGACCTGCACTACTGGGCCGAGGGCGCCAACGGCGAGTACGTGGTCCGGGAGCCCCTCGTGCCCGGGCACGAGGTCTCCGGGACGGTGGACCTGGACCCCGCCGGCGAGCTCGCCCCCGGCACCCCGGTGACGGTCCACCCGGCCACGTTCGGCACGCCCCAGCCCGGGATCGAGGACCGGCGCCACCTGTGGCCCGGCGGGGCCTACCTGGGCAGCGCCTCCACCCGGCCGCACACCCAGGGCGGGATGAGCGAGTACCTGCTGGTCCGCCGGGACATGGTCCGGGTGCTCCCGGCCGGCCTGCCGCTGCGCCGGGCCGCGCTCGCCGAGCCGCTGGCCGTGGCCCTTCACGGGCTCACCGTGGCCGGGGACGTGACCGGCCGGCGCGTGCTCGTCTCCGGGTCCGGGCCGATCGGCCTGCTCACGGCCGCGGCGGCCCTGGCCCGGGGCGCGGCCGAGGTCGTGGCCACCGACGTCCTCGAGGGCCCGCTCGAGCGGGCCCGGGCGCTCGGCGTGCACGGCACCGTCCGGGTGGGGGCCGAGCAGATCCCGTCCGGGGCGTTCGACGTGGTGCTCGAGTGCTCCGGCGTGCCCGCGGCCGTGAGCCCCGCGCTGGTGGGCGCCCGCCGCGGCGGCGTCGTCGTCCAGGTGGGGATGGTGCCGGACGAGGCGCGGCCCGTGAACCTGGCCCCGCTGGTCTCCAAGGAGCTCCAGCTGCGCGGGTCCTTCCGGTTCGACGACGAGATCGACGAGGCGATCGGGCTGCTCGCCGACCGTCCCGGGATCGAGGACGTGGTCACGCACGAGTTCCCCGCCGACCGCGCCGTGGAGGCCTTCGCCACGGCCCGCGACTCCGCGGTCTCCGGCAAGGTCCTGGTGTCCCTGGCCCCCGGGGAGCCACGCTGATGCCGGGGCCGGCCGGCACCGGGCACCCGGATCCCGTGGTGGTGGGCGTCGACATCGGCACCACGAGCACCAAGGCCGTGACCTTCGCCGTGGGCGGTGAGCAGCTCGCCGCCGCCTCGGCAGGCTACCCCCTGGAAGAGCCGCACCCTGGCCACGCCGTGCAGGACCCCGAGCTGATCCTGCAGGCGGTGCTGGACACCGTCCGCGCGGTGGTCGGGGAGGTCGGGGCGGAGCGCGTGGCGGGTCTGTCCTTCAGCGCCGCGATGCACAGCCTGCTCGGGCTCTCGCCCGAGGGCGAGCCCCTCACCCCGCTCGTCACCTGGGCGGACACCCGGGCCAGCGTCCAGGCGGAACGGTTGCGCGCGAGCGCGGGCGGCCTCGCCCTGCACCGGCGCACGGGCACCCCGGTGCACCCCATGTCGCCGCTGCCCAAGCTCGTGTGGTTCCACGACCAGGAGCCCAAGCTGTGCGAGCGCGTCGCCTTCTGGGCCGGCATCAAGGAGTTCGTGCTGCTGCGGCTGTGCGACGCGCTCGTGGTGGACCACTCGGTGGCCTCGGCCACCGGTCTGATGAACATCCACGAGCTGGCCTGGGACGGCGAGGCCCTCGCCCACGCCGGGATCCTGCCCGAGCAGCTGCCCGAGCTGGTGCCCACCACCCACGTCCTGCCCGGGCTCACGGACGAGGGCGCCCGGGCCACGGGGCTGCCCGCCACCGTGCCTGTGGTGGTGGGGGCCAGCGACGGCCCGCTGGCCAACCTCGGCCTGGGCGCGGTCCGGCCTGGGGTGGCGGCCTGCTCGATCGGCACGAGCGGCGCGCTGCGCGTCGTCGTCGACCGTCCCGTGGTGGACCCGCTGGGACGGGTCTTCTGCTACGCCCTGACCCCGGGGCGCTGGGTGGTCGGCGGGGCGATCAACAACGGCGGCGTGGTCCTGGGCTGGGCCGGGGACGCCCTCGCCCCCGACCTGGGGGAGGAGCCGGAGGAGGAGCTGCTCGCGCTCGCGGGGAGCGTCCCGGCCGGGTCCGGGGGGCTGCTCATGCTGCCCTACCTGCTGAGCGAGCGCGCCCCGCACTGGAGCTCCCTGCCCAAGGGCGCCTACGTGGGGCTGACCCGCGCCCACCGCCGCGCACACCTGGTGCGCGCGGCCCTGGAGGGGGTGTGCCAGCAGCTCGGCCTGGTCCTGCAGTCGATGCGCTCGGCCGGTCTGGCCGTGGAGCAGATCCGCGCCACCGGCGGCTTCGCCCGCAGCCCGCTGTGGCGGCAGCTGCTCGCCGACGTCCTCGGCACGGACATCTCCTTCGCCTCGGGCCACGAGGGCTCCGGGTTCGGCGCCGCGCTGCTCGGGATGCAGGCGCTCGGGCTGATCGAGTCCGTCGACGTGGCCGCGGACCTGGTGGAGGTCGAGTCCGTGGTGCGCCCGGACCCCGCCGACGCCGCGGTCCACGCGTCCCTGCAGCCGGTGTTCGAGCAGCTCTACGAGGCCCTCGTGCCCACCTTCACGTCCCTGCGCCGGCTGGCGCCCGCCCTGCCGCTCGAGCGCGACTGACCCTCCCGGCGGCTCCGACCCGGCCGTGTCGACCGGGCCGTGCCCGCCGGCGCCCCGTGACGATTCCGTGCACGCTCCGGAGGGCGCACCGGCGGGCCCGCGTGGGAGAATGGACCTGTTCTGCGGCGCCTGCGGGCCCGAGCGGCCCCGCACCGCGGATCGCCGGTGCCGAGGGGGCCCGCGATGATCTCGAGAACGGACGTGGAAGAACTCCACCGGCAGGTCCGTGGCCCGGTCCTGCTGCCGGACGAGGCCGGCTTCGCGCAGGAGGTCGCCGGCTTCAACCTGGCCGCCGTCCACCACCCGGACGCGGTGGCGGGCGTGACCGACGCCGCCGACGTGGTGGCCGTGATGCGGTGGGCCGCCGCCCACCACGAGCCCGTGGGGGTGCAGTCCACGGGCCACGGCGCGGACCAGCCCATGGAGGGCGGAGTGCTCGTCACGACCCACCGGATGCAGGAGATCGAGGTCGACCCCCGCCGCCGGACCGCGCGGATCGGCGCCGGCGTGCGGTGGCGCCGCGTGATCGACGCGGTCGCGCCCCACGGCCTCGCGGTCCTCACCGGTTCGGCCAGCGACGCCGGGGCGGTCGGCTACACCCTGGGCGGCGGGCTGCCGGTGCTCGGGCGGATCTTCGGCTTCGCCGCCGACCACCTGCTGGGCCTCGAGGTGGTGACCCCCGACGGGCGGCTGCGCCACGTGGACGCCCGGCACGAGCCGGAGCTGTTCGCCCTGCTGCGCGGGGGCAAGGGCAACCTGGGCCTCGTCACCGCGATGACCATGGGCCTCGTCCCCCTGGAGGAGCTCTACGGCGGCGGGATCTTCTACCCCGGCACCGACGCCCAGGAGGTGCTGAGCGCGTTCAGCCGGTGGGCGCCCACCCTGCCGGAGCGCGCCTCGACGTCCGTGGCCCTGCGCTGGATGCCGCACGACCCGACCGTCCCCGAGCAGCTGCACAAGCGGATGCTCGTGCACCTGCGCTTCTGCTGGGCCGGCCCGGAGGAGGAGGGCGCCCGGGTCCTCGCGCCGATGCGGGCGGTCTCCCGGCCGGTCCTGGACCTGGTGGGGCCCATGGACTACCGGGACATCGACCAGGTGCACATGGACGCCACCGAGCCGGGCCTCTACGTGCTCACCGGGGAGTTCCTGCGGGAGTTCGACGCCGCCGCGGTCATGACGCTGCTGCAGAGCGCCGGGCCCGGCAGCCGGTGCCCGCTGCCGGAGGTGGGGATCCGGCTGATGGGCGGAGCCTTCGCCCGGACCGACGGCGTCGAGGACGCGGTCTCGGGGCGGGACGCGGCGTTCTTCCTGGAGCTCATCGGCTGGCTCGCGCCCCACGTGGCCGCGGCGACGCCCCCGGCGCTGGCCGAGATCCTGCAGGCCATGGCCCCGTGGTCCACGGGCCGGGCCTTCGTGAACATGCACGGGGTTCCGGGCGGGGAGACCGAGCACGCCCGGGCGTGGTCCGAGGAGGTATACGCCCGTCTGGTCCGGGCCAAGGCGCTCTACGACCCGGACAACCTGCTGCGCTTCCAGCACGTGGTCGGCCAGGAGCGCCGGCCTCCCGGCCTCGGCCAGCCGGCGGACAGCTCCGCGTGATGGACTGGCGGCAGCACCGCGGCGCTCCCGCGCGCGGTGACCACTCTCGGAAGGAGACGTGATGGTGAACTTCAAGGGGCTCACGGCCAAGGCCAAGCAGCTCGCCCAGCGCAACCCGGACAAGGTCGACAAGGTCCTCGACCAGGCCGGCAGCTTCGTGGACAAGCGCACCGGGCGCAAGTACGAGCGCCACGTGGACACGGTCCAGCAGAAGGCCCGCCAGTTCCTCGGCGGGGGCCGCGCCCCCGGCGACCGGACCTCCGGCGGCCCGGCGACCGGCGGCCCGACCACGGGCGGCCCCGCCGCCGGCGAGCGCCCGGACGGGCAGCCGGGGGGACCGGCCGGGACCGATCGCCCCGGTGACGTGCCCGGCCACGAGGGCCCCCGCCACTGACGGTTCCCGGGTCCCGGGAACGGAGCGGACCCCGCCCGCCGCGCCTCGAGCGCACGGCGGGCGGGGTCCGTCGTCGTCCGGCGGAGGGCCGTCCCGCCGGGGGCGGGTGCGGCTACCGGGCGAGGAAGTCCAGCAGCGCCTCGTTGACCTCCGCGCCGTGGGTCCAGAGCAGCCCGTGCGGGGCGCCCTCGATCTCGACGTACTCCGCCTGCGGGAGGGCCTGGTGGAACTGCCGGCCGGTGGCGTCGATGGGCAGGATGTTGTCCGCGGTGCCGTGCACGATCAGGGCCGGCACGTCGATCTTGGGGATGTCGGCCCGGAAGTCGGTCAGCCAGGCGGGCTGGGCGGCCACCGACGCCACGGCCCCGGAGCGGGCGGCGATGTTCCGGCAGGCGTCCACGACCTCCTGGCTCAGCCGGTCCGTGCCCAGGAACGTGTCCGTGTTGAAGAAGTTGCCGAAGAACTCGGCGAAGAACGCGTAGCGGTCGGCGGTCACGGCCGCGGCCAGGCCGTCGAAGACGTCCTGGGGCACGCCCGTGGGGTTGTCCTCGGTCTGCAGCAGGTACGGCTCGAGCGAGCCCAGGAAGGCCGCCTTGGCCACCCGCGAGGATCCGTAGGTCCCGAGGTAGCGCCCCACCTCCCCGGTCCCCATGGAGAAGCCCACCAGGACCACGTCGTTCAGGTCGAGGGTGCTCAGGACGGTGTCGAGGTCGGCGGCGAAGGTGTCGTAGTCGTAACCCGTCGTCGGCCGGCTCGAGCGGCCGAAGCCGCGGCGGTCGTAGGTGATCACGCGATAGCCGGCCCCGAGCAGGGCGGCGGTCTGCTTCTCCCAGGACGAGCCGTCCAGGGGGTACCCGTGGATGAGGACGACGGGCTGACCGCTGCCGTGGTCCTCGTAGTACAGCTCGATGTCGGTGCTGTTCTCGGTGCCGACGGTGATGTGACCCATGGAGGCTCTTCCTCTCGCTGGTGCGACCTCTCGCTGGTGCGACAGATGCAGAGAACGGCCGTTCCCTGCGCAGAAGCCTAGGGAAGGGTCGTTCTCCGCGCGAGGCCGGGGCGGTGCGCACCAGCGCTCGTTCCCAGGGCTGCGCCGCTCAGGGCACCAGGGACGCGTAGACCACGTAGTTGTCGTCGAACTCCCCGGTGGCCGGGTCGAAGCCGTCGCAGGTGATCAGCCGCAGCTCGGACCCCTCCGTGTTGCCGTAGACCTCGAGGGTGGGGAAGTCGTCCTTGCCGTACTGCTCCCCGCGGTCGACGGCGAAGACCGCCGTGGACCCGTCCTCCCGGGCCACCTCGATCGTGTCGCCGGGTTCCAGGGCGCGCAGCCCGGCGAAGACCCCGGGGCCGCCGCCCGTGGCGTTGACGTGGCCCAGCAGCACGGCCGGGCCACGCTCGCCGGGGGTGGGGGACCCGGTGTACCAGCTCGCAGGGGAGCCGGGCCCCTCGGGCGGGACCTCGAGCGAGCCGTCCTCGCGCAGGCCCAGGCGCAGCAGCTCGGACTCGGTGCCGGTGGCCGGGACGGACAGGGAGACCGGCTCCGACGCGCCCAGGACCGCGGGGCCGTCCGCGGGTCCGTCCGCCGGGGCGGTCGGCCGCCCCGCCGCGGACGGGGCCGATCCCGCGCCCGAGGGCGCCGAGGTGCTCGACGGCGAGGCGGCGCTCGAGGCCGCCGGCGGGGTGCTGCCGGCAGCCGGCGCGGCGCCGTCGTCGGACGCGGCGCAGCCGGTGGCGAGCAGGACGGCGGTCGCCGCGGAGGCCAGCAGGCCTCCGCGACGACCGGTGGTCGATCCCGTCACAGCAGGAACCGTCCCGTCGGATCAGCCGCGCGCGGCGCGACGGCGCAGGGCCCACGCGGCGCCGGCCGCGGCGGCCAGGACGCCGCCGCCGAGAGCCGCGGTCTGGGCGGTGGACCCCGTCTCCTGGGCCACGCCGGTGTCGGCGCCGCCCTCCGGCATCGCGCCCATCTGCGAGGCGGTCAGCGTGCCGCACGCGGCCGGGAGGGTCGCGGCCGCGGGCAGCGCCGGGTCGAGGTCGCTCATCTTCTCGGCGGCCGCGGCGGGCATCTTCGCCGGGTCCACGCCGTGGACCACGACGACCGCGGTGCCGTTCTGCAGGGACTCGGCGGTGGCCTCGTCCAGCTGCAGGGTCCGCTCGTAGGTGTACGCGGAGCCGCCCGGGAAGCGCTCCACGGCCAGGCCGGAGTCGGGGCTGGTGTCGCCCTCGGTGGTCAGCGAGGTGCCGATCATGCCGTAGAACGGGTGGCCCTCGGTGGTGTTGACCACGCCGTCGCCGTCCGCGTCCGCCTCCGGGCCCGGGCAGGTTCCCTGGCCGTGGATGTGGATGTGCTGGGCGTGCGGGAACGGGCCGTCCATGAACGTCTCGGCCGCGCCGCTCACGTTCATCGTGACGGTGGCCTCGGTGCCGTGGACGTCGACCATGACGTCACCGGTGGTGCCGGAGTTGTTCAGGGTGCTCAGCGCCGCCTGGGCGGACCACATGTCGGAGTCGTGGGCGGCGGCGGGCGCGGCGGCCATGGTGAGCGCGCCGAGGGCCAGGGTGGGGACTGTGAGGAGCATGGACTTGCGCATCAGATTCTCTCCTGTGTCGTACCGGGGGGTCGTGCCGTGTGCGCACTTTCGGTGTGCGCACGGACAGTTCGGCGCCGGAACGGGTCCGGACGGGTGCGGGGGCAGAAAAGTTTCCGGCGCGCCGGAACGGCGCGCGGACCCGTCCGGTGCCGGCCCCGCGACGAACAACGGTCATGGAGACGACGAGTGTGTCGATGGCATCACATCGACCCGGTGTGGCAAGGTGCAATGCGACACTGCTCCCGCCCGGACCCCGGGCGGGGTGCCGCTCTCCGAGGGAACAGCGAGACCGCGTGAGCACAGGACCGACCGGCCGGAGCGGGAGAGCCGGGGCACCGGTCCCCGCTCCCGGGCGGACCGAACAACAGGTCGAGCTGCTGCGCCGCGTGGCGGGCGGTGACGAGGACGCCTTCGCCGAGCTGTACGACGCGACGTCGTCCACGGTCCACGGCCTGGTGCTGCGGCTGCTCCGCTCCCCCGAGCTCGCCGCGGAGGTGGTCCAGGAGGTCTACCTGATGGCCTGGCAGCAGGCGGAGCGCTTCGACGCCGGCCGCGGCACGGTCCTGGCGTGGTTGTGCACCATGGCCCACCGCCGCGCGGTGGACCGGATCCGGCAGAGCCAGCGGGAGCGGGACCGGGACCAGCAGTACGAGGTCCGGCGGGCCGAGACGCCCTCCGACTCCACCTGGAGCGAGGTGGAGCAGTCCCTGGACTCCGAGGAGGTGCGGGCCGAGCTCGGCGGGCTCAGCCCGCTCCAGCGGGAGGCCGTCTGCCTGGTCTACTACCGGGGGTACAGTCACCGACAGGTCGCGGAGCACCTGGACGTCCCGCTGGGCACGGCGAAGGCCAGGATCCGCGACGGACTCACCAATCTGAGATCGGCACTGGGGGTGCGGCAGTGAAGGACATCCAGGGGGACGACCGGGCCGGCGATGTCCACGCCGACGCGGCGCTCTACGCCGTGGACGCCCTCGAGCCCGGCGAGCGCGCCGCGTACGAGCTCCATCTGCGCGGCTGCGCCGCCTGCCGGGAGGAGGTGGCCGCGTTCGGGGAGGTCGGGGCGCACCTCGCCGCCGCCGTGGCCGAGCCGCCGCCGGCGGCGCTGCGCAGGGACGTCCTCGCGGCCGTGCGCGGGACGCCCCAGGAGCGGCGGCCGGAGGAACGGGCCGAGGACCGGGCCGGGGACGCGCCCGTGTCCCTGGCCCAGCGGCGCCCGCCCCGGCGCCGCTGGCTGGCCGCCGCCGCGGCCGCCGTGCTCCTGCCCGGTGCGGCCCTGGGCGGCTGGGCCGTGGGCACGCAGGCCGAGCAGCGGGAGCAGCAGCTCGTGGCCCAGGAGCAGGACCGGCAGAACCGGCTGCTGAGCGCCCCGGACGTCACCACCCGCCAGCTCGACGTGGACGGCCGCCCGGCCACCCTGGTGGTCTCCGCGCAGGCGGACGCGGCGCTGTTCGTCGCCTCCGACCTCGCCGGACCGGGGGAGGGCCGGGAGTACCAGCTGTGGCTCGTGCAGGACGAGACCCCGGTGCCGGACGTGCGCTTCGGCGGCGGACAGGTGCAGGTCTGGCTGGACGGCGACATCGACCGGGCCGGGGCGGTGGCCATGACCGTGGAGCCCGCCGGCGGCTCCGAGACGCCCACCCTGCCGGTGCTGGCCGCCGCGGAGATCTGAGCGCGGCTCCTGCCAGAATGAGTTCATGACCGAGGCAGAACCTTCCGGCGGCGGCGCGGCCCGGGCGGCCCCGGCACGCCCGTCGTGAGGCCCCGGCCGGGCGGGAGGCGCCGGCACCCCCTGCGGTGGGTGCTGTCCCGGGAGCTGGTCCTCGACTGGCTGCGCTCGTTCCGCACCAGCCGCAGCGCCCTGCACTTCCGGCTCCGGAACCGCTTCTCGGACGCGCCCGTGCGGGGGGACGCGCCCGTGGTCGTGAGCCTCACGTCCTACGGGAGCCGGATCCGGGCGGTGCACCTGGCCGTCGAGTCGATGGTGCACGGCACCGTGCGCCCGCAGCGGCTGATCCTGTGGCTGCGCGAGGCCGACGTCGTGGCGGACCCGCCCGCGCCGCTGGCCCGGCTGGTGCGCCGGGGCCTCGAGCTGAGGTGCACCGAGGACTGGGGCCCCCACCAGAAGTACTACCCCTACGTCCGGTCCCGGGCGCGGCACGAGCTGCCGCTGGTCATCGCGGACGACGACGTGCTCTACGGCCCGGCGTGGCTCGAGGAGCTGCTCGCGGTCCACGCGCGGCACCCGCACGACGTGGTCGCCCACCGCACCCACCGGATCCGCCTCGGCGGAGGACGGATCCTGCCCTACGCGACGTGGAGCCCCGGCGCCCCGGCGGGAGCGTCCGTCCGCACCTTCGCCACGGGCACCTCCGGCGTGCTCTACCCGCCGCACCTGCTCGACGCCCTGCGCGAGCTCGGCACCGCGTTCACCGCGTGCGCGCCGATGGCCGACGACGTGTGGCTGCACGCCGTCGCCCTGCGCCACGGGACCGGCGTCCGGCCCGTCCGGGACGGCCGCACCGCCTACCGGCCCATCCCCAGGACGCTCTTCCGGGGTCTCAGCACCCGCAATGTCCTGCGCGGAGGCAACGACATGCAGATCGCAGCCACGTATTCGGCCTCGGACGTGGAAGAGTTGGAGCGTGCACGGGTGGCCGAGGGCCCCTGAGCACGTGGACGGGCGGTTCCCCCGCTTCCCGTCCGCCGGCCGTCCCCCCACGGCCGCTGTCCGCGCTCCCATCCCCCCAGGAGTTCCCATGCCGAAGAACTACCGCCGCCCGGACTCGCCGGACCACGTCGCAGCCGACGTGCCGGCGCGCGCAGCAGGGCACTCGATCGTCTTCGACTCGCCGGCCGAACTGGCCGCCTACACCCGCCACGACCGCCTGTCCGCCGACGGGCCCCTCCTGCTCGCCCGCCGCGCCGGGTTCCACCCCGACGGGTCCTGGCCCTGCTCGGCGCTCGAGTCCGCCCAGAACGTCCTGGCCACCCGGGCGCGCACCATGATCGAGATCGAGCTGCGCACCACGGTCGACGGCCGGTGCGTGGTCCTGCACGAGGCCGTCATGGGGCACGGGAGCACCGGCGCCGGCCCGGTGAGCGAGCAGTCGGCCGACTACGTGCTCAGCCAGCACCTGGTGGACAACTACGGCGAGGTCACCCGGTTCCCCATCCGGGAGGCCGGCGAGTTCCTCACCTGGGCGGTGCTGGCCGGGGCGGTGCTGTGGCTCGACGTCAAGAACGTGACCCCGGAGGCCGTCGTCGAGCTCGTCCGCACGCACCGGGCCGAGGGCCAGGTGGTGGTGAGCGTGCACGGGATGACGGAGCTGGCCGTCTACCGCAGGATCGCCCCCGACCTCGTCTACTTCGTCCCGACCCACCCGGACGGCCTGCCCACGGTCGACGACGTCCGGCGGGAGGTGCCCGACCTCCGCCGGGTGATCGGCTTCGCCGGCCACTACGTCCCGGACATGGAGGAGAGCCTGCGGATGCGGAGCTGGAACGTGCCCATGCGCCTCGAGCTGCACCGCTACGACGAGAACCTGTCCGCCGACGCCCTGGACGTGCACTACTACCGCCGCGCGGTCGAGGCCGGCTTCGGGATCCTCTCCACCAGCCACTACCGCGAGGTGGCCGACCTCCTCGGCCTGTCCGCGTGGGCGCCGAAGAACGCTTCCGCCCGGGACGACCGAGGGCTGACCCGGCACTGATCCCGGGCGCTGCCGCCCTCGGCGGGGCGCCCGGGACCGTCCGTGCCGGGACTCAGTCGTCGCCCGGCGCGTCCTCGGGGGCGTCCCCCTCGGCCTGGGAGGGCTTGTTGTCGTCCGGGTCGACGGCCGACTGCACGCTCTGGTCCTCCGGCACGTCCCCCTCGGCCTGAGAGGGCTTGTTCCGGGCCGGGTCCGGGGTCGTCTCGCTCATGCCGCTCCTCGTGCGCTCAGCAGGGTGATGGTCCCGGCTCACGCTACGCCGGGCCCGGAGCCCCGACAAGAGGATCCCGCTACGCGGCCCGGCCGGCGCGGATCGCGGCGTAGAGCTGGGCGGGGATCAGCCCGGTCCGGTGGGCGCGCTCGACCGCGGCGAAGCCCTCCTCGGTCTCCTCGTACGGGAAGTGGATGAGGTCCGCCGCGAGCTCCCAGTGGTCGATCATCCCGCCGGCCCAGAGCTGGCAGATCGCCCACGGGGTGTCCGCGGAGAAGGCGGGGGCGTCCGGCAGGACGTACTCGTCGGCCGGCACGCGCCAGGCCTCGAGGCTGTCCAGGTCCGCCGCGAGGTCCTCGAGGGTGTCGTAGTGGCCCGCGCGGTCCGGGTCCACGGAGCCGTTCGGGTTGGCCAGCTCGACGTCGTAGCCGCCCTCGGCCGCGGCGAACACGGTGGTGGGCCCGGGCTCCCCGCCCACGCCGGCGTCGAGGGGCAGCTGGGACGGCAGCCACTCCCAGCCGTCGCCGAGCTGGTCCATCTCCAGGTCCCGGTAGGCCACCCAGCCGCGGGCGACGAGCAGCTCGTGGGCGTCGTCGTCCCAGGTGCCCTGGGCGGCGCCCTCGATGTCGACGGTGCGGGCGCCGGCCGCGGCGTGGAACTCCCGCCGCTGCTGCTTCTTCTTGGCGGCGGCCTTCTTGCGGGGCTTGCTCTTGGGCACGGATCCTCCTGACGGGCGGGGACGGGCGCGTGCGCGGTCCCTCGGACCTCCCATGATCGCGCATCCGGCGGGATCCGGGGACGCCGGGCCCGCTCCGCCCTCCCGGGGCCCCGCGGGGCTAGTCTGGCCGGGACCGTCCGTCCGTCCCGACCGCGAAGGATGCCCCATGACCTCTCCCCGGACCGCCCCCTCGACGAACGGCCCCGTGCGCTACGCGGTGGTCGGGCTCGGCCAGATCTCCCAGCAGGCGTTCCTGCCCGCCATGGCCCGGGCCGGCAGCTCCGTGCTGGCGGCGCTGGTCACCGGCACCCCGGACAAGGCCCGGGAGCTCGCGGCCGAGTACGGCGTGCCCGCGTACTCCTACGAGGACTATCCCGCGCTGCTGGCCTCCGGGGACGTGGACGCGGTCTACGTGGCCACGCCCGTGTTCCGGCACCGCGAGTTCGCCGAGCCGGCGCTCGAGGCGGGCCTCCACGTGCTGGTGGAGAAGCCGATGGAGACGTCCGTGGAGGACTGCCGGGCGATGATCGACGCCGCCGCGCGCGGCGGGGCCCGGCTGATGGTCGCGTACCGGCTGCACCACGAGCCCGGCACGCTCGAGCTGATCACCCGGGTCCGGGACGAGGGGCTGGTGGGCGACCCCCGGCTGTTCACCGCCGTCTTCACCCAGGACATCGACGAGGCCAACCACCGCGGGCACTCCGGGTACTGGGGCGGGCCCATCCCGGACATGGGCAGCTACCCCCTCAACGCGGTGCGCCACCTGTTCGCGGCCGAGCCCCTCGAGGTCCACGCGATGGGGGTGCGGACCCCGGGGCGCGGCTTCGACTTCGACGACACCGTGGCGGTGACGCTGCGCTTCCCCGGGCAGCGGGTGGCGCAGTTCACCATCAGCTACGCGGGCGAGGCCACCGAGCAGTTCACGGTGGTGGGCACCGGGGGCGTGGTCGCAGCGCAGCCGTGCTTCGGCTTCGGCCCCGAGGTGGGCATCAGCTGGACCGTGACCCGTGACGGGCGCAGCGAGACCCGTGCCCACGACCCGGTGGAGCAGTTCGCGGGCCAGACCGAGTACTTCTCGGACTGCATCCTCACCGGCACCGATCCCGAGGCCGGCGGGGAGGAGGGGCTGATGGACATCCGGGTGCACGAGGCGGTGCTCGCCTCCCTCGAGACGGGCCGGACCGTGCGCCTGGAGCCCGCGGACCGCGCGGTGCGCCCCGTCGCGGAGCAGGCCCGGGCCCTGCCGCCCGTGGCGGAGCCCGGCGACGACGAGCTGGTGGCCCAGGTCCCGCAGAACGGCTGAGCCCCGGCCGGCGGACCGGGCCCGGTGCTTGTCCCGCACCCCGCCCGGGAGTAGCTTGCGGGCATGACCAGCAGCAGCACGGACGTCGTCCGGCGGCTCTTCGCCGCCTACCTCGCGCAGGACGAGACGGCGGCCCGCGGGCTCGTCGGGGACGGGTTCCGGTTCACGTCCCCGCAGGACGACCACATCGACCGGGCCGCGTACTTCGAGCGGTGCTTCCCCACGGCGCAGCGGGTCTCCCGGCAGGACCTGCTCCAGGTGGTCGAGGCGGAACCAGGCCTGGTGCTCGTCCGGTACGAGTACGAGCTCCGGACCGGGGGGACCTTCCGGAACATGGAGGCGATCACCGTGCGCGACGGGCAGGTGGTGGACGCCCAGGTCTATTTCGGCGGGCCGCCGCGACCGTAGACTCCGAGGACCATCCGACGCCCAGGAGGCTCGCCATGAAGCACTACCTGCTCAGCATCGAACAGCCCGACGGCGGACCGGCGGCCCCGGAGGTCCTCGAGCCCGTGATGCGGGACGTCGCCGCGTTCAACGAGGAGCTCAGGGCGGCCGGGGCGTGGGTCTTCGCCGGGGGCCTGGACCGGGCGGAGGCGTCCGTCGTCGTGCGCTTCCACGGCGAGGACGTGGTGACCACGGACGGTCCGTACGAGCGCGAGGACGAGCACGCCGGGGGCATCTGCATCGTGGCCGCCCCGGACTACGACGCCGCCATCGAGTGGGGCCGCAAGCTGGCGCAGGCGACCACGCTCCCGGTGGAGGTGCGCGAGTTCCAGGGCGAGCCGGAGGAGCACCTGGCGTAGGGCCCGCCCCGGTCCCGGTGGCTCACCTGCCGATCTGCTCGGCCTGCGCCTCCCACGCGGCGTGGGCGTCCCGGGGCCGGGCCGGCCGGCGGGTCTCCCGCAGCGCCCGGAGCGCGGCGTTGCGCTCGCGCGCCAGGGAGTCCGCGGCGGCCCGGGCGGCCGCGTCCTCGCGGACCTGGGCGCGGACGGCGGTGATGGTGCCCATGATGGCCTCGACGCCCTGCGAACCGCCCGCCAGGTAGGCGGCCCGGACCTCCCGGTCCGGGTGGTACAGGTAGCGGTCGTCGACCTGGCCGCGGTGGGTGTCGAACTCCTCGTCAATCAGCTCCGAGAGCATGGCGGCCACCCGGTCCAGGCGGGCCTCGACCTCCCCGTGCAGGGGCGTCCTGGCGGCGGCGTCCCGGACGGACCACAGGGCCTGGCCGTGCCGCCGCAGCCGGGTCGCGTCCCAGTCCGCGTGCGGGACCTCGGCCAGCCGGACGGCGACGAAGCTCGCGTCCCCGTGCCGCTGCTGCGGCGGCAGGACGCCGAGCTGCCACCGGATCCACGCGGTGCGCATGTCCTCCGCGGCGGCCAGCCGGGCCTGCTCGGCGGTCCTGGCGATCGACTTCCCGCTGTTCTTCCGGGGGC
This sequence comes from Kocuria sp. WN036, assembly GCF_002287015.1. Lineage (NCBI taxonomy): Bacteria > Bacillati > Actinomycetota > Actinomycetes > Micrococcales > Micrococcaceae > Kocuria > Kocuria sp. WN036. The sequence continues at coordinate 222,013 of NZ_NSKF01000002.1, forward strand.
TCTTGTCCGGGTTCCTCGCGGCGGCCCTTCCGTCCGTCCGCGCACCGGACCTGGCGCCGGTCCCGGAGCTGCTCCGCGGCGTGCCGTGCAGCCGCTCCCGCGCGCGCACCACCAGGGAGCGGACGAGCGTCCGCAGGAGCACGCCGAGCAGCCACAGGGCTGCTCCGGCCAGCAGGAGGAGAAGGATCGTGCCCAGGTTGACGAGGACGAACGAGACCACCGCCCCGGCAATCAGGAGCACGATCCCGGAGACCTCGTTGTTCTCGGTGTTCTGCACGGCGGATCCTCCCGAACCCCTCACACCACTGGACATCCACTCTAGCCGCCGGGGCAGGATCTGTGACCGGTCCCACAGGAAACTCCCGGCATCCCGGGGTGGTTGCGGGGGAGCCGGTGGCAGGGGCCGCCCCGATATCCTGGACCCATGCGATCCGCCGTGCTGTCCGTGTCCGCCGCCGTCCTGCTCCTCGTCTCCGGCTGCGCCGGCGAGGGCTCCGAGCAGGACGACCTGCTCCGGGCGCACGGGCTCGAGGGCGCGAGCACGCAGGAGGTTGTCGAGCAGCTCGACCGCACGCACGAGGACCGCGACGCCGGGCTCGCCGGCTCCGTGACCTACGACGAGGTGGTCCTCGACGACGGCACCGCCGAGACGATCCTGCCCATGCCGGAGGACCGCTTCTACCTGGCGGTCGCCCCGTATGCCACCACGACCCACGAGTGCTTCTTCCACAGCCTCTCCGGGTGCCAGGGCGAGCTCGTGGGTGAGGACTTCGACGTGCGGATCACCGACGGCTCCGGGTCCGTGCTCGTGGACGAGAGCGTGACCAGCTACGAGAACGGGTTCGTGGGCTTCTGGCTGCCCAAGGACATCACCGGCACGCTCGAGATCAGCTCGGAGCGGGGTCGGGCGGTCCAGGAGTTCGAGACCTCCCCGGACAGCCCGACCTGCCTCACCGCCCTCCAGCTGGCCTGAGCCCGGCGCGAAGGAAGGGTGACCGGATGAGCATCAGCATGGCCCTGACCGCCCAGGCGGTCCGGCTGCGGGCGCGCCTGCAGCCGTGGACCCCGGTGGAGCAGCTGCACGGGCGCCGGTACCCGGAGCCGGCCAGGATCCCCGCCGACCTGCGGCGCTCGCACGCCGTGGAACGCACCGAGGTGGCCGGGCGCCCGCTGCTGCGCCTGACCCCGCGCGCCGGGGCGGACGGGTCCCACCTGATCTACCTGCACGGCGGGGCGTTCGTGAACCCGCTGCTGCCGGCGCACTGGTGGATCGTCCGCGAGCTCGTGAAGGACACCGGGACCACGGTCACGGTCCCGCTGTACCGGCTGGCCCCGGAGGGCCACGTGGACGAGGGCTACGACTTCCTCGCCGCGGCCTGGGCGGACCTCGTGACCCGGCCCGCCGCGGACCGGATCGTGGTGGCGGGGGACTCGGCCGGCGGGTGCCTGGCGATCGGGCTGGCCATGCGCCTGCGGGACGCCGGGCAGCGGATGCCCGACCACGTGGTGGGCTTCTCCCCGGCGGTGGACGTCTCCGCCACGCACCCGGCCGTGCGGGAGATCGACCCGCACGACCCCATGCTGAGCACCGACCGGGTGGTGCCCATGGCCGCGGCCTGGGCGCGGGACCGCGAGCTCACCGACCCGCTGGTCAGCCCGCTCTACGGGGACGTGGCCGGGCTGCCGCCGGTGCACGTGGTCCAGGGCGGCAAGGACATCCTGGCCGCCGACGTCCTGGCCTTCGCGCGGGACCTGGCGCGGGCGGGCAACCCGGGGAAGCTGATCTACGAGCCCGGCGCCTTCCACGTCTACGTGGGCGCCTGGTGGACGCCGGAGGCCCGCCGGGCGGTCCGGCACGTGCGCTCCCTGCTCGAGGAGCCCGCCCCGGCGGCGGGAGGGGCCCAGGAATAGCCCGGCACCCCCGGCCGTTCCCTAATTGGTGATACATCAACCAAAAAGGGGAGTGGGCATGAAGGTCGTGGTCATCGGGGCGGGACAGGCCGGGCTGTCGGCGGCCCACCACCTGCGGCGCCGGGGACTGGTCCCCGAGGAGGACTTCGTGGTCCTCGACGCCAATCCCGGCCCCGGGGGAGCGTGGCGGCACCGCTGGCCCTCGCTCACCTTCGGCGGCGCCCACGGGATCCACGACCTGCCCGGGCTGCCCCTCGGGGTGCCGGACCCGGCCGAGCCGGCCTCCGCCGTCGTCGCCCGCTACTACGGCGAGTACGAGCGCCGCTTCGCGCTGCCGGTCCACCGTCCCGTCGCGGTGCGTCGCGTCGAGGCGGCGTCCGACGACGGGCCGCTCGAGGTGGTCACGGACACCGGCACCTGGCGGACGGAGCTGGTGATCAACGGCACCGGCACCTGGGACCGCCCCCACTGGCCGTACTACCCCGGGCGGGAGTCCTTCCGCGGGCGGCAGCTGCACACCCACGACTTCCGCTCCGCGGAGGAGTTCCGCGGCCGGCACGTGGTGGTCGTGGGCGGCGGCACCTCGGCCGTGCAGTTCCTGCTCCAGCTCGCCGCGGCGGGCGCCACGACCACGTGGGTCACCCGCCGGCCCCCGCGCTTCACGGACCGGGAGTTCGACCCGGACTGGGGGCGGGACGTCGAGCGCCGGGTCGACGAGCGGACCCGCGCGGGCCTGCCGACGGCCAGCGTGGTCTCGGCCACCGGGCTGCCCCTGACCGCGCAGTACCGGGCCGGGATCGAAGCCGGGATCCTCGTCTCGGCCGGGCCGCTGGGGGCGGTGACGCCCGAGGGCGTCCGGCTCGCCGACGGCCGGGAGGTGCGGGCGGACGCGATCCTGTGGGCCACCGGCTTCCGGCCCGCCCTGGACCACCTGGCACCCCTGGGGCTGCGCGAACCCGGCGGCGGCATCCGGATGGACGGGGTGCGCGTGCTCCGGGATCCGCGGGTGCTGCTGGTGGGCTACGGCGCCTCGGCCTCGACCCTCGGCGCCACCCGCGCTGGGCGGGCGGCCGCCCGTGAGGCCGTGCGGCTGCTGTCCGCGGCTCCGGCCGGGGCCGTAGGCTGAGGGCACCAGACGATCCTCCCGACGAAGGAGCACCCCGTGAGCGAGCACCCCACCTCCAGCCCCGACCCCATCGAGGACGCCGCCTCCAACGACGACGCCGACATGACCACCGAGATGACCCCGGTCCCGCACGAGCACGGGGACGCCAAGAACGAGGAGTCCGAGGAGCAGGACTGAGCCCGTCCAGCTGGGCTCAGGCGGCCGTTCCGAAGAGCGAGGCGCGGAGAGCGGACAGGGGCGGGGCGTGCTCGGCCAGCTCCTGGAGGTAGCCCAGGTCGTCCAGGTCGCCCAGGGCGGCCGTGAGCTCCGCGCAGGTGAGCTGGGCGTCCTCGGCGACGACCTCGAGGGCGGGGGCCTCAGCGGCCGTGACGTGCTCGGCCAGGGCGTCGAGGACGACGACGGCGTCGACGCTGACGTGCTCGTCGTGGATGGCCTCGACGAGCAGCCGCTCGGCGGCGTAGACGGGCGCGGCGAACATGTGGGGAACGGGAGACTGCATCGGTGACATCACTGCCGGAACACTACCCCCGGTCCATAAGAATCCGCTGAGACCGGACGGCGGGCCGGTCGCACCGGCCCTGGTCGCACGGCGCGGCGTGACGAGGTGGCTCGGCACCGGCCTCTGCGCGCACCCGCAGGATCAGCTGCTCAGCGGATCGACCACGGCTTCCAGCCGCGGTGCCCTGCGGGCGTCGAGCGCGGCCTCCACACCCCGAGCCACCGCGAGCAGGTCGGTCTCCTCGAAGCTGGACGTCATGATCTCCAGGCCCACGGGCAGACGGTCCTCGGTGAATCCGGCCGGCACAGTGGCCGCCGGGAAGTGCAGCTGCGAGGCGATCACCGTGTTGGTCGGGTAGGTGAGGCACGTCCACCGGCCCCCGAGCACGTCCTCGTGGGTGGGGGCCGCGAGCTGGACGTCGGGAAAGACCATGGCGTCCAGGCCCAGCTCCACGAACTGCGCCTGCACGGCGCGCACGAAGTCCTCGCGGGTCAGCACCCGGTCCAGATACTGGGGGTCGGTGCGCGGGTCCTCGGGGCCGTCGGTGATGCCCTCGAAGAGGTCCAGGTGCGGGTCGTAGGTGCCGTTCGCGCGGACCTCGTCCACACCGCCGATGCCCGTCTCCGGATGGGCGGCGAAGAAGGCGTTCATGTCCTGCCGGGAACGAGTGAAGTACAGCGAGGTGAAGCCCACGAAGTCCATCAGACCGGGGATCTCCACGTCGACCAGTTCCGCCCCGGCCCCGGCGAGCCGTGCCAGCGCGTCCTCGACCACGCGGACGACGGCCGCAGTCTCCGGGTCGGCCGGATCGCCGAACGCCCCGCGCAGGACGCCGAGGCGCCGGCCCTGCACCGATCCACCGGCGACCGCCTCGGTGAAGGATGCGCTCCGACGGCGCTGCCGGACCGCGACCGTGTAGGCGTCCGCCGGGTCGAAGCCCACCAGGACGTCGAGGACCTTCGCGGCGTCCTCCACCGTCCGGGTCATCGGCCCGGCCGTGTCCTGGGGGACCACCAGCGGGGACATGCCGTCCCGGCTGATCAGACCCGGTGTGACGCGCACGCCCACCAGGTTGCAGAAGGACGCCGGGAGGCGGATGGAACCTCCCGTGTCCTCGCCGATGCCGACCAGCGCCAGGTTCGCGGCGATCGCCGCGGCCGTTCCGCTGCTGGATCCCCCCGGGTCCCGGGAGAGGTCGTAGGGATTCTTCGTCACCCCGGACACGGACGAGGTCGAGAACCAGGAGGTCGCGAAGTCGGGCATCGTGGTCTTGCCCAGGATGACCGCCCCCGCCTCCCTCAGCCTGGCGACCGCCGTGGCATCCCGCTCCGGGACGTGCCCGGCCGTGGCCCGGCTGCCGTAGGTGGTCCGCAGTCCGGCGGTCGCGACCTGGTCCTTGACCAGGATCGGCACACCGTGCAGCGGTCCCGACAGCTCACCGCGGGCCGCGTACGCCAGGTCGAGGGCGTCGGCCTCGTCGAGGGCCGTCGTCGAGACAGTGATCACGGAGTTCAGTGCCGGTCCGTCCACGTCGAGAGCGGCGATCCGGTCGAGGTAGGCCTGCACCACCTCCCGGACCGTTGACTTGCCCTCCCGGTAGGCCGACTGGACGGTGTCGATGGTGGCTTCTTCGATGTTCCAGCTCAGGCTCACGGGAGATCCTCACGATCAGGGGGTCGCCCGGCGCACGGCCGCTGGACACGGTCCGGAACGCCGGATGCTGGGGCCACCGTACTGTGACCTGCCTCGCACGACAACGACCGGACGGCGTCCGCCGGACCGGGATCGTCATCGCGGGGTCGTCAGCGGGAGAGCGGCGCCCTCTCGTCGCGGCGCTCGCGGCGGGCCCGGCATCGCGCGCGGATCCTGTGGCCGAGCAGCAGGAGGAGCACAGCGACGACGACCGGCGCGACCACCCACGGCTGCTCCAGCCACGCCCAGACGACCGCCATGCCCACGGTGCCGTAGATGACGCCCCAGATGAGGGTGCCCACGAGCATCGCGGGGATCCAGCGGCGCAGGGGCATGTCCGTGACGGCCGTGGTGAGGATGACGGCGGTCTGCAGACCCACGGTGAGGAAGCAGGCCGGGACGGCCAGGACGCCCCAGCGGTGCACGAGCCGCTGGGCCCGCCGGTAGACGGCGGTGTCCATGAGCTCGCGGACGCGGTCGGAGCGCCGGCTCCCGCCGGTGGCGGCGGCGCGGCCCAGGGCGAAGATGGTGGTGGTCCGCACGACGGCCCCGGCCCAGAAGAACAGAATCGCGGCCCCGAGGGGGAGGGACTCCAGCCAGGCCTGCACCCGTCCAGTCTAGGGAGCGGGCCTGACAACCGCTGACGACAGGGTGTCACTCCGGGACGAGGTGTGCCCGCCCGGGCGCCGCGGATCCGGCCGGCAGAGGGTCTCCTCCGGCTCTGACGTGCCGCCCGGAGGTACTCTCGCCGTACGGCCGGCCCGCCCCGGGGGCCGGAGCCCCGACCGAGGAGGACGCATGAGCGTGGAGATCGACGAGCGCGGGACCGTGACCGCCAACGGGCGCCCCGTGGACTACGCGACGGCCTACGCCTGGTGCGTCGACTCGCCCGAGACGATCACCGAGCTCGTCCACGACACGAAGGCGTTCGCCACGGTGATCGCCGCCGCCGAGCACGCCGGTCCCGAGGAGCAGGCCGAGGCCGTCCGGCAGGCCTTCGCCGCCGGGACGCCCCGGGAGCCCGGCGCCTCCTGGACCGAGGCGGCGTCGGCGGAGACGATGACCGAGGAGCCGGCCGCCGAGGAGCCCACGACCGAGGGGCCGTTGACCCAGGAGCCGCCGCTTACCGGGGGGCCTGCCGCCGAGGAGTCGGTCACCGAGGAGCCGGCCGCGGGCTGAGGCTGCGGGATCAGCCCCGCACCAGGTTGACGGCCAGGGTGAGCATCACCACGCCGATCACCAGGTCCACCACCCGCCAGGTGCGCGGGCTGCTGAGCACCCCGGACAGCGCCCGGGCGCCGTAGCCCAGGGCGGAGAACCACACCACGCTGCCCACCACGGCGCCGCCGGCGAAGATCCACCGGGCGTCGGTTCCGTGCTGGTTGGCGAGGCTGCCCAGCAGCACCACGGTGTCGAGGTAGACGTGGGGGTTCAGGTAGGTCAGGGCCAGGGTGGTGGCGATGACCGATCTGCGGGAGCGCGGGGCCTCGGCGGTCAAGGAGGACGGCTTCAGGGCCGAGGCGAAGGACCGCACGGCCCACCACGTCAGGTAGGCGGCCCCGCCCCACCGCAGCACGTCCAGGGCCTCCGGGAACCGGGAGACCAGCGCCCCGATCCCGGCCGTGCCGCCGAGGATCAGCACCGCGTCGCTGACCGCGCACAGCGCCACCACCACGCCCACGTGCTCGCGGCGGATGCCCTGCCGCAGCACGAACGCGTTCTGCGCGCCGAGGGCGACGATCAGCGCCAGTCCGCTCATCAGCCCGGTACCCCAGATGCTCCACATGGCCTCGACGGTAGCCAGCTCCTGAGATACAGACAAACGAAAGAATTGATGGGTGCGTTAGTTTTGCTTCATGAACTTCGAGCATCTGCGCGCCCTGACCGCGATCGTCGACGAGGGCACCTTCGAGGCCGCCGCGGACGCCCTGGGGATCACCCCGTCGGCCGTCAGCCAGCGGATCAAGGCCCTGGAGGCCTCCGTGGGCCAGGTCGTGGTGCGCCGCGGCGCGCCCTGCACTCCCACCGAGGCCGGGGCCGTGCTGCTGCGCACCGCACGCCAGGTGCAGGTGCTCGAGGCGGAGGCCCTGCACTCCCTCGGCCACGGGATCTCCTCCCGGACGGTGACCCCGGTGGCCGTCAACGCCGACTCCCTGGCCACCTGGTTCGTGCCCGTCCTGCAGGAGGCCGCCGATTGGTCGGACACCACCCTGGACCTGCACGTGGAGGACCAGGACCACAGCAGCCGGCTCCTGCGCCAGGGGGACGTCATCGGCGCCGTCACCGGCGACCCCGCCCCCGTGAGCGGGTGCCGGCTCGAGCGGCTGGGCTTCATGCGCTACGTCCCGGTCGCCACCCCCGCCCTGCGCCGGCGGTTCACCACCGAGGCCGGCGTCGACTGGGCGGACATGCCGGTGCTCCGGTTCAACGCCAAGGACGACCTGCAGCTGCGCGCGCTGCGCGCCCGCGGCGTCGACCGGTCCCCGCCCACCCACACCGTCCCGTCCGCCGAGGGCTTCCTCGCCGCCGTCCGGGCCGGCCTGGGCTGGGGCATGCTCCCGGAGCTGCAGCTGGGCACGGACCTCGCCGACGGGTCCCTGGCCCTGCTCGAGGACCACGCGCACCACGACGTCGCCCTCTACTGGCAGAGCTGGGCGCTGGACTCCGAGCGGCTGCACCGCATCACCGAGTGCGTCCGCCGGGTCGCCCGGGAGCACCTGCGCGCTACGGACCAGGACGGGCCTGGGGCCGGCCCGCCGGCGTAGGGGCCACAGTCGGTCAGTGCGCTCGTGGTGCGGGTGAGGGGCCGGTGCTCGACCGCCTGTTGAACAGACGGTCTGCGGACTAGTGTGATGTGCGTCTCGTTGCAGCCTGCCCAGGAGTCCTGATGTCCTCTCGAGAACGTCCCGTGTCGCGTCGTACGGTGCTCGGCGGTCTCGCCGCTGCCGGTGCTGTTCCCCTGCTCGCGCCGGCCCCCGTGGCTGCGGCGGCGGCCGGCACGCCGTTGCGTTCCGATGCACGGACCAAGATCGTCCTCCTGGGCACCAGCGGCGGCCCGGGCTGGGGCGCCACCGAGCCGCCGCGCACGGGCATCGCCAGCGCGCTGGTCGTCGGTGACCGCTACTACCTCGTGGACACCGGCGAGGGCGTCGGATTCCGGCTCATGGACGCCGAGCTCGGGAACTGGCAGGCCAGGGCCGCGCTGAGCGATCTGCGCGCAATCTTCCTCACCCACCTGCACTCGGACCACATCAACGACCTGTCGAACATCCTCAGCCTGGGCGCCTACAACGGTCTGGTGGCCGCGGACCGACCTGTCCCGGTGTGGGGCCCCGGCAACCGCGGGATCCTGCCGCCGAAGACCGGCACCCATCCGATGCCGCCCATCACCGCCCCCGACAACCCCACCCCGGGCACCGCGGAGATGGTCGGGCTGCTCGTGCGTGCCTTCGCCACGGACTTCAACGATCGCGCCATCGACGGCGGCATGCCCGCTCCGCAGGACATGTTCGCCGGTCACGACATCCCGCTGCCGGAGCGTCTCCTCGACGACCCGAACGGCGATCCGCACCCGCGGATGAAGCCGGTGGTCTTCTACGAGGACGACCGGGTGAAGGTCTCCGCGACCCTGGTCCAGCATGCTCCGGTCTTCCCCTCCTTCGCCTTCCGCTTCGACACCGAGGACGGCAGCGTCGTCTTCTCCGGCGACACCGGACCCAGCGAGAACCTCGTCCGGATGGCACGGGGCGCGGATGTGCTGGTGCACGAGGTGATCGCCACCGAATGGGCGGCCCAGCGCTATCCGGAACCTCGCAGCCCCGAGGACGAGGCGGCTTTCCAGCACCTCATCAAGTCCCACACCCCTGTCGAAGAGGTGGGTGCCATCGCGGAGAAGACCGGCGTTCCGACGCTCGTGCTCAACCACTTCGTGCCGGGCAGCTGGCCGCTCGAGAAGTGGCAGGCGGCGCAGCAGGGGTACAGCGGTCGGCTGATCGTCGGGGCCGACCTGGACGAGATCGGTCTGTAGCCGCCTCTCACGCATTCCTGAAGGCGCTCCTGGTACTCCCGGACCGGTCTTTTCGTGCTGCGCCCCGGCCTCGACCTCCTCGGTCCCGCCGGGCCGTACGCCCGTTGCCTCGGGAACCTGCTCCGGGAGATCAGCGTTCCATGAGGGCGAAGACTCCCCAGCCGAGGTGCTCACGCGTGGAGCGCGCGTAGCGGGCGGGCTCCGTGGTGAGTTCTTCGCGCACCCCGGTGGCCAGATCGTCGTCCGGGTTCTGGTCGAGCCAGCGGCGCAGGTTGAGCCACTGGGCGGCGGCGTAGCGGTCCCAGCTGTCCTGGTCGGCCAGCATCATCTCCACGACGTCGTATCCGAGCTGCTGGAACTGCTCGATCAGTTCCGGGAGGAGCAGGAAGTCGGCGAGGCCGGTGGCGTGGCATGCCTGGGCGGTCTCCTCGTCCGGAGGGGTCCGCCGCCAGTAGGGCTCGCCGATCAGCATCAGTCCTCCGGGGCGGAGGCTGCGCTCGAGCAGCTCGGCGGTTCCGGCGACGCCGTTGCCGATCCACGTGGCGCCGATACAGGCGGCGAGGTCGACCGGCTGGTCCGCGACATGGCCGGCCGCGTCACCGTGGACGAACTCGACCCGGTCCGCGACGCCGAGTTCGACGGCGCGGGCCCGGGCCTGCTCGGTGAAGACCGTACTGATGTCCACCCCGGTGCCCGTGAAGCCCAGGTCACGCGCCCAGGTGCACAGCATCTCGCCCGAACCGCTGGCCAGGTCGAGCATCCGTGTCCCGGGGGCGAGGTGGAGCGCCTCGCCCAGGGCCGCGAGCTTGCCCGCGGTCAGCGGGTTGTGGATCCGGTGGGTGCTCTCGCGGATGGTGAAGATGCGGGGGAGGTCCATCACCAGATTCTTCTCCGTCCTGCCGTGCGATGGGAAGATCCGGGGGATCGCCGCGCCACCCGGTGCCAACTGATCCTGCCCCAACGCCCTTCCGCTTCACACATGGCCGGTTTCGGGACACTGACCCACGGGAGTTCTCGCGCCTGGTTTCTCAACTGCTCCGATCAGTTGTCCAGTAGCCGCTTGGTGTGAAGTGCGGCGATGACCGTCGCGGCGTCCTGCGGACTGGCCGGATCGTATCCGGTGAGCTTCGCGAAGCGGGCAAGCCGGTTCAGCACCGTGTTCCGGTGGCAATACAGCTCTCCAGCAACGTCGGACACCGACCCCGAACGGAGATACGCCTGGACCGTTTCGATCAGCCGCTCCTTTTCATGCGCCGAGATGGTGGTGAGGGGCCCGAGTACCGAGTTCGCCAGAACCGTTCCGTACTCTCCCAGCCGGGTGGCCGCCACATGTCCCCATGTGTGCCCCACGGTCCGCTGGCCTGGTGTCTCGGGCGTGATTGCCGGCAGCGACTCCAACGCGATCCGGAGCATGAGAGGCACCTCGGCCAAGGACTGCGCGCGGGGTGCCACGAAACAGTCGAGTGGGGCGAGCCAGGGGCGCCCCTCTGCTGGCTCCTGTCCGGGCCGGGCCGGAGTGTCCTCGAGAATGAGAATCAGCGCGCCGTCGCGCTCGTGCAGAAATTGGTCGGCGCCGGCGCGATGAACCCCGGTCCTGAAGGATTTCTGCGCGTGTTCAGCCGCGACGGCGACGACGAAGCTGCTCTCCGGATTCACGCCCAGCGCACGGGCGGCCTGGCCCAGCAACTGCGAGTCCTTGCCATCCGAGTTCAGAAGCCGTGACAGGAGGAATGCGCGCTGCGCTTCCTTCTCCTGGGCCATGGTGGCCAGCTCATCGAGATAGCCCGCGTGCACTCGGATGGTGTGGAACTCCACTGCTTCCCACACCCGGACCGCGTCCTCGGTGAATTTCGGCAGGGACGCAACGGGGACCTTCTTCAGCATCGCGGTCCACAGGATGCGGAAGTCCATGCGCACCGCGCGCAGCAGGGACTCGAGCGGAATTCCCTGTTGTGCGCGGCGGTGGCCCAGAGCCTCAGACATCCCTGCCAGCCGGTCGGGTATCGGGAGATCCCCCACTAGCCGCAGCAGCAACTCCATCGAGGCCACCGCGGTCTCCTGCAGGTCCTGGGCTACTACGGCGGAGCTCGAGTAACCCTCGATCTGCTCGACTTCCAGCAGGAAGTCCTGCGCGATCTGGTCGATGTCGGCCAGGCAGCCGGCCACTACATCCGCCACGACCGACCGGGAGTCCGGCCCCTCGGCAGGGTCTCCCGCGTACACCGCTTCCTCATTGGGCATTTGCCCATTCTAGGGCCATAGTGCGCTGTCTTCATCCATTGTCTGGAGTCGTGATCCGGGCCACGATGGGAAGGGATACGCCTATCTGGTCATCAAACTGTGGAAGAGATCCCTGGAGGATCATGCTGGATCTAAAACTTGTCAATGCCCGTATCTTCACGATGATCGACGGGGCTCCCGTGGCGCACGCCCTGGGCGTGCTGCACGGACGAATCATCGGTCTTGATGAGGACGTCCTCCAGCTCCCCGCACGGCGCACATTCGATTGCGAGGGCGCCGTCGTGGTCCCCGGTTTTGGCGATTCACACAATCACATGGCCTGGTTCGGACAATCTCTCGCCGAGCTGGACCTGTCCGGCTGCCGGACGTTGGACGAGCTGTACGACGCTGTCACCGGATTCGCGTCCGGCCTCGCTGAAGACGCGTGGGTGGTGGGGTCTGGCTATGACGACACGGTCATGGGTGGACATCCGCACCGGAGCGATCTCGACCGGTGCTCGAATGGCCGTCCGGTCTGGCTCAAGCATCGGTCGGGACACATGTGCACCGTCAACACCGAGGCGCTCGAACGCACGGGCGTGCTGGACGGTTCGGCGCCCACCCCCGAAGGCGGCACCGTGGTCCGAGATTCCGAAGGGCCAACGGGTCTGCTCGAGGAACAGGCCCAGAAGCTGGTCACCGCGCTGATGGTGCCCTACCCGGTGGCGGACCTGGTCGAGGCGATCGGAGCGGCCAGCTCGGTCTATGCCTCGGAGGGTTTGACGCATGTGGTGGAGGCGGGCATCGGTGCGGGGTGGATCGGACGCAGCGCCGTGGAACTTGCCGCCTACGTGGAAGCCCGGCGCCAGGGTCTGCTGAGAACTCGGGTCCAGCTGATGGCCTCCAGTGATGCCCTGCACCCGCTGCATTGCCATGCCGCGGACCGGAGGACCTTCGGCTTGGACCTCGGTATCGCATCAGGATTCGGTGACGATCGTGTCCGGCTCGGCGCCATGAAGATCTTCATCGACGGTTCCCTGATCGGTCGCACGGCTGCCGTGACGGAGCCGTTCTGCGACCACGACCACGGCACCGGCAGTTTTCAGCTCTCCATCGAGGAACTGACCCAACGAATCGTGGACGCGCACTGCTCGGGCTGGAACATCGCAGCACACGCGATCGGGGACTCCGCCGTCGATGTCGCCCTGGACGCCTTCGCGGCTGCCCAACAGGAGCTGCCAAGATCTGAGGCACGACACCGCATCGAGCACGCCGGCATGGTGCGGCCGGACCAGCTGCACCGGTTCGCCTCCTTGGGGGTCACCCCGGTTCCGCAACCGCACTTCCTGTACGAGGTGGGTGACACGATGGCCGACGCTGTCGGCGCGGAGCGGGAACCGTGGGTGTACCGTCACCGGTCCTTCCTCGATCTCGGGGTGCGAGTACCTGGCAGCTCGGACCGGCCGGTGGCAGCCGGGGCGCCGTTGCTGGGCATGCAGTCCATGGTGCTGCGCCGCACCTCCTGTGGAGCAACGATGAGTCCCCAGGAACGCGTTGACGCCGAAACGGCCCTGCGTGCCTATACGGTCGACGCGGCGTGGGCCGCAGGAGAAGAAGACCAGCGGGGAACCCTGGAACGCGGAAAGCTCGCCGATCTGGTCTTCCTCTCGGCGCATCCGGCAGAAGTGCCACCCGAAGACATCAGCCGAATCACTGTGCTGGCCACCTTGCTCGACGGCGTCTGCATTTTTGGGCAGGACTATGTCGATGAACTGCAGACGACTGACCACACCGCCCAAACCCCGTCCCACATCGAAGGATCGAGAGACTGAACATGGAATCACATGAGACAACGCCGGAAGTGGACACGGCGGTGCCCGTTGTCAGCGGAGCCGATGCCGGGAAGATCGCCCGCGCGGCCTTCGTCGGCACGGCTCTTGAGTGGTACGACTATTTCCTTTTCGGCACTGCTGCCGCCATCGTGTTCAACCGACTGTTCTTCACAACACTCGATCCGACGGCCGCGACGCTGGCAGCGTTCGCCACGTTCGGTGTCGGCTTCGCTGCCCGACCGCTCGGCGCCGTCCTGTTCGGGTACATCGGTGACCGAGTAGGCCGTCGACCAGCGCTGCTGATTACCATCGTGTCGATCGGCGTGGCTACCGGACTGATCGGCCTGTTGCCCGACTTCGGCAGCATCGGCCTCGCCGCACCCATCATGCTGGCAGTCCTGCGTCTGGTGCAGGGTCTTGCGGTGGGCGGTGAATGGGGCGGTGCCATGACCATCGCGGTGGAGCACGCCCCGCTCGAGAAGCGCGGTCGGTATGCGGCGCTGGTGCAGGTCGGTTCGCCGGTCGGCACCCTGATGTCCTCCGGCGCCTTCGCCCTGGTGCTGCTCCTGCCCTCTGACGCTTTTGATTCGTGGGGTTGGCGCCTGCCGTTCCTGGCGGCCTTCCCGCTGCTGCTCATCGCGCTGTACATCCGGTTGCAGGTCGAGGAATCACCGATCTTCCGTGAACTGGTCAAGCTGGAGGAGCGCGCCAAGATCCCGGCAGTCGACGTTTTCCGCCAAGCCTGGGGCCGGTTGATCGTTGCCATCATGGCCGCCTTTCTGGGCGTCGGTGGCTTTTACATCATGACCACCTTCGTCATCAGCTACGGTACTGAAACGCTCGGCATGGACCGTGGACTCATGGTCAACGCCACCCTGATCGCCGCTGTCGTCCAGATCGGCGTCATCGTGCTCGTGGGCCGTGTCAGCGAACGGATGGGGCCCGGGCGCATGACCGTGTTCGGCGGCATCGCCACCGCGGTGGCCGCGTTCCCGCTTTTCTGGCTGATCGACTCCCGCAGTCCGGCGGCCATCATCCTGGCGGTAACTGTCGGTATCGCCCTGCTCTCCTTGGCCTACGCGGTCACGGGCGGTCTGTTGACCGAACTGTTCCCACCGCATCTGCGGTACAGCGGTGTCGCGCTCGGCTACAACCTGGCCGGTGCGCTGAGCGGATTCCTGCCTCTGATCGCCGTGGCCCTGCTGGGATTCTCCGGAGGTGCCTCCTGGGCCCCAGCCCTGCTGCTGATTGCCGTGTCCCTGATCACTGCTGCCGGTGGATTCTTCGGCGAACGTCTTCGCGTCAAGGACAAGTCGATCGTTCGATAAGGAGGAACCATGCTGGATCCCGATACAGCGCGCCGGATCACCGACGCGGTAGACGCTGCTTTCGACCGGCAGCTCCAGTTCACAGCGGAGCTGGTTCGCCACCCCTCGTTGAGGGCCGCTGAGGCCAGCGCCCAGGACCTCATGGCCGCCCAGTTCCGGGAACGCGGCCTCGCCGTGGATCGGTGGACGCTCGACGGCGAAGCCCTGAGTGCGCATGTGGGATACGGCCCCACCACTGTTGCCTTCGAGGACCTCACCAACGTTGTGGGCACCTACACCGCCTCGGAGCAGCGGGGACGTTCACTCATCCTCAATGGGCACATCGATGTCGTCCCCACCGGACCTGAGGAGACCTGGGAGCACCACCCCTGGGATGCCGTGGTCGAGGACGGGTGGATGTACGGGCGAGGGGTTGGCGACATGAAGGCCGGCCTGGCCGCGAATCTCTTCGCCTTCGACGCTGTCCTGGCTGCCGGATTCACGCCGGCGGCGACCATCCACCTCCAGTCGGTCGTGGAGGAGGAGTGCACTGGCAACGGATCACTGGCCGCGCTGCAGCGCGGCTACACCGCAGATGCCGTCGTCATCCCCGAACCTGAGGAGAACATGCTGGTGCGGGCGAACGTCGGAGTGATCTGGTTCCGGGTCCGTGTGTCCGGCAAACCCACCCACGTGCGGGAGATGGCCTCGGGGTTCAACGCCATCGACGCGGCCTACACGGTCATGGGCGCACTGCGGGAATTGGAGACGAAGTGGAACTCCGACCGAGGCAACCACCGGTACTTCGAAGACGTTGATCGTCCGATCAACCTCAACATCGGCATGATCTCCGGCGGCGACTGGCCCTCGAGCGTGCCCTCCTGGTGCGAGTTCGACGTGCGCGTGGCACTTTATCCCGGCATCTCAGCCGCTGACGCATGGGAAGAGATCCAGGAGTGCCTCCGGACCACGGATTCCGGGGCTGCAGTATCCGCGGAGCGGACGGGGTTCTTCTCCGAGGGCTATGTCCTGGAAGAGGGCTCGGACGCCGAGGCGGTTCTGGCGGCTGCGCATGAGAAAACCTTCGGGTCGGCGCTGCAGAGCTTCACCACCCCGGGATACCTGGACGGCCGGGTCTTCGCCTTGTACGCCGGGATACCGGCGCTGGTCTACGGGCCAGTGTCCGAGTCGATCCACGGTTTCGATGAGCGCGTGCACCTCGAGTCCGTGCGCAAGGTGACGAAGACTATCGCTCTGTTCATCGCCGACTGGTGCGGCGTGACCGAGCCGACGTAGCAACGCCGGAAACGCGGAAGGCGCCCTGCCGTTGGCCGGGCGCCTTCCGCGTTGTCGCGACTATCGGGGGTCGAGTTCCCCGAGGCAGAGGTTTCGGACAACGTCGGTGAGCACGTGCAGCCCGGTGACGGCGTCCCGGTCGGTGGTGTACTCGTGCTCGTTGTGCGAGATGCCCTCCACCGACGGAACGAACAGCATCACTGTGGGAACGATGTCCTTCAGATTGGTGGAGTCGTGTCCGGCCAACGTCTTGACCCGCGTGTACGTGAGGCCTCGGTTGGCGGCGGTCTTCTCTGCCAGCTCCACACCTTCGGACTGGTAGGGAGTGACCGGCCAGCAGTGGGACCCCGTCCTGCTGATCCCGACCCGGGCCGCGTGCTCGATCCGTTCGATGCGCTCATGCAACAGCTGATCTGCCTCGGCGAGGAGCTGCTCGTCGGCGGACCTCAGGTCCAGGAGCAGAGTGACCAGCGAGGGCACGACCACGGGCGAGTTGGGATAGACGTCGAGCTGGCCGACCGAAGTGTGAACGGCTCCGTCAGGGAAGTGATCCGCGATCTCCCGGGCGGCGACGACGAGCATCGACGCGCCGAGCAGCGCATCGCGCCGGTCAGCGATGACTGTCGACCCCGTGTGCGACTGCTCACCGCGGACCTCGAACTCGTACTTGTTGGCCGCCCAGTTGGAGTCGACGACTCCGATGGCGATGCCGTCGCGTTCCAGGCTGCGGCCCTGCTCGATGTGGATCTCCGCGGCGTAGACGGTGGTCGGTCCGTCGCCCTGCCCCAGAGCATTGGTGGCCTCCAACGACTCTCGGACGGTGATGCCCGCCGGATCTGTGGTGGCCAGAACGTCCTCGGGCCGCATCTTTCCGGTGTAGACGGAGCTGCCCATCATCGACGGCTTGAAGCGAGCGCCTTCCTCGTTGAACCAGTTCACGACCGCCAGGTTGTAGCGGGGAGCCGTCCCATCGGCCCGCCACTCCGCTGCGAGGCGGAATGCAGCGTGGGCGGCGGCGAGGACGCCGTACGCGCCGTCATATCGTCCAGCTGTCGGTTGGGAATCGAGGTGGGAGCCCACCAGCACATAAGGCGCACCAGAGTGCAGTTCCAGCATGCCGAACTGGTTCCCGACCTGGTCGAACTGGACGTCGAAGCCCTTGTCCTGCAGTGTCCGAGTCAGCCAGGCACGCTGCTCGCCGTCTGCGGGGGACCCGGCCTGCCGGTCCACTCCGCCGCCGGGTGTAGCACCGAAGGTGCACAGGGTGGCGAAGTCCTCCAGGAAGGCGGCGTCGGGTCCGGTGAACTGGGTGGGATCGGGTTCGGGCACGGCACCGTTGAGCATGACTGTCCGTCCTTGCGCTGGATTGATGGTTTCCACAATCGTCGCAGGACAGCGGGGTGCAGGCACTAGTTCCCAACAACCAGTTCAGCCGGTGTCATTGTGCACTTGTACAGTGAGCCCCGACGACCACGAAGGCGGTGGGGAAGGCCACGAGAGCGGACCGTCAGTCGTGGCTGAGCCAGCAGGTGTCAGGCCCTGTGGGCCTCGTCGCCACCTCGTCCCGGCCGCGAATGTGCTCCGGGATGCCCTGGTGCCGCGGCGTCCACCGTCACTCGCAGGCCAGGCCCTCGGCCCCGCCACGGTCCAGCTCCGGGCGGTAGCCGGGCTGGTCCGAGCGCAGGGGCGCCGCACCCGCGGCGCGGACCGCGGCGCAGTCGGCGTAGTAGACCTCCTCCGCCGGTGACGGGCTCGCGGCGGTGTTCCCGGCCGGTGGGACGTCGGTGGGCACGTCCTGGTCCGGGCATCCGGCCAGCACGTCCGCCATGGCGTCCCGCTCGGGATTCGTCACGAACAGCTCGTAGCGGGTCTTGACCGCGATCTGGGTGGCCACGTACTCGCACCGGAAGGACTCGTTCGGCGGCAGCCACCCGGCGGCGTCGGAGGCGGACTTCTCCCCGTTGGTCGGCCCGTCCACGGCCCGCAGGTTGAGCGGATCGTTGGCGAGGGCCGTGCGCTCCTCCTGGGTGAGCCGGTCGGCCCCGGAGATCCACGCGTTCTTCAGCGCCACCACGTGGTCGATCTGCACGTCGGCGGAGGTCAGTGGTCCGCGGACGAACTCGATCGTCCGCCCGGTGTAGGGGTCCTCGAGGGTCCCGGAGAGGACCCTGCACCCGTCGTCGTGGAGGACGTCACCGGTGAGGTCCCGGGCCAGGACGTCGTTGCGGGCGTCGCAGCCGTTGCCGTCGGGATCGGCCCAGTCCCCGAACTGGGCGAGCCGGTCGTAGTCCTCCCCGCCGCCGGCGTTCTCGACCGGCAGGGCCGCGAGCGCCCGGGCGGCGGGGGAGGTGGCCTCCACGGCCTGCGGCGTGCAGCCGGTCAGGACGCCCAGGGCGACCGCGAGCGGGACGAGCACCGTCCGCCGGGGACGGGTCTGTGGTGGCTCGAACCTGCGCACGGTGTTCCCTCCGCTCCGGCCGGTGGTGTCGGGACCCCTATTCTCGCAGGTCAGCCGTTCGGGGTAGATTGCGGCACCGGAGGAAAGCAGACATGAGACGGTGCTTCGCCGCGGCCCGCGTGCTGATGGGCCTGGCCCTGGTCGTGGCCGTGGCAGGGCGGCTGCAGGCGTACCTGCGGTTCTGGATCGAGCGCGGGGACCGGGCCATCGCGGTCGACGTCGCCAACTTCTTCAGCTACTTCACCATCCAGACGTCGCTGTTCCACGCCGTGGTGTTCGGGTTCGGCGCGTGGTCGCTGCTCGCACGGCGGGGCGCCGACCCGCCGTGGTTCGGGGCCCTGCGCGCCGCGGCCACGACGTACACCGTCACCACCGGGGTGGTCTACAACGCGCTGCTGCGCGCTCTGCCGCAGGAGGCGGCCCTGGAGCAGCCGTGGGCCAACGAGGTGCTGCACACGATCGTCCCGGTCTACGCGCTGCTGGACTGGCTGCTCGCTCCGGGCCGGAGCCCGGTCCGGTGGCGGGCGGTCGCCGGGATCGTGGTCTATCCGGTGCTGTGGGCCGGCTACACGCTGGTGCGGGCGCCGTTCGTGCTGGACGAGGGCACCGGCAACCCGTGGTGGTACCCCTATCCGTTCCTGGACCCGCACGGGTCCGCCGGCGGCTACGGGTCCGTGGCGGTCTGGATCGCGGTGCTCGCGGTGGCGATCACGGCGACGGCCTCGGTCCTCGTCGGGTTCTCCCGGCTCCGCACCAGGGCTCCCGCCGACGACGACGGGGCCGAGCGCCGCCGGTGACGGGCCCGGCCGGGCAGGGGCCGCCCGGGCGCTGTCCGGGTCAGAGCCGCGGCACGCACGGCCCGGCGCCCAGCTTCGCCAGGCCGGCCCGGTCCCCGGCCGAGAGCACCGTGGCCCCGCCCGCCGGGTGCATCATCTGGGTGGGGTCGTCGACGTGGGCGAGCCCCACCACGTGCGCCAGCTCGTGGATGATGGTCGCGCGGACGTGGGCCGCCCCGTCCGGGTGCTCCAGCACCGGCGCCAGACCGGGGGCGTCGAGGGCGACCTGACCGGTGACGTAGGCGAACGGCCCTCCGGGCGCCTGCCGGGCCGTGCTGCCGCCGAGGCCCACCACGTTGCCGGCCAGCCCCGGCACCTCGGCCTCGTCGGACCACGCGATGAGCACGGGCGCCCACTGCCGGCCGTACCGGTCCGGCTGATAGGGCGCGCGCTGCTCGGCGGGCGCCTCCGTCGTCGTCCCCACGGGGACGAACCGCAGACCGGTGGCCGCGGAGATCTCGGCGACCGCCTCCTCGACGAGCTGCCGGCCGCCCGGCGGGGCGCCGTCCGGGCGCACGACGTAGTGCACCGGACGGCACGGGTCGTAGGCGACCATCGGCTGGGCGGGGTCCGGGGAGTCCATGAAGCGGTGGCCGCCGACGTCCTCGACCGCCGGGGGCGCCCCCAGCGGCGCCGGTGCGGCCCCGACCCCGGGCGGGGGCGCCGACGCGTTCGGCAGGTAGGGGCGGATGACCGGCAGCGCGTAGTCCTGGAAGAGCCCGGGCGTGAACCAGAGCATCAGCAGCACCACGACGCCCACGGCCGGGGTCCCCCGCCACGCCGGGCTGCGCCTGCGCGGCGCCCTCGCCCAGCGGCGGGCGGATGCCCTGGCCGCCCGGGCGGCGCGCCGGTCCCGGCGCCGGCGCGCGCCCGGGCCCAGCAAGGCCTCGCGCTGCTGCTCCAGCGCCTCCTCGAGCACCCACTGCGGCGTCCGTCCGCTCGGGGACCGCGGGAGGCGCGCGGCGGCGGCGTGCTCGTCGCGGGTCCGGGGCGACGCTCCCCGCTGCGGCGTGGCGCCACCGGGCTGGTGCATGGTTCCTGGCTTCTGTGCTGGATCGGGCCGTCACGCGGCCCACACTGAAGTGTACGAAAGCAAACACGGCGGGGGATCCCGCACCGGCCCGTGACGGGCAATCGCCTGTCCACACTCCTGCCTACACTGGCCCGACGCAGCCCCGACCCGAAGGAGCACCGCAGTGGAGACCACCCCGCACCAGAACGTCACCTTCCCCTCGGCCGGGGGCCGGGCCCACGGCTACCTGGCGCTGCCGGACGCCGGCCGCGGTCCCGGCGTGCTCGTGATCCAGGAGTGGTGGGGGCTCACCGACCACATCCGGGACGTCGCGGACCGGCTCGCCGCCGAGGGCTTCGTGGCCCTGGCCCCCGACCTCTACGGCGGGTCCATCACCCACGAGGGCGAGGAGGCCGCCGAGATGATGTCCCGGCTGCCCGAGGAGGAGGGTGTGCGGCTGCTCGCCGGCTCCGTCGACTTCCTGCTCGGCCACGAGGCGGTCACCAGCTCCACGGCGGGGGCGATCGGCTTCTGCATGGGCGGCGGGTTCGTCCTGGCCCTCGCCGCCGACCAGGGCGAGCGGATCGGCGCCGCGGTGCCGTTCTACGGCGTCGGCCAGGGCGTGCCGGACGCCTGCCACGGGGTGCGCGCGGCGGTGCAGGGCCACTACGGCCGGGAGGACTCGTCCTACCCGGTCGAGAAGGCCCAGGCGCTCGAGGAGCAGCTCCGCCGCGAGTCCTCCGCACCCGTGGTCGAGTTCCACTACTACGACGCCCCGCACGCCTTCCACAACGACCGGAACCGGGAGAACCACCGTCCCGACGCCGCGGCCGCGGCCTGGGAGCGCGCGGTCGCCTTCCTGCGGGAGCACGTCCGGTAGCCGACGACGACGGCGGTCCCGCTGGGCACCACCGCTCGGACCCGGGCCGACGCCCAGGCACCGCCGGTCGCGGTGACAGCTCCGGCACAGCCTGCCGTGCCAGGCTCGGCCCCTGAGCACGCCCGAGACCACCCAGGGAGAACCGATGACGCAGACGACCACCCGGACCATGACGCGCACCGCGACCGCCGTGCTCACCGCGGCACTGGTCGCCCTGGCGGTGGTGCTGCAGCAGCCGGAGCCCCTCACCGCGGCACTGCTCGTCGTCGTCCTCGGCACCGGGTGGGACCTGCGCCTGACCCGGGAGCTGGCCCGGGTGCGGGTCCGCCCCTGACCCCACCGCCCCGAGCACGCCGGACGCCCGAGCACCGAGGAGTCCCCATGACCGAGATCTGGCCCGTGGTCCACGCCGAGCGCCGGGCGCTGATCCGGGACCTGGAGGACCTCCCGGCGCAGCAGTGGGAGACCCCCTCGCTGTGCCCGGGCTGGGATGTCCACGACATCCTGGCCCACCTCGTCGACGACGCGCGGACCACGCGCCTGGGCTTCCTCCGCCGCCTCGCGGCCGCCCGCTTCGACTTCGACCGCTGCAACGCCCGCGGCGTCGCGCGGGAGCGGCGTGCCGACCCGCGGGACACCCTGGCCGCGTTCCGCGCGGTGAGCGGCCGCACCACGAGCGCGCCGGCGGCGCCGGCCACCCGGCTGGTGGAGGCGTTCGTGCACGGGGAGGACATCCGGCGCCCGCTCTCGCTCACCCGGGACCGCCCGGCCGGACCGGTCGCCGAGGCCCTGCGCCACCAGCTGCGGACCAGCACGAAGCTCGGCGGCGGGAAGGAGCGGGCGGCGGGCCTGCGGCTCGTGGCCACCGACGCCGACCTCGACGCCGGGACCGGCCCGGAGGTGCGCGGCGGCGTCCTCGCGCTGCTGCTGGCGGTGTCCGGGCGCCCGGTCGGCCCGGAGGAGCTCACCGGCCCCGGAGCGGCGGCACTCGTCTCCTGAGTGCTCGCCGTTCCGGACGGCCCCCGATGCAGTCTTGTGACGGCCCCGCACTGTGATCCTTGACACCTCGCCCCGGATGTCCCTACTCTCCTAACACGTGTCAGGAACCTGACACGTGTTAGTTCAGCAGAGTGAGGACACGCGGATGACTGCAGCGAGCAGCATGACCCGTCGCGCGCTACTGGGGGTCGGGGGCGTCGCACTGGCCGGGGCCACCGTCGGGGCGTGGCCGCGCCTGACCGCCTCCGATATCCCCGGTCGCGGGGATGACGTCCTGACGGTGGCGATCCAGGGCACGTCCCAGGACGCCGCGAAGCGCCAGCAGCTGGTGGACGAGTTCCGGGCCGAGCACCCGGACATCCCGGTGCGGATCCAGGCCGTCCAGAGCGCGGACTGGGGGGACTTCTTCTCCAAGATCCTCACCATGGTCGCGGCCGGCCAGGCGCCGGACCTGGTGTACGTGGCCACGGAGGGCACCCAGCTGTTCGCCGACCGGCTCGCGGTGCCCCTCGACAGCTTCGTCCAGCGGGACGCCGCCACGATGGGCGAGTACTTCCGCGACGTGCACCCCAGCCTCGTCGAGGCCTTCATGTACAAGGGGAACCTGTACCAGCTGCCGCTGGAGTTCAACGCGGCCAACATGTACCTCAACACGGCGGCGCTGCGCCGGGCCGGGGCGGAGCGGCCCGCCGACGACTGGACCAAGGACGACTTCACGGGGCTCATGCGCGCCATGCAGCGCTCCAACGAGGGCTCCTTCCGCCCCTACTACTGGACCAACCGCCTGTTCGGCGGCGTGGTCCCCTGGCTCTACGCCAACGGCACCAGCTTCCTCACCGAGGAGAAGGCGCCGGGCGGCGGATGGCTGTGGAACGGCTTCTACGGGGACCACCCGGCGGGTGCCGACCGCAGCGGCGGCTACCTGTGGACGGGCTCCAACGTCCGGGACGAGCGGGTCACGGAGACGTTCGACTACCTGCGGGAGCTCGTGCAGGAGGGCCTCGGCGTGCGCCCCGAGGAGGGCGGCGGCAACGCCCTGATCGGACTGTTCGCCTCCAACCGCGTGGGCGCCACCCCGGCCGGCGGCTACTGGGCGCAGGGGCTGAACGAGGCCGGGATGGGGCCGGAGGCCTTCGACGTGCAGTTCTTCCCGCGCTGGCGCACGCAGCGGCACCAGTTCGGCGGCGCCGGCTACGCGCTGATGAAGACCTCGGAGCGCAAGGACCAGGCGTGGGAGTGGATCAAGTTCACGGCCCGCAAGGAGTCGATGCAGCTGGCCACCCCCCACCCGAACACCACGCCGAGCCGGCGCTCCATGGTCACCGCGGACTTCTACCGCGGGGCCGGTCCCGAGCACTGGCAGGTCTTCTACGACACGCTGGACCGCTTCCCCAGCACCGGTCCCATTCCCGCCCCGCCGCAGCAGGCCGCCGTCGAGTCCGCGCTCATGAAGAACGTGGCGGTCGCCATGGGCGGCGGCGCCGGCCAGATGACCTCGGCCCTCGACCGGCTCGACACCGAACTCGCTCTCATCCTCGGGGAGGACTCATGACCACCATCGCACCGGCACCGGACGTCGCCCGGACCACGGTCCCCGCACCGGCGCCGCCGCCGCGGCGGACCCGCTCCCGGGCCGAGAGGTGGATGACCGTCGTCTTCCTGGCCCCCACCGTCATCGGGATGGGCGTCTTCACGGTGCTGCCCATCCTGGCCTCCGTGGTGCTGGCCTTCTTCCAGTGGGACATCATCTCCGCGCCCGAGTTCGTGGGGCTGCGCAACTTCACCGAGCTCGTCACGGACCGGACCGTGCGGGTCTCCTTCCTCAACACGATCGTGTTCGTGGTGGTCGCGGTGGCTCTGCAGCTGTCCCTCGCGATGACCCTCGCGGTGCTGGTGCAGGGGAAGATGCCGAGCTGGTTGCGGCTGTTCTTCCGCTCCACGTTCTTCTTCCCGCTCATCCTCTCCGCGGCGAGCGTCTCGATCTTCATGCGCTACATGTTCAACGAGCAGTTCGGCGTCGTGAACTGGCTCCTCACCAATGTCGGCCTGCCCGCGGTGCCCTGGCTGACCACCACGACCGGGGCCTCGCTCGTGGTGGTGCTCGTCTACGTGTGGCAGAACTTCGGCTTCACGTTCCTGATCCTGCTGGGCGGGATCGCGTCCATCCCCAAGGAGCTCTACGAGGCGGCGGACCTCGACGGCGCCAAGGGCTGGTCCAAGTTCCGCAACGTGACCCTGCCCCTCGTCAGCCCGACCCTCCTGGTGGCGTCCGTGACGGCGATCATCACGGCGCTGCAGGTCTTCGACCAGCCCTACGTGCTCACCCGGGGCGGCCCCGGGGACTCGACCCGCTCCGCCGTGATGGTCGTCTACCAGACGGCGTTCCAGCAGCTGGAGTTCGGCAAGGCGTCCGCCATCGGCCTGGTGCTCATGGTGCTCATCATGCTCGTCACCCTGGCGCAGTTCCGCCTCTCCCGGCGCTACGTCCACTACCAGTGAGCTCTCCCGACCGACGAAGGACCACCTCATGTCTGCACCTGCTCACACCCCGTCCCGAGCGGCCGGCTCCGCGCCCCGCCGTCGTCGGCGCCGGGGGCTGCCCACCCCGGGACGCGTCGCCGGCTTCCTCTTCCTGATCGTCGCCGCCGTCGCGGTCCTGGGACCCGTCATGTGGACCCTGTCGACGTCGCTGCGAAGCCCCAGCGAGGCGTTCGACCTCCCGCCCAAGTTCTTCCCGACCGACCCGGACACCACGGCCTACGCCGAGGTCGCCCGGCAGATCGACCTGGTGCGGCTCGTCCTCAACAGCGCGCTGGTCACCGCCCTCATCGCCGCCGGGCAGATGCTGACGGCGGCCATGGCCGGGTACGTCTTCGCCCGCATGCGCTTCCGGGGCTCCGGGCTGATGTTCGGCGTGGTCCTGGCCACCATGATGGTCCCGGTCCAGGTGACGATCGTGCCCGTGTTCATGCTGGTCCGCGGCATGGGCCTGGCCGACACCCTCCTGGCGCTGATCATCCCGGCCATCCCCACCGCGTTCGGCACGTTCCTGATGCGCCAGTACTTCATGGGGCTGCCGAACGACTTCGCGGAGGCCGCCGCCCTGGACGGCGCGAGCCCCTGGCGGACCTTCTTCTCCATCTACGCCCCGCTGTCCCTGCCGGGCATGGCCATCGTGGGCATCCTGGCCTTCAACTACCACTGGAACGAGTTCTTCCGGCCCCTCATCCTGACCATCTCGGAGCAGAACTTCACCCTCCCCCTGGGCCTCGTGTCCCTGCAGGGGAACCTGGGCACGGGCTCCATCTCCGTGGTCCTGGCCGGCGTCGTGATCTCCATGATCCCCGCACTCATCGTCTTCGTCTTCGGGCAGCGCTACCTGCGCGAAGGCCTCACCGCAGGAAGCAGCAAATGACCCTCTCTCCCAGCACCGCCTCCGCCGTCCTGCCCATGAGCCGGGCCTTCCCCCGCACCCACCCCCGGCCGGCCCGGGGCTGGCTCAACGACCCCAACGGGCTGTGCCGGGTCGACGGCACCTGGCACGTGTTCTTCCAGTACAACCCCGGCTCCGCACGCCACGACGCCATCCAGTGGGGGCACCTGTCCTCACCGGACCTGGTGACGTGGCAGGAGGAGCCGGTGGCCCTGCGCCCGCAGCAGCACGGCCCCGACGCGTTCGGCTGCTGGTCCGGGGTGCTCACCGTCGACGACGGGCGCCCGGTGGCGGTCTACAGCGGTGTCGAGGCCGGCGACAACCGGTCCCGCGTGACGCTGGCCACCGGCTCGGAGGACCTGCGGTCCTGGCGGCAGGAGGGCGTCACGGCGGCGGGGATGCCCGAGGACCCCGACGTCGTCGCGGTGCGCGATCCGTTCCTCTTCCGCTGGGCGGGGCGGCGGTACGCCCTCCAGGGCGCGGGGCTGGCCGACGGCCGGGCGGCGATCCTGCTCTACGACGCCGCCGACCTGGCGCACTGGACCTACCTGGGCGTGTGGCTGACCTCGGACCACCCCGTGCTCAGCGCTGACCTCGACGCCTCGATCTGGGAGTGCCCCCAGATCTTCGAGGTGGTCGAGGGCGAGGTGTCCCGCTGGGTGCTGATCGTCTCCCGGTGGATGCGCCAGGAGGACGGGTCGGGCCGGCTGCAGGACGTGCGCTACATCGTCGGGCACATGGACGCGGACCCCGATAACGACAACGACAACGACGACGACGGGGCCCGGGCCCGGGGAGCCGCCCCCCGCTTCACCCCCGAGGCCTGTGGCGCCGTGGACACGGGGCCGGCCTTCTACGCGCCCCAGGTGCTGGCCCTGGAGGACCGCACCCTCCTGTGGGGCTGGTCGTGGGAGACGCGGCCGGAGGAGGTCAGCGACGAGGAGGGGTGGGCCGGTCTGCTCACCTGGCCGCGCGAGCTCCGCCTGGACGGCGACGTCCTCGTCGCGGCCCCCGCAGCCGAGTGCGCGGGGCACCGGCGCGAGCCCCTCGAGCCGGCGTCCGCGGACGGGACGGTCGAGCTGCCGGACGCCGCCGAGCTCCGCGCCACGGGCCCGGACGCCGCCGTGCGCCTGCTGCTGCGCGGTCCCGCCGGCGAGCGCGAGGTCTGGTCGGGGCGCGCGGGGACGGTCGTGGTCGACGGCTCCCTGGTGGAGGTCTACGCGCAGGACGGGCCCTCCCACACCCTCCGGGCCTATCCGCAGGACGGCGAGATCTGGTGCGCGGCGGTCGAGCCGGGCGCGGTCACCGGGTGGGCGCTGGGCCCGTCGACGCCCTGACGATCAGCGGGCAGTCGATGCGCTCCACCGCGGGCGGGACCTCGAGGCCGTGGAGCTGCTCCAGGAGCAGCTCCACGGCGCGCGCCCCGATCCGCAAATGCGGCAGGGCGACGGTCGTCAGCGCGGGGACGAGCTGATCGGCCACGCTCTGCTGGTCGTCGACCCCCACGAGGGAGAGGTCCTCCGGGATCCGCAGGCCGGACGCCGCCGCGCAGAGCAGCACGCCCGTGGCGGTGCGGTCGTTGGACGCGAGGACCGCCGTCGGCGGCTCGGGCAGGGCGAGCAGCCGCTGCGCCGCCCGGTAGCCGTCCTGGATCTCCCAGCCGGTCGGCTCGACCGTGAGCCGCAGGCCCTCGCGGCCGAACTCCGCGCAGGCCGCTTCGAAGCCCTGCCGGCGCAGCGGCGTGGCCGGCGAGTCGGACGTGCCGGTCAGCAGGGCGATCCGGCGGTGCCCCAGGCCGAGCACGTGCTCGGTGGCACGGCGCATCCCGGTCACCTCGTCCGGGATCACCGCGGCGAGCCGCTCCTGCGGGTCGTAGCAGTTGGCGAGCACGGCGGGGCGGTGCAGCAGCGGCTCGGGCGGGTCCAGCTCCACGAGGCCGCCCGTGGCGTAGACCAGCCCGTCGACGTGCCGGTGGATCAGGGCCTCGGCGAGCTCGAGGTCGCGCCCCGGCACCCCTTCCGTGTCGGCCACGGTCAGCACGTAGCCCGCCGGGCGGGCGACGGAGCCGGCGCCGCTGATGATCCGGCCGGCGAAGGGACTGGTCACGATCTCGTCGGTGATCACGCCGATGGTGTTGGTGCGCTGGCTCTGCAGGGCGACCGCCACTGCGTTCGGCACGTAGCCCAGCCGCTGCACGGCCTCCCGGATCCGCTGCTGGGCGGTGGGCGAGACGTTGCCGTCGGCGTTGTTGTTGAGGACCATCGAGACCGCGCTCCGGGAGACCCCGGCCTCGCGCGCGACATCGGCGGCAGTGGGGTTGCGGGCCATGTTCCTCCGGCGGTAGCACCGGTCTCGAACCGGGTCGGTGTGCGGCCCCCAGTCTATCGGGGACGCCCCGCCCGGGGCCGGGGGCTCAGCGGACGAGGGTGAAGAGGATGCCGCTGATGGCCACGAGCCCGGCGACGGTCACGAACACGTTGGAGAGCTGCCCCCGGTAGGGCGCCAGCGCCGGGATCCGGCGCACGGCGTACATCGGCATGAGGTACAGGATCACGGCGATGACGGGCCCGGCCAGGGACTCGATGAGGGACAGGATGCTCGGGTTGAGCACCGCGGCCGCCCACGTGGTGAGGAAGATGAAGACCGCGATCCCCCGGCGCAGCGTCCGGTCCTGCGGCTGCCGGATCCGGGCGGGGAGCATGCTGCGCACGATGCCCGCCGCGCCCTCGCTGGCGCCCAGGTAGTGGCCGAAGAACGAGGAGACGATCGCCACGATCGCCACGGCGGGGCCGAGGTAGCCGATCCAGGGGTTGTCCTGCACGTTGGCCAGGTGGGAGAGCACCGGGAGGTTGGCCTCCCGGGCCTCCTGCAGCCCGGTGGCGCCCAGGGACAGGACGCAGGACCAGACGAAGCCCATGGTGAACAGCACCAGCAGGACCGTGGTGCGGCGCAGCACGCGGGACGCCGCCGCGGGCGCGTCCGGCCCGTGCTCGCGCTGCATCGCCAGGGAGAACTGCGAGATCGCGGGGGAGTGGTTGAACGCGAACACCAGCACCGGGATGATCAGCCACACCGACAGCGTGAACTCGCCGGCGGACGGCACCACGGCGAGGTCGCCCACCTGCCAGGTGGGGACGAGGTAGATCGTCACCCCCAGCAGGGCGAGGATCAGCGGGTAGACCAGCCACTGGGTCACCGCGAGCATGAGGCGCTGACCGGCGACCATGACCAGCATCATCAGGGCGATCAGCACCCCGGAGAGCAGCACGCGGGGCACCGGCGGCAGGCCCAGCTGGTTGACCAGCAGGCTCTCGACCGTGTTGGTGATGCCCACCCCGTAGATCAGGACGATGGGGTAGATCGCGAGGAAGTACAGGGCGGTGATCACCCGCCCGGCGCCCTCCCCGAAGTAGTCGCGGGCCACGACCGTGATGTCCTCGCCCTTGCGCGGCGAGGCGCAGACGAAGCGCGAGAGGGCCCGGTGGGACAGGTAGGTCATCGGCCCGATGAGGACGGTCACCACGAGCAGCGGCCACAGACCGCCGGCCCCCGCGTTGATCGGGAGGAAGAGGATGCCCGCGCCGATGGCGGTGCCGAACAGGCCGAGCATCCAGCCGGTGTCGACCGCGGAGGGCCGGCTCCGGGCACCGGGTGCCGTGGCCGAGCGGTCCGGGGCGGGGTGCGTGGTGGTCGGCGTGGTCGCCGGGGAGGAAACGGGTTCTGCGTCGGCGGAGATCGTCCGCGGGGCAGGGGAGCGCGACATGGTGGTCCTCGCTGGGTGCACATGGGGTGGACCTCAGGGACGATACCAGCCGGACCCCGCCCCTCCGGGCCTCCGGCGGCGCCGCTCCCGGGCAACGGCACCCGCGCCCCGGAACCGCCGCCGAGGACGACGACGGAGCGGCGGCCCGGCACGGCCGGTGTGCCGGGCCGCCGCTCCGTCGGTGGGTCAGGACCGGCACCTCGGTGCCGGTGGGTCAGTGCCGGCGGGTCAGTGCTGTCGCAGGGGGCGTCCCACGATCCCGGTGGACACCGCGAAGTACGCGGCCGCCGCGAACAGCAGCGTGGCCCAGCCGTAGGCCTGGGACCCCAGGGCCAGGACGGCGCCGTTGGCGACGAACAGCATGACGGCCGCGACCGTCAGCCACTGCGCCACCTGATTTCCGCGAACCTCTCGAACCCCTGCCACTGTCATCCCCTTCGTCGATCGCCTCCCGCCTGCGACCGCAGCCGGGATGAGGCCAAGTTAGGTGCCTTTCGGGACATATGTCAGTCGACTTAAGTCCAGACCTCGTGGGAGCCGCGCCAACATCGGGCCTGGTCAGGGGCAACAGGCGAACATGACGAAAGATGGCGCGGCCTGGGTCCAGGAACAGGCGCCGGCACGGGAAGGGGCGGGGACGTGGTATCCACGTCCCCGCCCCGGTCCTTCCGGTGTGCTGCCGCCTACGGCGCCGCGGGCGCCGCACCGGCGTCAGCACCGGGCACGGCCTGCTCGGCGGCCGCGCCGGCGCCCGGCTGGACGGTGTCGGTCTGCCCGCTCTCCGACTCCTGGGCGCTCGTGTCCGGGAGGGTGCCGCCGGTCGTGGTGTCGTCCTCGGTCACTGCCCCGTCCGCGGGGGCGACCTCGCCCGGAACGACTCCACCCGGGGCCACGGTGACCTCCGCGTCGGGGACGGTCCCGTCGGCGGGGGCCACCTCGCCGGTGCCGGCGGCCGGGTCCTCGACCGGGGCGGGGGCAACGTCGCTGCGCACGGAGACCGACTCGCTGCCGGTCACGGTGCGCTGGATCGTGCCCGTGCCCCCGGAGAGCTCGGTGCCGGTGAGCGCCTGGATGCCGAAGATCGCCGCGACCGCGAGGCCGAGGACGGCGCCGGTGGAGACCAGGATGGGCTTCAGGCGCGGGCGCAGGGCGCTCCAGCGGCTGCCGGCGGCCACGGCGGTGCTGCCGTCCGACTCGGAGGCGTCCAGGCCGGGGCGGGCAAGCACG
Organism: Kocuria sp. WN036; assembly: GCF_002287015.1. Taxonomy (NCBI): domain Bacteria; kingdom Bacillati; phylum Actinomycetota; class Actinomycetes; order Micrococcales; family Micrococcaceae; genus Kocuria; species Kocuria sp. WN036. The sequence continues at coordinate 252,531 of NZ_NSKF01000002.1, forward strand.
CGCTGGGCCACGGTGGTCTTCACCTTCTTCAGGCCGCGGCGGCTCTTCTCGAGCGAGGTCGAGTAGATGACGATGGCGATGCCGGAGACGATGCTGGTCAGTGCGGCGCCGAGGACGGTGCCGACGACGCTGAGGTGGCCGCCGATCACGGACATGGTCGCGGCGGTGGCGGCGCCGGCGAGCAGGCCCGGGATGTTCAGGGCCGGGCTCTTCTTCTCGGACTGCTCCTCGGCCGGTGCCTGCGGATGGTCCTCGGCCGCGGGGGCCTCGGTGCGTGGTCTTTCCAGAGTCATGCTGTCCTGCTTCGGTTGCGGGGAAGGGGGTGCTGATCCCCGCGACGATGCTCGGGCCAGCCTTCCCCATTATCCGGACTGACCTGGGAAAGCACAGGCCGAGTGGGAACTCTCACACCTCGCGGTCCCCTGGGGGCGCAACGTGGCGTCAAAGGCCCAGGTCACCGTCCGGTCCGCTCCGGGCGCCCGGACCGCCGGGCACCGGGGGTGACCCGGCCGCCGTGGCCGGCGCGGCGGCCCGGCCCAGGTGCCGCCGCCCGTACGCCTTGCCGGCCTGGACGACGGCGACCAGCAGCACCAGCAGCAGGGCCGCGGCGGCGACCGGGACCGCGTCGACGGGCAGGGTGTAGGCCATGACCGCTCGGGCGCCGGTCCCGATCAGGAAGGCGGCTCCCCAGCCCGCGGTCATCGCCCGGAAGATCCGGCGGAACACCGGGTCCTGCTCCCAGTCGTGCCTCCACCGGGCGGCGGCCTCGGCGGGCATCAGGGCCACGGTGGCGTCGAAGAGCGCGGACCGGCCGCCGGCGAGACTCGTCAGCAGCCACGCGCCCAGCAGCGCGGTGAGCCAGCCGCCCAGGGCCATCAGCAGCCGGGCGTCGGCCGTGATCAGCCCCACGGCGGTGTTGAGGGCCAGCACGGACAGGGTGAAGGCCCCGAGCCGGTCCAGCCGGCGGGTGCGGGCCGCGGCGCCCAGCACGCGCAGCAGCGGGGCGAGCCCGCCGAGCACCAGCGCCACCCAGGGCTCCGCCCCGGCCAGTCGCAGTCCGTAGTACAGGGCGAAGGGCAGGACCAGGCCCGCGCCCAGCAGTCCCACCAGCGGATGACGCCGACAGCTCGCCGGCGTCCCGCCCGGGACCGCACCGCCGCTCGGGACCGCACCGCCGTCCGGGGCCGGCGACGGCGCGGGGATCCGGTCCGGCGGTGTCCCGGCAGGGGGAACGGTCGGCCGCGGGGTGGGGTCCGGGACGCTCACAGCGCTCTCCTCAGGGTCTCTTCCGGGTCGCGAGCCCGATCACGGAGACGAGCTCGCGGGTGTAGGTGCCCAGGTCGAAGTCCGGGTCGGTGACCAGCCGCCCGGAGGCGGTGTCGATCGCCCCGCGGACGAGGATCGCCAGGGCATGGGCGTCGAAGTCCCGGAAGGCCCCGGTCTCCTGCCCGTCGCGCAGCAGGCGCTCCAGGTGGGCCAGCACCGGGTCGGCCCCGGACGGGGTGAACCGGGGGGCGCCGTCCGGGGCACGCAGGTTCATCACGATCTCGGTGACCGCCCGGATGTCCGCCGGATGCCGGCCCAGGAAGGCGAGGTTCGCCTCCACGTAGGCGGTCAGCACCGCCGAGGGGTCGGTCTCGGCGTCGGTCCGGGCCGCGATGGCGGCCCCGGCGCGGCGGTAGACGTCGACCACCACCTGGGCCAGCAGCTCGTCCTTGGACGTGAAGTAGTAGGAGACCACGCCCTTGCTCACGCCGGCGCGCCGGGCGATCTCGGCCAGGGAGGCCTGCCCGTACCCGGACTCGGCGATGGCCCCGATCGCGCACGCCAGGATCTGGGCCCGGCGGGCCGTCTCCGTGAAGGTCGGGGAGTCACCCGACGCCTCGTTTGACCGCATGGTCAAAATATAGGCCGCTCGGTCAACCCAGGGAAGGGGAGGGCCGAGTGTGACGCCCCGCGGTCGGGGCAGGACTCGTCACACCGTCTGCGGGGTCGAAGAGGGAAGAGGGTGTGTCCCGAGCAGGGTGAACGCGGTGGGCCGCCGTGCCCGCGCGAGGGCGAGGGGCGCCTCGCCCGCGAAGCGCCGCACCTCCCGGGTGAGGTGGCTCTGATCCGAGAGGCCGTGCCGGGCGGCGAGCGCCCCGAGACTCCGGCTCCCCAGCTCCGCGTGCAGGCGCTCGAACCGGATGATCTGTGCTGCGACCTTGGGCGGGACGCCGGCCACCTCGTCGAAGCGCGCCCGCACGTGCCGCACGCTCCAGCCCGAGCGCCGTGCCAGCTCCGCGATCCGCGCCTGTCCGCCCGTCCGCTGCAGCTCCGACCATGTCCACTCCACCAGGGCATCGGCCGGTGCCCCGGCCCCGGCGAGCCGCACCAGTTCGTCGACCACGATCGCGAAGCGCTGGGGCCAGCCCGGCGCCTCGGCGAGCCGGTCGGGCAGGTCGTGGCCCCACCGCGGCACCAGGTCCGCCAAGGGCAGGACGTGCCCGGCGGTCTCCCGGCCCGACATGCCCAGCAGCCGGCAGGCGCCCGGTGGGGTCAGGTAGATCTGCACGGACGCGTGCCGGTCGAAGAAGACCGTGCGCACCGGACCGGGCATCAGCCCGGCGAGGAAAGCACCGTGGGCCGTCTCCGCTCCCGCGGGAAGCGCCCGGACGTGCAGCGGTGAGGTGAAGGAGATCTCCAGCACCAGGAAGCTGCCGGCCGGCTGCACCCGGGACCGCCCTCCCGGCGGAGCGAGTTCGTCATGGCCCACGATCCCCGCCACCAGCCCCCGCAGCCGAGGCGGCACGGCGTGCCGGAGGACCGTCGGCGCGGACCCGCTCACGTCTGCCCTCTGTGCCGTGCCGCTTTCTTCAAGACACCATCGGCCCCGGAGTCCTACCGTCGGAGGAGGACGAGGAGAGGACCCCACGATGGGCGCGCTGGTCATGATCGAGTTTCTGACGGTCGACGGAGTCATGCAAGGGCTGGGGTCACCCGGGGAGGACCCGGAGGGCGGGTTCGTGCACGGCGGCTGGGGCGCCCCCTACGCCGGGAGCGTCCACCAGGTCACCGCATCCGCGGGGTTCGCGAGGACCTCGAGCTACCTCTTCGGGCGCCGGACCTACGAGAAGATGGCCGCGTTCTGGCCCCACCAGCCGGCCGACGACCCCGTGGCCGCGCATCTGAACGCCACCCCCAAGTACGTGGCCTCCCGGACCCTGACCGAGGCCGCGTGGCCGGGGACACGGATCCTCTCGACGGACGTCGTCGACGCCGTGCGGGGGCTGAGAGCGGGCGAGGACGGGGACATCGCAGTGCTGGGCAGCGGCGTGCTCTGCCGGGAGCTGCTCGCGGAGGACCTGGTCGACGAGATCCGGCTGTTCGTCCACCCACTGCTGCTCGGATCCGGCAAGCGGCTGTTCGGCGAGCTGCCGGTCCCGCGCCGGCTCGCGCTGAGATCGGTCGCCAGAACGGACCTCGGGACCGTCGCGCTCGTCTACGGCACACGGGCGTGAGCGTCCCGTCATGATGGGGACGTGAGGCCGGTCGACCTCACCTGTCCATGGGGAAGAGCTGACACAGGAGGAACTCATGATCACGAACGTGGCGGCGGCGGTGCTGTACGTCGGCGACCAGGACGAGGCCCTGGCGTTCTACCGGGACATCCTGGGGTTCGACCTCGTGACGGACGCCGACATGGGCGGGGGCGCTCGCTGGATCGAGGTCCGGCCCCACGGCGCGCAGACGTCGATCGTCCTGTCGGCGGCCTCGGCCTCCGGCAAGGACCCCGGCGAGGGCGCCCACCTGACCTTCACCGCCGACGACGTCGCGGCGACCGTGGCGGAGCTGCGCTCCAGAGGTGCCACGGTGTCCGATCCGGTCAGCGAGCCGTGGGGGACCTACGCCACCGTCGACGCGCCGGACGGGCACCGGCTGCAGTTCCACGAGCGTCGGGGCCGCTGACGGCCGCCCCGTCCCGGTCCGGACCGGGACGGGTCCGCCGGGCGCGCTCGGCCGCGGCGAGACGGTCCCGGTGCTCCATCAGGACGAGGTCAGGGGTGATGAGTGTCGTCATCGGGACTCCTGCGGGGAGGCGGCGGTTCGCGGTGTGACGTGCGCGCACCGGGTGTCGTGGCCCCGAGGGACCGGTGGTAGGCGACCAGCCGGTCGGCCAGTTCCGCGGGGTGCCCGAGCATCGGGCAGTGGTCGCCGGGCATCACGTCCGGTTCGAGGCGCAGACGGTCCCGGGTGACGCGACGCATGAACTCCAGCGGCAGGAACCGGTCGCCGCGGCTCAGCAGCACCCGGGTGGGAACCGCCGGCCAGGAGGCCAGCGGCCAGGGCGCCTCGAACGGGGTGGCCGACTGCTCGCGCTGGTGGCGGAGGAGCTCCTGGGCGAGCCCGGCCGGTGTGTCGTGGAGCATGAGGTCCAGCGGATCCACCGGCGCGGCGGGGTCCCGCCCGTCGAGCGCGTCCTGCCGCTGCCGGGCCTGGGCGTGGCCGGTGTTCCCCCACCAGTCCCCGGGGGCCTCGCCGGGAGCCGGGATCTGCGCCTGGAGCATGACCAGCAGAGCGGCCGAGACCCGTTCCGCCACGAGCGGCGCCGTGAACCCGCCGAACGAGTGCCCGACCACCACGGCGTCCCGGCGGGTGCCCAGCGCCTCGACCACGGTCGCCGTGTACTCGGACAGCCCGGCGGCGTCGTCCTCGACCGGCAGATCGGCCGCGACCACGTCATGACCACGGGCCCTGAGCTCGGCGCTCAGCAGGTGCCAGTACCAGGCGTCCACCGCCGCGGCGTGGACCAGGGCGAAGACAGCCACCGGGCTCATCCGGCGAGGGCGAGAGCGAGGACGCCGACCCCGAGGGCGAGATCGAGGGCACCGCACCACTCGGCCAGCGACCGCGAGACCACCTCGTGGCGGTGCCAGTGCACCAGGTCCCACACGGCGTGGCCGATCAGGCCGGCAGCGACCAGCACGCGCCCGGCCTCCGGGGAGAGCCAGAGCGCACCGAGTCCGAGCGCCATGAACCCGACGGCGGCGAACGGCTGCCAGCGATAGGCCCCGGGCCGCGAGAAGGTGCCCCGGACCGCGCCGACGACGACGGCGCCCAGCACGACCGCGGTCATGGCGGCCAGCTCGGCGACCGTCCCCGCCCCGGCGAGCCGGGCGGTGACCACGAGGACGACCAGGACGGCGAGCACCGGCCAGGACCAGCGGGGACGGATGAGCACGGCGATCACCACGTACCCCGTCGTCGCCAGCACCAGCACCAGGAGCACGGCTGTGACGCTGCGCGGGTCGTCGGTGGCGAGGTTGAACGCGGCGAACGCCAGGCCGAGGATCGCGGGCCACCGCCGTGCGATCGCCCGGACGGGTCGGGGCGCCGACGGTGTCGGCGCCGGAGCGGAGAGGGTTGCGGACGGAGACCGATGGTTCATGCCACGAGGGTAGGAGCGGCCGGACGTCACTCTTCGGGCGCATCCTCGGCTGCGTCCGGAATCCTGGGATACTCGTCCCACACCGGGTGACAGGGGAACCTGATGGCTGATCGTGCCACGGCGGTGATCGCCTACGACGGGGCGGAGCTGCTCGACATCGCCTGCATCACCACGCCCCTGGCCCTGGCCAACATGATCGGCCGGCCGCGCGACCCCTACCGGGTGCAGGTGCTGAGCCTGCGCGGGGTCCCGATCCGCTGCGAGACCGGTCTGACCCTGCAGGCGGACGGCGCCCTCGAGCACGTGCTCGGACCGGTCGACACGATGATCGTGACCGGCGGCCTCGGCCACCACCGCGCCGCCGACGCCGAGCCCCTCCTGCGGCACGTGCGGCGCCTCGCGGCCACGAGCCGGCGGGTGGCCTCCGTGTGCACCGGCGCCAGCGTCCTGGCCGCCGCCGGGCTGCTCGACGGGCGGCGCGCCACCACGCACTGGCGCTTCGCCGCCGACCTCGCCCGCCGCTATCCGCAGGTCGAGGTCGACCCCGACCCGATCTACATCCGCGACGGGCGGATCGCCACCGCCGCCGGGGTCACCAGCGCCCTGGACCTGACCCTGTCCTTCATCGAGGACGACCACGGCGTGCCGCTGGCCCGCCAGGTGGCCCGCAACCTCGTGACCTACCTGCAGCGGCCGGGCAACCAGGCCCAGATGAGCCTGTTCACCGGCGTCTCCGGAGGAGGCAACGACGTGGTGCAGCAGGCGATCGGGTTCATCACCACCCACCTGGACGCGGACCTGTCCACCGCGGCCGTCGCCGACCACGTCGGGGTCAGCCCCCGCCACCTCACCCGCCTCTTCGACGCGCACCTGGGCCTGCCGCCGGCCCGGTTCGTGCGGGAGGCCAGGACCGACGCCGCCGCCCGGCTGCTGGAGTCCAGCTCGTTGCCGGCGGCCGCGATCGCCCAGCGGTGCGGGTTCGGCTCCGCCGAGGCCCTGCGGCAGAGCTTCGTGGGCCGGTACGCGATCTCGCCCACCGACTACCGGGCCCGCTTCAGCCGCCCGCCCCGGGCCGCGCCCGCGCCCTGACCGCGTGCCCGGTGCGGGCCCCGCTCAGGCCCCGCTCACCGCAGCGGCAGCCGCATGAGGATGCGGGGGAACCCGTTGAGGACCGAGGTGGTGTCGGCGGTCTTGGTGAAGCCGGCGCGCTCGAACATGGCTCGGGTGCCGACATAGGCCATCGTGGTGTCGACCTTCCGGTCCCCGTTGTCCACCGGGTAGCCCTCGACGGCCGGCGCGCCGTGGCCGCGGGCGTGCTCCACGGCGCCCTCGAGCAGGGCCTGGGCCACACCCCGGCCCCGCTGGCCGCCGCGCACCCGGAAGCACCACACGGCCCAGACCGGGAGGTCGTCGACGTGCGGGATGCGCCTGCTGTGGGCGAAGGAGTGCAGCTCGGCCCGCGGGGCCACGCCGCACCAGCCGACCACCGTCCCGCCGTCGTAGGCGAGGACGCCCGGCGGGATCGGCCGGGCGCACAGCTCCTGGACCCTCTGCGCCCGTTCCCGCCCGGTCAGCGCGCGGTTCTCCTTGGAGGGGAGCCGGTAGGTGAGGCACCAGCAGACCGCGGAGTCGGGGTTGCGGGGGCCCAGGACGGTGGCGACGTCGTCGAACCTCTCGCTGGTCGCCGGTCGGATCGTGAACGCGGTGGAAGTCATGGTCGTTCCTCGCTGCTGGGCGGAGTGGCGCCGGCCGTGCTCCTCACCCTCGGGGGAGCCCGCCGTCCGGACCACCCTACGGGCGGACCGCCCTCCGGCGGGTGTGGACGGCGGCGGGACCCGGTGCGCCGGGGCGGCCGGAGTCGTAGCGTGGTGGGTGCACCGGACGGCTCGAGGCAGAGGGGACCCGTCATGAGGATCGTCGTCACCACGCCCACAGGACACGTGGGCTCCCGCGTCGTGCGGCTGCTCGTGCAGGCCGGGCTGCGGCCCACGGTGCTCGTGCGCCGCGCGTCCCGCCTGGACCCGGACCTGCGGGCCCGGTGCGAGGTGGTCGAGGGGGACCAGGGCGATCTCGCCGCCGTGACCCGGGCCACCGCCGGGGCCGACGCCCTGTACTGGGTGAACCCGCCGACGGACGACGACGACCCCGTCGCCGGCTACGCCCGGATGGGCGAGGTCGCCGCCGCTGCGGTGGCCGGGAACGCCGTGCCGCGGGTGGTCTTCCAGAGCAGCGTCGGCGCCGAGGCCCGGCACGGGTTCGGGGAGATCGACGGGCTGGCCCGCACCGAGGAGCTGCTCGACGCCACGGGCGCGCACGTCACCCATCTGCGCTGCGGATACTTCTTCACCAACCTGCTGCTGGATCTCGAGTCGGTGCGGTCCGGGGTGCTGAGCACCACCCTGCCGGTCGACCACCGGATGCCCTGGGTGGACCCGCGGGACATCGGGGACGTCGCCGCCGTCCGGCTGCTGGCCACCGACTGGACCGGCCGGCACACGCAGGGCGTGCACGGGCCCGAAGACCTCTCCTTCGCCGAGGCCGCCCGGATCGTGGGGGAGGCGCTCGGGCGCCCGCTGACCGCCGTCCAGGTGGCCGAGGCCGAGGTCGCCGGGGTCCTGCGCTCGGCCGGCCTCACCGACGCGCAGGTCGAGGGGGTGCTGGGGATGTCCCGGGGGCAGCGGGGATTCACCCCGGAGAACCCGCGGGAGCCGCTCACCACGACGCCCACTGCACTGGGCGCCTGGGCCCACGCCGTCCTCCGGCCCGCGCTCGCGGCCTGAGCCGGCCCGCCGACCCCGGAGCGGTGCCCGCCGGGTCAGGACGAGGCGACCGGGCGGCGGTCCCAGGTCAGGACCACGTGGCCGCCCTCGAACGTGCTGACGTCCGTCAGGTCGAACCGGGCGGGCGAGAACTCCCCGGCGTCGAAGGCCGGCCGCCCGGCCCCGGCGAGCACCGGGTAGAGCTTGACGACCACCCGGTCGATCTCCGGGAGCACCGCCGCGGCCAGCGACGCACCGCCGACGAGACAGACGTCGAACGGCGAGTCCTCGGCCTTGAGCGAGCGCACGAGCCCGACCGGGTCCTCGCGCACGACCGTCACCTGCGGGGTGAGCTCCTGCTGCGTGGTCGACACGACGTACTGGCGCAGGTGCGCGTACGGACTGACCACACCGATCGCCAGGGCCGGTTCGTAGGTGCGCCGGCCCATGACCACGGTGTCGAAGTGCCGGTGTGGCGCGTCGTCAATGCCGAGGTGGGTGCGGACGTGGGTCGGGAGGGTCTCGGGGTACTCCTCGCCCAGCCAGGCGCCGTAGGCGTCGGAGAGCGGGAAGAAGTCGGTCTCGTCGTGCGGGCCGGCGATCCGGCCGTCGATCGAGACGCCGATGAAGTAGGTCAGTCGTCGCATGCTCCCATTCTCGACCGGTCCGAGGAGCGACGTCACGGGAGTCCCGGACGACGACGGGCGCGGTGCCGCGCGGCCGCCGCCGAGGGTCCGCTCCGGGGTCCGCTTCACCGACCGCGCCGGACGCGGTCGAAGGTCTCCCGGGCGACCTCCCACGTGGTCTTGCCGACGTCGAAGTGGTCGGTGAGCATGTACACCCCGATCCAGCGCTGGTACGTCCAGGCGCGGTCGAGGAGCCCGGGGTCCCTCGGCCCGGTGTAGCGCTCGTGCACCGCGCGGACGAAGTCCTCGCCGTACTCGTGCAGCTCCGCGAAGTCCACGGCCGGGTCACCGACACACATGTCGCTGAAGTCGATCACGCCGAGCCGGGCGTCGTCGTCGTCCCAGAGCAGGTGCCGGCTGTAGACGTCGTTGTGGACGACCACCTCGGGGAGGTCGGCGGCGAGGAGCGCGTCGACGTCGGCCAGGATCCGCGCCACCTCGTCCAGCTCGGCCGGGGTCAGCACGGCGGGCAGGTGCACGGCGGCCGCGCTGCGGACGTCGTCCTGGTCCTCGGCCAGTAAGGACGCCGGCACCTGCTCCAGCGGCGTGCCGGGGACGGGTGCGGTGTGCAGGGCCGAGAGGAAGCCGGCCAGCTGGTCCACGAGCGCGTCGCGCGCCGTCCCGTCCAGGGAGGCCAGCACCTCCGGCTGGAGCGTGCGGCCGGGCAGGAGCGGGTACCCGGCGAACGAGCCGTCCGGCGCCACGCGGTCGTAGCGCGGGATCCGCACCGGCAGCCGCGGGGCGAGGTGGTCCAGCACCGCGATCTCCCGGCCGAGCGCCTGCGCGTAGGGCGCCTCCTGCGGGAAGCGGAACACCAGGGCCTCGTCCAGGACGACGACGACGTGGTCCCAGCCCTCGGTGATCCGCCGCGCCCTCGACCACGTCAGCCCGGGGAACGCCGCGGCGATGCGCTCCAGCTCGTCCATGCCAGTCCTCCGTCCTCCGTCCTCCTCCGGATCCGTCGGGCGCGGGCTCCTTGCGTGCGGCGGTGCTGGTGCCGAGCGCGCGGGTCAGGTGCGGTAGCAGTAGGAGTCGGAGGACGCGTCCCCGCCCTGCAGCCGGATCTGGTGGACGCGCAGTCCGCGGAAGTCCTTCTGGGAGAGGAAGAAGTCCTCGTCGACCGACAGGCCGCCGGTGTCGGTGTCGGCGTCGATCTTGGCCATCCAGGCCCCGATCCCGTGGGGGTAGAACTGGTCGTCCCAGGCCCCGTAGAGGGAGTTGGTCACGTAGACCCGCCTGCCGTCGCGACTGGTCTCCACCATCTGCGGGCCCCCGCCGAGCCACGTGCCCGGGGCGGAGGGGTGGGCGGCGCGGTCCCCGATCCCGCCCAGACGGACCGATCCGGTCTCGCGCGGGTGGGCCGGATCGGAGACGTCGTACTGCTTGAGCTCCCCGGTGCCCCAGCAGGAGACGTAGAGCCAGCGGTCGTCCACGGACAGGGAGATGTCGGTGACCAGCGGAGGCACCGCCCCGAACGGGCGCAGCAACTCCGGCAACCTGTCCGCGTCGAGGGGTTCAGCCGGGATGGAGACGACCTTCTCCGCCGTCCACTCCCCGGTGCCGGTGCGGTGCCAGTGGAAGATCGAGGCCGAGAGATCCTGTGTGGAGATGGCCGTGTCCACCAGCCCCCAGGTCGCCTCCGGATCGTGGGCCGGACGCAGCTCGAGGGCCATCTGGTGCTCGGGCCCCAGCTCCACGCGCTGCAGGTGCTTGCCGGCGGCCAGGTCCCAGAAGTGCAGGGCGTGGCCGTACTCCTGGTTCAGCAGCTGCTCGGCGACCACGCCGTTCTCCACCATCGCCGGGGTGCCCCACTCGCTGGTGACCAGCGTGTTGTGCATCAGGTGCCACCAGGCGTCGTAGGCCAGGTGCTGGGGGCCGCGGTCGGTCTCCCACCGCCCGACCACGTCGAAGGTGTCGTGGTCGAGCACGGCGATCCCGCCCGGCCCGCCGTCCCCGGACGCAGCCCCCAGGCAGGAGAGGTAGACCCCGTCCGGGCCGCAGTGCAGAGTGTGCGGGCGGGAGTATCCGGCCTTCTCGGCCAGCTCCTGCGCCGTGATGGTCTTGATCACCTGCGGGGCGCGGGGGTCGGGGTGGGTATCGGCGACGTGCACGTTGGAGGACCGCAGCCCAGGCATCAGCAGGTACCGGCGGGACAGACCGGTCATGTCGTGCCCTTCGTGCATGAAAGCGCTGCTGCAGGCGTTCCAGCCGAAGTGGTGCAGCTCGTCCCCGGTGGTGGGCATGTCCTCCCACCCGACCACCGTGCCGTAGGAGGACGAGTCCGGGTCGAGGTCGACGACGGTCAGGGCGTCGGGGCGCTCTGCGGCGCGGTCGAAGGCGACCACGTACGCCAGCTTCTCCCGCGGGGCGGCGATGGCCTCGGCCGGGGAGCGGTAGAACGTGGGGTCGGTCGGCGAGGACGCGGCGGCATCGGTCCCCTCGTCGTGGCCGCCGCCGGGCCCGGTGTGGTGGTGGTCGTGGCCGTGGTGTCTCATCGGAACTCCCCAGTGCTGGACCTGTGCAGCACCATTTTCCCACCCCGCCCGCGAGCAGACCAGAGCGCACGGAGGGCGTTCGGGCCGCGCACTGCACATCGGGACATCAGAGGTCTTCATGAAGGGATGTTGCTCGGCCCCGCCCGCCGGACGGCGCCGACCGCATATGGTGCCTTGCACTAGGACAAACTTTCGATGTGGCAGGGAGTTGACGGCAATGGCGCCGAAGACTGTATTTCTGGCGTTCGCGGAGCAGGACGAGCTGTTCCGGAACCTTTTCACCGCGCAGTGGGACCGGGCCGGGGACCAGGCGCGGTTCGTGGAGCCGCCCGGGAACGGGGCGAGCGCGGACGCGTGGAAGCAGGACGTGCGGGACCGGATCCGCCGCAGCGACGGCGTGATCGCGCTGATCGGCGGCGGCACACCGGACTCGGACGCGGCGCGGTGGCAGATCCGGTGCGCGGTGGCTGAGGACAAGCCGCTGCTGGGCCTGTGGGTGGAGCCGGAGGCGCGGAAGAAGCCGGCCGAGATGGGCCCGGCGCGCTGCGAGTCCTGGACGTGGGAGAACATCGGGAACTTCCTGGACCGCCTGTAGCCCGGCCGCCTGCAGCCCGACCGACCGGGGCGCGTCCCGGGACCGGGACCGCCGACCACAGGAGGAGCCGTGCGCGGATCGGCCGTCGTCATCGGTGCGGGCATCGCCGGCCTGGCCACGGCCCGCGGCCTGCTCGGCGCGGGCTGGTCCGTCCGGGTGCTCGAGCGGTCTTCGGGCCTGCCGGGCACCGGCACGGCGCTGGGCATGTGGCCCGAGGCGATGCGGGCCCTGGACCGGCTGGGGGTGGGCGAGCAGGTCCGGGCCGCGTCCGTGGAGCAGCGGGGTGCGCGGCTCCTCCGGCCGGACGGCACCGAGATCGCCCATCTCGGCCCCGGGCGCACGGCCCGGCTGGTCCCCCGGCCGGCGCTCCTGGCGGCGCTGGCCCAGGGCCTGCCCCCGGACGTCATCGCGTGGAACGCCCCAGTGACGGATCGCGGTGCCCTGCCCGCGGCCGACGTCGTCGTCGCCGCGGACGGCGTGCACAGCCCCGTCCGCGCCGCGCTCTTCGGCGTCGCCCCGCGGCCGCTGGGGACGGTCGCCCTTCGGGGCACCGTCCCGGGGCCGGCGGACGGCGCCACGGAGACCTGGGGGCCGGCGCGGCTCTTCGGGATCACCCCGCACGACGCCGAGCGCACCAACTGGTTCGCGAGCGTCCGCGCCGACGTGCTCGCCGCCGCCGCGTCCGGGCGCGACGACGCCCAGGCCCTCCAACGCCTCTACGGCGACTGGCACCCGGACGTGCGGCGCGTCCTGGCCGCCCTCGGGAACACCCCGATCGACCGGCGCACGCTGCTCGACGTGCCCCCGCTGCCGTCCTATGTCCGGGGGCACACCGTGCTCCTCGGCGACGCCGCCCACGGCATGGCCCCCAATCTCGGCCGGGGCGCCTGCGAGGCCCTCCTCGACGCGACGGCGCTCGTCGAGGCGCTGAGCGCGGCCTCCGACGTGCCCGGCGCCCTGCACCGGTACGGCGCCGTACGCCGCCGGCCTACCGTCCGCACGGTGCGTCTGGCCCGTCTGGCGAACCGCGTGGGCACGGCGCGGCACGGGCTGGCCGTGCGCAACGCCGTGGTCGCCGCGGCGGCCCGCCTGAGCTGACCGGGTCAGGCGCTGGTCCCGACCCCGTCCGTCACGGTGCGGAGGACGACGACGCGGCGTCGGCCTCGGCCACGCGCTTGAGCCGCTGCAGGCTCTCCCGCAGACCCTGGCGCATCGTGGTCATCCGGTCCCGGTCCCGGCCCAGGGTGCCGATGATGAACCAGCCGATGCGGCCGACCGGGCGGGCGATCTCGTAGGACTCCGTCACTCGGGTGCCGGTGCCCTCCGGCTCGAACCGGTAGCGCCACACGAGGGTGCCGGCGAAGCGCTCGGTGCGGGCGAAGGCGAACTCCCGGCCGGGCTCGGCGGCCATGACGATCGGCGTGTTGTGCCACGGGAACCGGGAGTCGGGCGGCACCCGGTTGCGGGCCCGGAAGCGTGCGCCGACGCGGGGTCCGCCGTCGTCGAGCCAGACGACCTCGTCGACCTCGGGACTGTACTCGGGGGTGCGGGTGACGTCGGCGACGAGGTCGTAGACCGTCCGCGGCGGCGCCTCGACGTGGATGGAGTCCTCGGCGCGGCCCAGTGTCTGCATGGTGGTCCTCCGTGCGGTGTCCGAGTGACGGGGCCTGGGCACCCCGGGGGGAGCGGCGGGCCGGGTGCTCCCACGGTAGGACCCCGGTGCGCCGGGTCCGTCCGGGTGAGACCGGATCGTTGCTCGCCGCGGCTGCGTGTCGCCGGCGGAGTGCGGCCGGCGCGCGTCCCGCTGACCGGGCGCCGGCACCGGTCCATGAATTCGCACAAGCGGTGCTGTGTCCCGGCTCAGCCGCGGCACAGCACCCGTTCCTAGCGTGGAGGCCGACAACGACCCGAACCGATGGAGGATCCATGGACCGCAGCACCCCGCACGAGACGGCGCTCAGCTACGAGGGCCGCCGGCTGCCGCGCCCCGAGGAGGAGGTGGTGGACCAGGGGCTGGGCTTCGACATCGGCACCCTGATGAACCGGCGGAAGGTGCTGACGGTCTTCGGTCTCGGCGCCTCGGCCTTCGGACTCGCGGCCTGCGGGGCCGGGGCGGGCGGCAGCGGCGCGAGTGCGTCGTCGTCGGCCTCCACATCGCCCTCGCCCTCGGCCACGGCCCTGGCGGTGGACGAGATCCCGGACGAGACCGCCGGGCCCTACCCTGGGGACGGCTCCAACGGCCCCGACGTGCTCGAGCAGAGCGGAATCGTGCGCAGCGACCTGCGCTCCAGTTTCGGGGACGCCGGCGGGACCGCCGAGGGCGTGCCCTTGACGCTGGAGCTGGCCATCGCCGATCTCGCCAACGGCGGGGTGCCGTTCGCGGGAGTGGCCGTCTACGTCTGGCACTGCGACCGGGAGGGCCGCTACTCCATGTACAGCGAGGGCGTCACGGAGGAGAACTACCTGCGCGGGGTGCAGATCGCCGACGACGACGGGAAGGTCCGCTTCACCAGCATCTTCCCGGCCTGCTACACGGGCCGGTGGCCGCACATCCACTTCGAGGTCTACCCGGACCAGGCGTCCATCACCGACTCCACCACCGCGATCGCCACCTCGCAGGTCGCCCTGCCGAAGAACGCGTGCGACGCCGTCTACGCCACCACCGGCTACGAGTCCTCCGTCAGCAACCTGGCCCAGCTCACCCTGGCGAGCGACAACGTCTTCGGCGACGACAGCGGGGCCAGCCAGCTGGGTGCCGTCACCGGCAGTGTCGCGCAGGGGTACACCGTCACCCTGACCGCCGGGGTGGACACGACCACCACGCCCACCGGCGGAGGCATGGCGGGAGGGTCGGGCGGACCGCCCCCGTCTCGCTGAGCGATCCAGCGGTCGGTCTGCTTCTGGGGATCCCCTGGCAGACGGGATCAGGTCCCGGGAGACCGGTACTTGATCTGCTCGGCCCGGCGCAGGGCCTCCAGTGTGTCCTCGACGCTCATGAGCACCGTGGTCTCCCGGGAGCTCAGGGCGCCACCACCGCTGATGGCCAGGACGACCGCGGCCATGGACACGTTGTCGGGCGCCTCCCACAGGTTGTAGCCGTCGTGCTCGCCGAACGCGTACCAGAAGCCGTGCAGCTTGCCGCCGACGGATTCGATATAGTCCTGGGCGGCCTGGCGACGGTCCTCCGGGTGGGCGATCAACCGCGCCCAGGTCTCGGGTGTGTAGCTGAACTTGGACAGGTAGAGCGGCATCGTCTCGTCCCCTCGTGTGGTGGTGTCCGTCCGGCCGGTTCCGATCAGGCGTGTGCTGACCGTAGGCCCCCACACGGGCGCACTCCAGGGGATCACCCGGATCGTCGCCGGCCCGTGACTCATGTCGCCTCCGTGTCGGTGGAGGCGGCGTCCGCTCAGGCCGGGGCGCCGTCCCGGGCGCGGTCCGTCCACGGGCCGTCGCCGAGCTTCGCGTACGAGGCGGCGACGATCTGCTCGAGGACGTCCAGGTCCACCGCGCCGAGATCCTTGAGGTAGATGCAGCCCACGCCGGTGGTGTGCGGGCCCAGGCGCGCCAGGCTCTCCCGGTGGGCGTCGACGCCGTCGTACACGTAGACCGTCGTCGCCGCCTTCCGGGCGGCGAAGCCCGCCGCGGGGGCGTCGCCCTCGTGCCCGCTCGCGTACTTGTAGTGGTACTGGCCGAAGCCCACGATGGTGCCCCACATCTCCGCCGGCTGCCCGGTGACCCGGGTGAACAGGGGGAGGAGGCGCTCGGCGTCCGCCCGCCGCTTCGCCGGCGTGACCCCGGTGAGGTACTCCTCGACCGGCTGACCTGTCTTTTCCACGATGGGCTCCTCGGGGTCGCTGGGACGTCGATCGTC
This sequence comes from Kocuria sp. WN036, assembly GCF_002287015.1. Classification (NCBI taxonomy): domain Bacteria; kingdom Bacillati; phylum Actinomycetota; class Actinomycetes; order Micrococcales; family Micrococcaceae; genus Kocuria; species Kocuria sp. WN036. The sequence goes on from NZ_NSKF01000002.1 coordinate 268,365, forward strand.
TCAGGCTCCAGGGTCCTCGGCCGGTCCGACACGGCAGCGCGGGGCGCGGGTGCGTATCGGTCCACGCCCTGGGCCGCCGCGGTGCGGACTCCGCTCGGATCCTGGGCGACGACGACGACGCCGGCCTGTCATCGACGGCTCAGGCGCGGCGTCCGGGGCGTGCGGCGAAGTCGTCCAGGGCGGTGGCGAGCTCGGCGTCGAACTCGGTGATCTCCGCGAGGGCGTCCTCGACGGCCGCGGTGACCGCCCGAGGACTGAGGTCTGGCCGGAATGTTGGTCACCACGTCGTCTTAGCCAACTTTGTCTGAATAACGTTGTACAAGAGGCGGGAAGACCATGTTCTGCAGTGCGCGGCCACGGCCGTACGGTGGATGGTGCTGACGCCGGGACCGGTCCGGCTCCTGACGGTCGGCACCCTCTCCCGGTCGCTCCGGGCTGAGCCTCTGTCCACGTATGAGGGGACGCTCGGCCGAGCGCATTCTGCGAGAAACATGCCTCTGACATGGGACGATGATAATTCCGACATTCATTGACCCACGTCAGGAGCACCCCCATGGAAATCATTCCCGAGGGCCGGCCCCTCCATGTGCTGGCCATCCTGCTCGGCATGGCGCTGGGCATCAAGGCCCCGCCCTCGTCCCGGCGGTCGACCGCTGGATGGGCGCTGGCCGCCGTCGCCGCCATCACCTACGCGGGCCTGGTCGCCCGGGACCGGGACCGCAATGCCCAGTGAGACTTGGCGCGCCTCGCCTATGACCGCTGGGGTGGCACGTGCCGGTGCTGCTGACGCCTCTGGTGGCGTACGGAGCGGCGATCGCAGGGTGATGCACGTCCGCCTTCGACGGACTCGACGTGCATGCAACTGGTGTCCCAAGGGTTATCGCTGGGCGATAGCGCGTGTTCCGTGAGCTGGGTGACCCCCGCAGACTCATGGGCACGGGCACCAGCGCCGGCGACGGAGCCGGCGGAGCGCAGGACCGGTGCCACGACCACAGGAGACACCATGCCGGACACCACTTCTCGTGTCGCACTGATCACCGGAGCCGGGCGGGGCATCGGCCGCGCCATCGCCGAGCGGCTCGCCGACGACGGGCTCGACATCGTCGTGGCCGACGTCCCCGATGCCCAGGACAACATCGACGCGGTGGTCTCCGCCGTGGAGGAGCGAGGGCGCAAGGCCGTCGGAGTGGCCGGGGACGTGTCCAACCACGAGGACGTCGCACGCATGGTGCAGGAAGGGGTGGACGCCCTCGGGCAGCTGGACGTCTTCGTGGCCAACGCCGGCATCGCCCAGGTCGACGAGATCCTGGACGTGGAACCGGAGGCGCTCGACCGCATGCTGGACGTCAACATCAAGGGCGTCTACTACAGCTACCAGGCCGCGGCCCGGCAGTTCATCGAACAGGGCACCGGCGGCAAGATCATCGGGGCCGCCTCGATCGTGGCCTTCCGGCCCTTCCCCGTGCTGGCCTCCTACTCGGCCACCAAGTGGGCCGTGCGCGGTCTGACCCAGGCGGCGGCGATGGAGTTCGCCCGGCACGGGATCACCGTCAACGCCTACGCCCCCGGGGTGGTGGGGACCGCGATGTGGGACCTGATCGACGAGCGGCTCACCACCCGCGACGGCACCCCGCGCGGCAGCGCCCTCCAGGCCCAGGTGGACAACATCCTGGCGGGCCGGGTGTCTGAGCCGGCCGACGTGGCCAAGCTCGTGTCCTACCTCTCCGGATCCGACTCCGACCACATGACCGGGCAGACGGTCCTGATCGACGGAGGCATCAACTTCTCCTGATCTCCGCCGGGGCCGGCCCTCCGGCTCCAGTGATCCGGGCGCGCCGACCCGGCAGCACGCATCGTGATGTGGGCTGCCGGGTCGGTCCGCGTCCGGAGCGCTCGCCGCGGGACCTCACGGTCCGAGACGGCGCTCAGCAGGGCTTGAAGAACTTCCCGCCCGGGGCGTAGCAGCGCGGCCCGGTGTAGCCGGGGATGTCCGCGTAGTAGCCGGGCGGGGCCTGATTGACGATGTTGGCGCCCAGGTTCGGAACGGGCTTCGGTGCCGGTGCCGGTGCCGGTGCAGGGGCGGGCGCGGGCCTTGGCGCGGGTGCCGGATTCGGTGCGGGCGCCGGCGCAGGTGCGGGCACGACCGCCCGACGCGCGGCGTCGGCCGCTGCCTGTCGCGCCGCTTCCGCCTGCCGGTCGAGCTCGGCCTGACGTGCCGCGTCGGCCTCCGCCTCCCGGCGCTGGTCCTCGGCGGCCCTGCGCTCCGCCGCTTTCGCCTCCGCCGCGCGGCGTTGCTCCGCGGCACGCTCCTGGAGAGCCGCGACGTCCTGGCGGACGCCCGAGATCCCGCTCGTGAGCGACGGCAGTCCGACCAGGTGGCGGATGTGCGGGTGCGCGTCGCCGTCGACCGCGTCGAGGGCCGCCAGGAACGCGACGGCGGCCGCGACCTCACCGGCCGCATCGGCGAGATCCGCCGGCGCGGCGTCGGCGAGCGCGCTCGTCGCCTGCTGGAGCTGTGCGGGAATGGTGCAGCCCTGGGCCGGGTCAAGAAGGCCGGTCTGCTGCTGCTCGGCCTCGGCGAAGGCCTCCTCGACGGGCGGCAGGAACCGGCCGTTCGGAGCGATGTAGAGCGGTGTGCCCAGGCCCTGGCGGGCGATCTCCGCGTTGACCAGCGTGCCGTCCTCCAGGAAGACCCCGGCCAGGGTGCGGTCGTAGCGGTCGGTGCGCTCCTGGTCGTACTCCAGGCCCACCACGGTGCCCGGCGGCAGGAGCTCCTCCAGCAGCGCGGTGGCCTCCGGGCCGAGGCACTCGACGATCTCGTTCGGGTCCTTGGTCTCCGGGGTGTCGATGTTGAGCAGCCGCACCCGCACCACCTCACCCCCGAGCTGGACGTCGACGGTGTCGCCGTCGATCACCCGCTCCACCACGGCACGCTCGCCGCGCAGTTCCGGGGTGGCGGAGGTCTCGGTGGAGGTGGCGTTCGACGACGACGTCGTGTCGCTGGAGACCGCCGACCCGCCGCAGCCGGTCAGGAGCAGAAGGACGAGCGCGGAGGCGCTCAGGCGGAGAGAAGCGGGAGAGGGGGCCACGGGAGTCCTGTCAGGAAAGCGTCAGTTCCCCTTCAGCCTATGGATGCATCTGCAATCACCCGGGAGGCCGGTGTCCCCAGTTCTGCGGCAGCAGGCTCAGGCGCGGTAGCAGGAGGGGCCGTGGGGACGGGGCTGCCGTCGTCGGCGCGGTCCTCGACGGTGCCCGGGGAGTCAGTGATCCCGGCGGATGTTGAGGAACGTCGTCATTCCCACCGCGCGGCCTCCTGCATCTCGGATGGTCCCCGGCACGACCTGGCCGGTGCCGTGGCCGGCCGGGAGCATGGCCGACACCGGCAATGAGGCCAGGTCTCAGCGCAGCGGCTACGGTGCCGCGGCGAACGCGGCGGCGATGTCGACCGTCACCGCGGCCGGTGTCTCCCCGCTGTCCAGGGGCACTCCATGGGTGAACTGCCGAGTGTTGTTGGCGACCTGGATCCGCGCGGTCGCCCCGTCCCGGTGCACGGAGACCAGCCGCAGATCGGGGTCGGCGTGGGAAAGGTCGGGGAGGTAAGCACCTAGGTCGTCCAGGAGTTCGCTCCACAGTTGCTGGGGGGCGGGGGTGTCCGGGTAGATGTCGGGATCCTGCGCGGCCGGCGGGGTGATGGGTCCGGCAACCGCGCTCAGCAGCTGTGCGATGCGAATCCGCCCGGCCGTCAGCGGCACGGTCACCGACGGTCCCGTCACGCACTGCACGTCGGCGGTCTCCTGGGCCAGCGTGACGCCGGTGATGAGGCTGTGGTGTTGGGCGCGTTCGACCATGGACAGCTCGTGCAGGAAGGTTCCGCCGGTCACGGTCACGTCCATCAACCCCTCAGATGTTCAGAGCGTTCTTCACGAAGTCAGGGCACGCTCCTGCGTATCCCTGACAGTACGTCGTCGTCACTCCGAAGGGGCGGCCGTCACTGGTGTTGGTGCGGAAATCCACCCCCGCCATCACCGTGACCGTTCGCACCACCTTGCACGTGCGCCACCACAGGATGCCGGAGCACCTGACTTCGTTCACCGGGGTGCTGTAGTTGTACTTGGAGCCGGAGACGAACCACTTGTACTGGGGATACTTCGTCGTAGCTCGCGCGACCCGGTAGTTGACGTTGTGGGTGTTCACGATCTTGGTGTTGATGTTGCTGCGCAACGTCACGGTCCTGCTGTCACGATCCAGCCAGCTGTAGAGCACGGGCGCGTTGGCGGCGGCCACCATCACCCGGGGAGCCGCGACTGTCGAGGCCACGAACTGCTGCTGAGACTGCAGAACGGGCTGATCCGATGGCAGAGCGGCCTCCTCCGGCAGCAGCAGTTCGGGCACCGTCTCCGGCTCCTCGAGCACCGCCTCGGCGACACCATCCTCCACGCCGACCTTTTCCAGGTCAGTGGCCTCCACGGTCTCGCCGACCACCACGTCCATGTCGCCGACCACGGCGAACGACACCTCGGCGAACTCCTCGCCGATCTCCGGTGCAGGAATCGGGGTCTCGATCCTGGTGGCGGCTGCGGGAGTGCCCAGCAGACCCACCACCAGGACGGTGGCGATCGTTCCTGTGGTGATGCTTCTGAGCCTCATGGACCACTCCTTGCGCCGGGACGACCCTGTGACCGTCGTGGATGACGCTGACGCTATCCACTGTGTTTGCAATCGACATCATCCGAAAGGAGGGGGCAGTACGACGCGGACGTGTCTCGTCGGTCGGAACATGCTGGCCTGCGCCGAAGTGCTGCGGAGCAGGGGGTCGCGCTGCTGGCGCTGATGGCGTCACACAACGGAACGAAGGCGCTGCCACTTGCCGTGTACTAAAGCAAAGACATGAGATGCAGGGAGACCTTTTCGTCCCGTTCGAAAGTTGACCATCATGACGCCCTCCGTCGACCCTGCGCTGCCACCTCCTGCGCCCATCCGCACCGCGGGATTCGCCGCCTTCGGGCTGCTCGGGCCGCCGGCGGAGGCCCGAGCCCCGATGCCGGAGTCGAGTCTGGCGAACCGACGAGCAGGCCAGGCGGTGATGGCCGAGACGCTGCGGATCCATGACGGAGATCCGCCCCGGTCGTGGTGGCGACGTCTGGTCGGATCCAGCCCGCTCAGCGCCGACAGCCTGCCCTGGTTCCAAGGGGCGCTCGGAGAGATCGCGGTCGGGCAGATCCTCGGCCGCCTGGGTCCGGAGTGGACGGTGTTCCACGCCGTTCCGGTCGGCGCCGGGGTCTCGGACATCGACCACGTGCTGATCGGCCCGGCAGGCGTGTTCACGCTCAACACGAAGAACCACGCGGGCAGAAATGTCTGGATCGGCGAGCGCGCGATCCTGGTCGACGGGCACAAGCAGCACTACCTGCCCCACGCCCGGCACGAGGCGGCCCGAGCGGCGAGGCGGCTGAGCGCGGCGGTGGGGGAGTCTGTGTCGGTCACCCCGGTGCTGGTGCTGATCGAGCCGGGAAAGCTGACGATCAAACAGCGTCCCGCCGACGTCAGAGTTGTCACCGATCGTGAGCTGCTGCGCTGGCTGAAGCGTCGTCGTCCCGTCCTGGCTCCCGAGCGGATTGCCCGGATCGCTGCCGCAGCCGTGGTTCCGGGGACCTGGCACCACCATCCCGCGCCGCCCGAGGACCCGGTCGCGCTGCAGGAGCGCTTCGCGGAGCTGCGGCACACCGTGCGGAGCGCGCGACGCCGCCGCGGGCTGTGGGGCCTCGGGTTGATCGTCGGGGGTGGTGCAGCCGCCGTCAGCTACGGCTCGGACCTCTTGGCGGCACTGCTCAACGTAGGACTCTCCTGAGGGGCGGAAGGACTGCGGTCAGGGGAGCAGCACAGCGCGGTCGAAGGAGCGTCCTTCCGACCTTCGTACGGGCGGCAGGGCCGTGGGCCATCCTCTCGACCGGGTCCCACCGCCGTCATGCCTCGGCGACTTGGCGAAGAGTCGGGTGCCCTCTTGCCGGTGGCTGTCCCGAGGCGCACAGTTCTCCTATGAGAACGACGACGCCGTTGTTCGTGGTGGCTGTGGTGATCGCGGCCCTGGCCCAGCTGGTGGTGGGGTTCTTCTACATGGCCAGCGGTCTGATGGCTCCGCTGTGGGCCATCGTGCTCCTGGGCGTCTGGTGGGTGCTGCTCACCTACATCGGGGTGCGGCTGGTGCAGCGCCGGTCCTACCTGGTGCTCCTGGTTCCCCTGGTGGCCGTCGCGACGTGGTTCGGCGTCATGACGTTCGGGGAAGCGGTCCTCGGCTGGACCCCCTGAGGCACCGGACTCTTCTCTTTCGAGCTGATGCCGGGGTCCTGATCTCCTCAGGACCCCGGCACCCGTGATTGTTGCCTCGGCGCTATCGGCTGTCAGGACTCCGACCAGCACCGAGGCGCGAACCAGGCAGATGACCCATGGCCGCTACTTGACCTTGCCGTTGGGAGTCTTCGTGATCGACAGTTCGGCCACGATGGGCAGGTGGTCGGACGCCGTGGTCCGGATGACCTCCGCCGAGGTGGCGGTGGCTCCCCGCGCGGTCAGGATGTAGTCGATGCGCAGGCTGGGGTTCTCCACGGAGCCGCTGCCGGGGAGGCCTTCGAGGTCGGGGCCGAAGGTGTAGTCGTCGCCCTGTCCGAGGGCGGCGAAGGTGTCGGTGAACACCGAGAACAGGGGCTGCAGTTCCGGGGCGTCCGGTTCGGCATTGAGGTCTCCCACGATGACCGCCGGTCGCTCGCTGGCACCGGTGATGTCGAGAATCTCCTCGACCTGCAGTGCGCGCTGTTCCTCGCGCTGGAAGTCCAGGTGCGTGCTGTAGAAGGCGACGTGATTGCCGCGGACGTTCACCACGGCTTCGAGCAGACCTCGCTGCTCGGTGGGCCGCTCCTCGTAGTCGATGTTCGTCAGGAGGTGGTTCTCCGAGGAGATGATCGGGTATTCGCTGAGGATGGCGTTGCCGTACTGGCGGTTGTCCACATCGCCGGGCAGCGGTGGTTCGTCCAGATTGGCGCCGTATACGACGTGCATGTCGAGCCGCTCGGCGAGCCACTCCGCCTCGTCCAGGAACTCACTGCGTGAGCCCCAGTGGTTGTCCACCTCCTGCAGGCCGATGATCTCGGCGCCGGAATCCTCGATCACCGACGCTGTGCGCTCGAGGTCGAACTGGTTGTCACCGTCCGCGCCGTAGTGGATGTTGAAGGACATCACGGTCACCTCGGTGCTCTTCTCGCCGGCCTTCGAGGGGGCGGCGAGGGCCGGTCCGGCGCCGAGCAGGGTGCTGCCGGTGATCAGGGCTGCAACGGAACCCGTGGTCAGCAGTTTCTTCAACATGGTGAGTTCTCCTCGTGGTGGGGCGGCGCCATCTCAGGGGGCGATGGACAGGGCGGCGGCATGCCGGGGCTTCCCGGTGTGAGCATCACGAGGGTCCTTTTCGGGCTCCGGACAAGTGATCTATGCCACTCGTTCATCTTGGACTAGACCAATTTGTCCGTCAATGGATTGGTTCAGACCAAAAGCACGGCGGGTTGATGAGCGGCGCGGCCGGGCTGACCGCTCATCGGGCTCCGATGCCCGACGGCGTCGCCGAGTGCGGATCATCCTGCGTGGCGACCGGGTCGCCCAGGAAGGCCAGGCTGCGCCGCAGCGTGTGAATCCAGCCGTCCCACCCGAGGTCGCGCCACGGCACCCGGTCCTCCGGGGGAACGGCCAGACGGCCGATCACTGTGTACACCGACAGCACAGCGGCTGCGGCCAGCACCAGGAACACGAACGAGATCATGATGAGCTCCTTGTCTGCGGTGTGCCGGTCGATCCGGCTCACTCTCACGCTGACAAGCCTCGTCGCCTGGAACCTGTGGCACGAGTGGCAGAAATGACTATCTGCGGTCGTTTTCTGCCAAGTCTGTCGGCGCCTTGTCGCGGAGTCGCGGATGGGCGGAACGCTCGCTCGAGACCGCGGCCATGACAGAGCACCTCGGCTTCGCTCTCGCGGCCGAGCCGGTGCTCACATGGCGGTGCTCAGGAGGTGGTCGCGAAGCGGCGGCGGTACTGCTGCGGGCTGAGCCGGCGGATCCGGGTGAAGTGATGGCGCAGCGTGGCCGCGTTGCCGAAGCCCACGTCCGCGGCGATGCGCTCGACGGGCAGATCGGTCTCCTCGAGGAGCTGCTCGGCCCGGTGCAGGCGCCGCGCGGTGATCCAGGCGTGCGGGGTGGTGCCGGTCTCGTCGCGGAAGCGGCGGGCGAAGGTGCGTGGGGACATGGCGGCGCGCCGGGCCAGGGCGTCGACGTCGAGCGGCTCGTCGAGGTGCCCCACGATCCAGGTGAGCAGCGGGTCCAGCGTCTCGGCCCGGCGCTCGGGGACCGGGTCCTTGATGAACTGGGCCTGCCCGCCCTGGCGCTGCGGCGGCACCACCATCCGCCGCGCCACGGTGTTGGCGGCCGCCGAGCCGAACTCCTGGCGCCACAGGTGGAGGCAGGCGTCGAGGCCCGCGGCGGTGCCGGCGCTGGTGAGGACGCTGCCGTCCTCCACGTAGAGGACCTCGGGCACCACCTGCGCGTCGGGGAAGCGCTCGGCCAGCTCCGCGGTGTGCATCCAGTGGGTGGTGCAGCGGCGGCCGTCGAGCAGGCCGGCGACACCCAGGACGAAGGCGCCCGAGCAGATGGACAGGAGCCGGGCGCCACGGTCGTGGGCCGCGCGCAGCGCGTGGATCACCTCTGCCGGGACCGGGATGTCCCGGGACATGGCCGGGAGGACCACGAGATCCGCCGCAGCCACCCGGTCGAGGCCGTGCTGGACCGCCACGTCGAAGCCGGCGATCGTGCGGACCGGCCGTCCGTCGGGGCTGCACACGGCGAAGTCCATGACGGGCAGGCCGTCGCCCGAGCGGTCGATCGCCCAGGCCTCGCAGGCCACCCCGAGCTCGAAGGGGGAGACTTCGTCGAACACGATGACGGCCACGTTGCTGATCATGGGTCCATGCTCCCAGCGTTGCGGCAGGAAGTCGACGACAGCACAAAAAGTGTCAGTCGCGCCAGAACGAGCACACGAGGAGAATCGGTGCCAGCAGCACCGAGGCACGGACGGCGGGAAGGGGACGGTGGGCCATGGAGAGCACGGGTGAGGGCGAGCACCGGAGGGTGGCGGTCCTGGGGGCTACCGGGCAGCTGGGCGCGCGGGTGGTGACACAGCTGCGGGAGCGCGGCGTCGACGTCGTCGAGGTCTCGCGCGGGCAGGGCGTCGACGTCTGTTCCGGTGAAGGCCTCGACGCCGCGTTCGAGGGGGTCTCCACCGTGGTGGACTGCCTTCACCTGGCGACGCTGTCCCGCAAGCGCGCCGTCGACTTCTTCACCACCACCGCCCGCAACGTGCAGGCGGCGGCACAGCGGGCAGGGGTGTCCCGGATCGTGTGCGTCACCATCCTCAACGCCCGGGAGCCCGAGGTGCACCGGTGGATGGGCTACTACGCGGGCAAGGCCGCCCAGGAGCAGGCCTACCGTGCCGGCCCGGTCCCGGTCACGTTCGTGGCCTCGGCGCAGTGGTACGAGCTGGCCGAGACCCTGCTGTCGCAGCTGCGCGTCGGCCCGCTCTCCGCGGTGCCCGGGATGCGCTCCCGGCCGCTGGCCGCCGATGAAGCCGCCGCGTTCGTCGCCGACCGGGCCCTGGAGCCCGGCGGCTCCGCGACCTCCGACGACGCCGTCATCGCGGGGCCCGAGGTTCGCGACATGGCGGAGCTGGCCCGTGCGATCGACCAGCACCGTGGAGGACGCCGGAAGGTCCTCCGGGTGCCGGTGCCGTTCACCGCTCTCGGCAACGGTGGCCTGCTGCCCCGTGCGGACTTCACGACCGCCCCGACCCGGTTCGAGGACTGGCTCCGCGGCACCTCGTGAGGGGTGGTCGCCGGCGTCACCGCCGCGGCCGTCCTGCCGGGGACGTGGCCCCGGAATCCCACGCCGCTCGAGGTGGAACCGGCGGTCCAGCTGCTACTTGATCGGTGTCGGTGGCCGTTGCCCGCCGAGCACGGCGAGCACGTTGTCGGCGGCGAGCACCGCCATCGCGGTGCGCGTCTCCACGGTGGCGGAGCCCAGATGCGGTACCAGCACCACGTTGTCGAGCTCCAGCAGCTCGGGATGCACCTGGGGCTCGTGCTCGTAGACGTCCAGTCCGGCGCCCGCGATCCGGTTCTCGCGCAGCGCGGCCGCGAGCGCCGCCTCGTCGACGATCGGCCCGCGCGCGGTGTTGACGAGGTACGCGGAGTCCTTCATCGCCGCCAGCTGCTCGGCACCGATCAGGTGGTGCGTGGCGGGCCCATAGGGGCAGTGCACCGACACGACGTCGGAGACGGCCAGCAGCTCGTCGAGCTCGACCCGCCGGGCGCCCAGCGCGGCGGCGATCCCGGGATCGATCTCGCTGCGCGACTGGTAGACGACCTCCATGCCGAAGGCCTTGGCGCGGCGCGCGGTCGCCTGGCCGATGCCGCCCATGCCCACCACGCCGAGGGTCTTGCCCTGCAGGCCGCTGCCGAGCAGGAAGAACATGCCCCACTTCCAGTCCTGGCCGGAGCGGATGAGCCGTTCCCCCTCGCCGAGCCGGCGGGTCGCCATGAGGATCAGACCGAAGGCGATGTCGGCGGTGGCGTCCGTGAGCACGCCGGGTGTGTTGGTGGCCACGACGTCGCGTTCGCTGCAGGCGGGCACGTCGATGTTGTCGTAGCCGACGGCGACGTTCGCGACCACTTTCAGCTGCGGTCCGGCTGCATCGAGCAGCTCGGCGTCGATGCGCTCGGTGAGCAGACTCACCACGGCATCTGCCCCGGCCACCCGGCGCATGAGCTCCTCGCGGCCGATCGGCTCCGGATCCGGCCACATCTCGACCTCGTGGGCGGCGCGGAGCTTCTCGATCGCGGCGTCGGGAATCGGTCCCGTGACGACCACCCGGCTCATGCCGTCTCGATCCACTCGCGCAGGCGGCCGAGGCCCTCGCGGATGTCGGGGACGTCGATGCCCGAGTAGGCGAGCCGGATGTACTGCCGGTCCTCGCCGGGCTGGCGCCGGCCGAAGTGCTCCCGCGTGCAGAAGGAGACGCCGGTCTGGTGCAGCGCTGCCGTGGCGAAGTTGCCGACCGCGGTGCAGCCCATGCGCTCCATGGCGGCGGTGACGTCGGGGAACAGGTAGAACGTGGACTGCGGTACGGCCACGTGCATGCCGGGGATGGCGTTCACGAGCTCGCATGCGGCGTCGCGGCGCTCGCGCAGGATGTCGAGCGTCTGCTGCACGGGTTCCTGGGGGCCGCGGAGTGCTGCGATGCCGGCCCACTGCACGTAGTGCGTGGTGCAGGACTCGTCGTTGGTGTTGAGCGTGCTGAGCACCGTGGCGATCTCCGGGGGCGCGACGGCGCAGCCGAGGCGTGAGCCGGTCATCGCGAATTTCTTGCTGAACGTGTAGAGGATGACGGTGCGCTCGGCCATGCCGGGGAGCGACGCGATCGAGCTCGAGACCCCCTCGTAGCGCGTCTCGAAGTAGGCCTCGTCGGAGAGCACCCAGAGGTCGTGCTCCTGGGCGAGCTGCGCGACGGCCTCGCGCTCGGCCGCCGTCGACTCGGCCGAGATGGGGTTCTGCAGATCGTTGTAGACGATGGCGACCGTGCTCGGGGTGATCGCGGCGCGCACCTGGTCGAGGTCGATGGCGAAGCCGTCCTCCGTGGGGAGGTAGCGGTACGGCACGGCCGTGCCGCCGAGGTACTCGATCTGCGACTCGTAGATCGGGAAGCCGGGATTCGGATAGAGCACCTCGTCGCCGGGGTTCATGACCGCCTGCAGGAACTTCGTGATGACGGGCTTGCCGCCCGTCATCACCACAACGTTCTCGGGGCTGAGGCCGATGCCGCGGCGCGAGCCGATGTCCTCGGCGAGGGCCTCGCGCAGCTGCGGGATGCCGGGGCCGGGGCAGTAGCCCGTGTGACCGTCGGCGATGGCCCGGTCCATCGCCTCGATGATGTGCGGGGCCGTCGGGATGTTGATGTCGCCGAGGTGGAAGGGGTACACGCGGTTCCCCTTCGCCGTCCAGGCGGCCGCGGCTTGCGCGACGCTGAAGGCGGTCTCGGTGCCCAGCCGGTCGAGCCGGTGCGCGAGTTGTCGCATGCCGTTCCACTCCTCGTCGAGTTGGTGATCGGTCCGCTGGCGGATCCGGGTCGAGCATACGACTCATATATCAGACTGGGAAGAGTGGTCCCCGGATGGATTCTCGCGGTGGACCTTGCCGCGATGTTCCCCGCATCCGGAGGTCGCCTCTGGTGGATGCGGGGAGTGCGGTTGCCTCGGGGTGGCCGGGAACCGTACTCCCCGCTCAGGTGCGGGGGGTCAGCGCACGCGGAGGTAGACGGGGCCGGAGCCGACGTTGACGGTCTGGATGACCGTCTGGTTGCCGTTCCAGCCGCCGTGGACGGCCTTTCCGCCGCCGATGTACACCGCGATGTGGGCGAAGCCCATGCCGCCGTTGGCGTAGTAGACCAGGTCACCGGGCTGGGCCTGGGCGGCGGAGACCCGGGTGCCGAGCTTCAGATAGGAGGCCGGCCACCCGTGGTGGTTGATCCCGGCGGCGCGCAGGGACTTGGTGACCAGGGCGGTGCAGTCCTGGCCCACGCCCAGCTGGCTCTTGGCCGCGGCGGCGATGCTCGCGGCCTTGCCGGACTGGGACTGGATGCTGATGAGCTGTTGGGGGGCTGCGGCGGGGGCGGCCTGGGCCGGGGCTACGCTGCTGAGCGCCAGGGCGCCGCCGGCGACCGTCAGGATCGCGGTGCGTCCGAGGCGGAACGAGCTCTGGGCGCGGTGGCGGGGCATGCGGGACTGGAAAATGGGCATGAGTGATGTCCTCCCTCTTGCCTGCGAGGTGAGCTGTCGGATGCGGGTGGGAGACACCCGGTCGTCAGGATGGGGGCCCTGACGACTTAACCCCTAGGTCCCGGGGGAGGGACCGTTCATGGTTCCCCCGCTTCTGCCGAGCGATGTTTTCTGGGGGCCCCGGGCACCGGCAGAATTCGGCGATGTGCACGGGGATGCCGATCGGTGAGGCGACCGGCACGGAGAGAACACTAACCGAGAGATAACGAAAAAGTCTCGCTTTGATCACGGGCGTGTCTCGGCTCTTGGGTCGACCCGGCAAGGGATCTCCTCCCCCTGACGCAGTTGGTCGGTGAGGGTCGCTGTTGCAGACCCCCGCCGAGGCTCGACTCGAGACAAAAGGGGTCATGACCTGGGGCTCCGTCCAGGTCATGCCGATGGACGAGCGCACCCACGCCCCGGAACGTGATGTCCGGTGGCAACGCCCCTGCTATTCCGGGACAGTTTTTCGGGAAAGCACCACAAGACCTTTGTGCGGCGCCCTGATCGACCCTTCCCTCCGGGGTAGAAAAAACGATGCTTTTGTGCGTCCCATAATCCATGCGGGAGTTCACAAAAAGAAAGAATTGGGTTTGTGGTGATTGCCCGGCGTGGGTCGGTTCTCTCCACGGGCGCTCCCGGGACGCACGTCGGGGCGATGCTGGGTAATGAGGCACTTGAAGACCGGGCCGCAGATCTCGCGCTCCCCAGCGGGTGGCATCCCAACCTCCGGGTGATTCTTTCGGCCCGCAACGTCTCCAACCGCGAGGCCGACCGGGCCGATCACGCAGAGCTGCGGCTGAAGATCTCCCTGACCGGCCTTCAGGCGGATGTGGTGGTCATTGACTGCCCGAACCGGCAGGGTGGGCCGTTGACGCTGTCGGCGTTGAACGCGGCGGACACGATGGTCTATGCCGCCACCGTCACCAGTGACGGCATCGATGGGATGGACGGGGCGCGGCGCACGGTCGCCCAGTTCCGCCGGCACCGCCAGCAGCTCGGCGCCCCGGACACCCTGAAGGAGGCCGGGATCGTCGTCGGTGGGGTGGAGGAGACGATCATGAGCCGAGCGGCCGTCGCCAGCCTCGAGGAGCTGCGCGCCACGGGGTTGTTCCTGGAGCCGTTGATCCCGGGCCGGGCGATCGTCCAGGAGGTGCGGATCTGAAGGGGAGTGATACGGCCAATACCGCAAGGGCACCCGGGTGCTGGAGGCCTACACCGCGATCGCAAAGAAGGTGCTGCGATGACCGACAAGCCCGAGCGTCCCGCCTCTCTCCAGCGTCGCCGGCCTCGCCCGGCCCCGGATGAGCACATCGACCCGGTCGACTACACACTCCCAGCCCCCGCCACCACACCCCAGCCTGTGGCAACGGTGGTGTCGTCCCCGCCGGTGCAGGCGGCACCGGCGGCGGAACCCACGGCCGCGGCGCCGAAGCGCGGCCGTGGCCGGCCGCGCCGGGAGCCCACCATCCAGCTGGGGGTGCGGGTGGCTCAGGACGTCTCGGATCTGATCGAGGAGCTCACTGAGCACGACGGCACTGCCAGAGCCGTGACCGAGAACGCCGTGCGCGCCTACGCCCAACAGCTCAACCGATAACACCGGCCCCGGTAGGGGAGGAATGTGGCTGCGGGCGGCTTTCCCATGGTCCACGCCGGAGGAACCCGGCTCACCGGTGCTGGTGGGCCGGGTTCTCTTCTGCTGAGGACAGGCGGTGGGGTGGGATGGGTGGTCCTGTGGGTCGTCGAGCGACGCGGGTGCCCGCGCTCCTTCCGTGTGGATTCAGGGCCAACCCCCAGCAGGGCCCGTAGTCGGGGGCCAAAGGGGCGACCAGCGCGGTCCAGGGTGGACGCGGGGCGTCCCCCGGCGCCCCCTCGACCGATCACCTGAGCGCGATCCGCGCTGGAGGTTCAGCCCCCCGGCTGATCCTGCCCTTACGCGATAACTCGAGATTACCAAGGGGTAGAAAGATGATCGATACTCATGATGTTCCCACTTCCGCACCCCACCCCCGGTGATGCGAGGGCCTTTCGCCCACAAAGTGATGAGGTGCCTGCTTCGAAATGGCGGAACCCGTGAGCCATGCCCAGGGTGCTGAAAGATGAATTAGTTCCGCTGCTGGTTCTTCACAACTAACAGGTGAAAGCTCGGAGTATCGCGCACCGACAAGCGGATATGAGCTCCGCATTTAGGCTCGGGCAGTCTCGTCCAGAATCCGACGGAGCGGCCAAGGGCCCTGCAGGAAGCGCTCCTGCAGGGCCCTACCGTGTTCATGCGTTTTGAACGTCGCTTGCGCGGCGCCGGTTCTAATGCCCAAGATATTTTGCCGACGGGCCGGTTCCCACCTGGAGAGGGAACGTGGCAAAGCGACGAGTGGGGGGCTGTTCCGGTGGTCGGGCATGGCCCGGTGCCGGTGTGGGTGGTGCTGGGTTAGTGGGCGGCGTAGTAGGCGTCTTTGACGGACTGGTGGATGCGGCCGCGGTCGGAGACCGGGTGGCCGTTCTCCTTCGCCCAGGCACGAATCTTGGCGGTGTCCGGGTCTGACTTCGAGGCCCCTGCCCCGGTGCTGCGGGCCGTGGTGGTGCGGCCGGCTTTGCGCCCGGCGGCGGCGTAGGGGCGCAGGGCTTCGCGCAGCTTCTCGGCGTTGGCGGTGGACAGGTCGATTTCGTAATCCTTGCCGTCGAGGGAGAACTGGACGGTCTCATCCGCTTTCCCGCCCTCGAGGTCGTCTTCCAGGATAATCTGTACGCTCTGAGCCATTCTTGTCCCTTTCCCTACTGCTTTTGGTCTTGTATCGACAATGCGGACACGTTGGTGCGCAGATTCATATCGACCTTACCCCCATAGTGCGGAAAGCCCCAATTAGCCTGGTCGGGCATCACCATTGCTGAGAAGTTACAGGGAAGCAGAGGCAGTCCGCCTTCGACGCGGCACTTGATCACCTGTCTGTCGCAAATGTCTGATGGGGAAGTATGAGCGATCAACGGAATGCTCTGCAGCGATGATGACATTTGAATATCCATGCGAAAGAAAAGAAAACTACGCTTAAACCATGCACACTCGCTTACTAATGTGCCATAATAAATCCAAAAATTATATCAGGCCAAGACCGTTCTCTCCTCGTGTCGGAAGCTGCAGCTAGAGTTGGGACCACTCGACCCGCCTGAACAAGGAGCCCCCTGCATGACAAACCAGCATGTCCCCCCAGCCACACCAAATGCACAAGAAGAGTTGCTTCAGCAGCTTCAAGATTTGGTCCCGTCCGCCTTTAAGGATGGAAATCTGGATACGGCTTCACTACTGAACGCTCTGGGAGCGTCGGACACGAGCAAACCTGCGTTCACGTTCAGCTGGCCTGGGATCGAACGCGCACGCCAAGACGCCCGCACTAGCACTACGGCCACACTGGTTCCCGACCCATCCTCCTCCGTGGACTGGGACAACGCACGCGATGTCCTAATTGAAGGGGACAACCTCCAGGTGTTGAAGCTATTGCGGAGCGGTTATAGCGGGCAAGCTAAACTCATTTATATTGACCCTCCATATAACACCGGAGAAAAATTCAACTACAACGACAAGTTTTCTGTACCTGAGCCACAATACCTGCGCTCCTCTGGCCAACTAGACGAACAAGGCAACATGCTCACCAGCAGGGTCGAAGTTTCAGGAAAAAAACACGCGCCATGGTTGACCATGATGTTTCCACGCCTAACACTCGCCCGCCATCTGCTTCAACGTGATGGCGTCATCCTGGCTTCTATTGACAATAATGAAGTTCATCATCTGCGTCTTCTTATGGATGCCATCTTCGGCGCGACCAACTTCATTGACCTGATTACATGGCAAGGCGGGCGAAAGAACGATGCAAAGTTGACCGGTGGCGGCCAAGACTACATCCTCATTTACGCTCGAGATAAATCACATCTCGAGTCCATTGATAGGAAGTGGCTCGAGAAAAAGACAGGTCTGGAAGAAATATACGCCAAGCATAAACAACTGAAGGTTGAGTTTGGCACTAATTACGCCCCTGCATCCAAAGAGCTTCGTAAATGGTATAGAGAACTTCCAGAAGGGCACCCCTCAAAGGCCCATTCATATTTCGCCAACATGGACGACGCCGGTGTATGGACATCAGGAGATCTTCGTAGCCCTAACCCTCGTGAAAACTTGATGTATCCATACAAGGGATACAGCGCACCACAAAAGGGATGGGCGGTCGAGCGGTCTGTTATGGAGGAGTATGACAAACGAGGTCGACTGATCTTCCCCGAGACATTTGATAAGCGCATCCGACTCAAGAGATACCTTCACGAGCAGGAATTCTGGGCGCCCGGCTCAACCTTCTCGAAAGCCCGTGGTCCCGAGCAAACTCGGTTAGACAAGCTAATGGACATGAAAGTCTTTGATGATCCAAAAACAGTGGAAGTGCTATCAAGATTCATTAGCGGTGTCGCGCCCGAAGACAACGACCTCATCATCGATTTTTTTGCCGGTTCCGGATCCACCGGCGAAGCTGTCTGGCGGCAAAACGCAATAGATAGCAAGCAGCGTCGATGGGTGCTGGTGCAAGTCCCTGAGGAACCTGACGCATCTCAGGAGTCTGGCAAAAACGCAATTGACGCAGGATACAGGACAATCTTTGATGTGACAGCCGAACGCTTGCGCCGAGCTGGACAGGCAATTGAAGGTGCAACCCCAACCTCTCCGAAGCTTGGATTCCGCATTTTTCGCACCCGCCCCACTAGCCTCACCATCGAGACTCCCATCACTGCTACTGATGGCATGAACGGACTTGACTACGTGCAACTGTCGCTCGATCGACTCGCTGGCCCGCCCGTCGTCGAAGGCGCAGACCCCCTTGCAGTCGCCTGGGAAGTTGTCCTCAAATCCACATCTACTCGTCTCGACGCCCAGGTGACTCAGCACGACGTAGACGGAGTGTGTGTGTACGAGTTCGTGGCAGCCGATGAAAACAAGCGCGGCGCCGGACGTCTACTGGTCTCGCTTGATTCATTCGACCTGTCCACTGCTGATGCACTGGGACTAACCAATGACGACACACTAATCCTGCGCGGAGACAGAGTCAGCGACGCGACAACATTGACGTTGGCTCCCCGTCTGCAGTCAAAGCTTGTGATGCTGGAGAGGGCACCTCGTGAAGTTTCGCTTTGAGGATCAGCCGCACCAAGCCGCAGCCGTCCATGCGGTTACGGACTTGTTTGAGGCAGCCCTACTACCGCCGTTACAGACACGGCTCGGCGAGGCTCCCGGATCGGAGGGTCATAAGGCCTTTTTGCTTGACCTAGCCCGCCTAGTAGACAACCTCCACGTGGTTACTGAGCGCGAGCGTGTCGAAGTACAGTCGGAACTCGCTCAGTTGAGCACCACCGACTTGCGGGGAGCAAACCGGCCCTTCACAGATGAGCATGGTTAGGAGCCTTTCGCCAGGGCCGGTGGCCGCCGGCGGCGAGCAGGGCGCGTAGCCGGTAGTTGTCGAAGTTCCGGAAGCCGCGGGCTACCCGGCGCATCGTCTCGATGACCCCGTTGATCGCCTCCGTGGGGCCGTTCGAAGCTCCGGCGGTGTCGAAGTAGGCCAGGATCGCGGCCCTCCAGCGGCGCAGGGTCCGCCCGAGCCGGGCGATCTCCGGGATCGGGC